>JAFLCY010000031.1 GCA_017303485.1 Rhodobacterales bacterium
GGGCGAGATACTCGCCAGCGTGGGATCGGCGGGTTATCAGGCCGACCTGCGGCAGGGCTTTGTCGACATGACGCAGGCGCTGCGCTCTCCGGGCTCGACGCTGAAGCCGCTGGTCTATGCGCTGGCCTTCGATGAGGGGCTGGGCCATCCAGAAACGATGATCGACGACAAGCCGATGAGCTTCGGCAGCTATGCGCCGCAGAACTTCGACAAGCTCTACATGGGCACGATCCGCATGCGCGAGGCTTTGCAGCTGTCGCGGAACATCCCCGTCGTGGAACTGACCGATGCGCTGGGTCCGGCGAAGCTGATCTCAGCCATGCAGAAGGCGGGGATGCAGCCGGTCTATCCGGGCGGCCAGCCGGGGCTGGCGATTGCGCTTGGCGGGGTCGGGGTGACGCTATCGGACATGGTGCAGCTTTATGCCGCCATCGCGCGGGGCGGCGTCACGCGGCCCCTGTCCTGGCGGCTGAATGCGGAGGTCCCGGAAGGGCAGCGGGTGGTGTCGGAGGTCGCGGCCTGGCAGGTGGGCGATATCCTTGCGGGCCTAGCCCCGCCGCCGGGCGCACCGTCGAACCGGCTGGCCTACAAGACCGGCACCTCCTACGGCCACCGCGATGCCTGGGCCATCGGGTTTGACGGCAAGCATGTGATCGGAGTCTGGATGGGCCGGGCGGATGGAACGCCGGTGCCGGGAGCTTTCGGCGCGGATGTGGCTGCACCCGTGCTGTTCCAGGCCTTCAACCGGCTGAAGCGCAAGCTTGACCCGCAGCCCGCGGCCCCGGCCTCGACGCTACTGGTCTCCAATGCCGAGCTTCCGCAACCCCTGCAGCGTTTCCGCTCACGTTCGGCGGCGTTCGAGGCGGCGGCGGATGCCCCCGCCGTGGCCTTCCCGCCGGACGGGGCCGAGGTGGAACTCTTGTCGGCGGGGTTGAAGGTCCGGGTGACCGGGGGAACCGCGCCTTTCACCTGGCTTGCCGACGGGGTGCCGGTCATCGTCGCCTCGGAGGAGCGCGAGGCGATGCTGGCGCTGCCCGGCGCCGGCTTCGTGACGCTGAGCGTCATCGACGCCGAGGGCAGGTCCGCCCGGTCGCAGGTGCGGGTGCGGTAGCGTGCCGGGGCGTTGAAGGCCCGGCCGATCTGGCGTAAGCGGCGCGGGATATTGCAACCGTGACGAGACGCCCCATGACTTCCGCCAAACGCATCGTTCTGTCCAGCGACCACGCCGCTATCGCCTTGCGGCAGGCCATCGCCGCGCATGTCGCCGGGAAAGGCTGGGAGGTCGTGGATATCGGTCCGACAACCCCCGAAAGCACCCCCTATCCGCAGCACGGCGAAGCCGCGGCGCGGCGGGTGGCCTCGGGCGATTGTGATCTGGGCATCATCCTGTGCGGCACCGGGCAGGGGATCATGATGGCGGCGAACAAGGTCAAGGGCATCCGCTGCGGCGTCTGTTCCGACACGTTCTCGGCCCGGATGATCCGGATGCACAACGACGCCAACATGCTGTCCCTTGGCGCGCGCGTGGTGGGCGAGGGGCTGGCGCTGGAGATCGTCGATGCCTTCCTTGAGGCGACGTTCGAAGGCGGTCGCCATGCCACGCGTGTTGCGATGATCGACGTGCTGGAGGGCTGAACCGTCCGGAAACGATCGTCGTTGACTTCGTCACTCCTCGCCGGGGTCTCGCGAGGAGGAGACGAAGTCGAACGAGGAGTAGTCAGGCGCGCTCGATGGCCAGGGCGATGCCCTGCCCGCCGCCGATGCACATGGTGATCAGCGCGGTCTTTCCGCCGGTGCGTTCCAGTTCGTGCAGGGCTTTCACCACCAGAATAGACCCGGTTGCGCCGACCGGGTGGCCGAGTGCGATTGCACCGCCGTTGGGGTTCACTTTCACCGGGTCAAGGTCCAGGGCGCGGGAGACGGCGAGGGCCTGGGCGGCGAAGGCCTCGTTCGATTCCACCACATCGAAGGATTGCGGCTTGATCCCCAGCTTCCGGCACAGGGCCTGCACCGCCGGGATCGGGCCAATGCCCATGACCTTCGGGTCCACTCCGGCCAGCGCATAGCCCATCACCCTTGCGCGCGACCCCTTCGCATTGCGCGACAGCACCAGAGCCGCCGCGCCGTCGTTGATGCCCGATGCATTGCCCGCCGTCACCGTGCCGTCCTTCTGGAAGGCGGGACGCAGGCCCGCCAACGCCTCGGCGCTGGTGGTCTTGGGGTGTTCGTCCACCGCAAAGGTCACAGGGCCTTTCCTGCCGCCGATCTCCACGGGAACGATCTGGTCGGCAAAGCGGCCCTCGGCGATGGCGCGGGCGGCACGGGCCTGGCTTTCCAGCGCGAAAGCATCCTGCTCCTCGCGGGTGATGCCATGTTGCGCCGCGACGTTTTCCGCCGTCACCCCCATGTGGCCGGTGCCAAAGGGGCAGGTCAGCGCGCCGGTCATCATGTCGAGCGCGCGCGTATCACCCATCTTCTGCCCGAAGCGGGCGGCGGGCAGGATGTAGGGCGAACGGCTCATGCATTCCGCCCCGCCCGCCAGCGCCAGATCGGCATCGCCCAGCATCAGGGCCTGCACCGCCGACACTACGGCCTGCGCTCCCGACCCGCAGAGGCGGTTCACGTTCAGCGCGGGGGTGGTCTCCGGGATGCCCGCATTCATCGCCATGACGCGGGACAGGTACATGTCGCGCGGCTCGGTGTTGATGACATGGCCCATGACGACCTGGCCGATCTCGGCCCCCTCGACGCCTGCCCGCTCCAGCGCGGCTTTCGCGGCATGGGTGGCGATGTCGATGGGCGGGAGTGCGGCGAGCGATCCGCCAAAACCGCCGATGGCGGTGCGGGCGGCAGAGAGGATGTGGATCTCGGTCATGCGGGCCTCCGGTGTTTCGCGCAGTCTGCACGATCCGGGGCGCTTTGCCGAGGAGACGTCGCGTCACGGGCGCCATTGACATGCGCTAACAGGCGAGAGAAGTCAGGCGGACCGCAGGAGAACTCCCTTGAAAGACCTGATCCGGGCCCATGCAGGGCTTCTGTTCGCCGGTATTGCGACCTTTGTCATGATGGGCGCAGGACAGGCGCTGTTCGGGCCGGCGCTGCCGGTCTACCGGCGCAACTTTTCCCTGACCGAGGGCGAGGCGGGCCTGTTCGTGGCGCTGTTGTGGGTCGGCTGCTTCCTTGGCGTCGCGCTGATGTATTTCAAGGGTGCGGTGATCGGGCCGCGCCACGCGCTCATGACGATGGCGGCGGGTTCTGGCGGGATGGCGGTCAGCCCGAACTGGGGGCTGACGCTGGCAGGCGCCGTGGTCTTCGGCATGGGCTACGGCATGGCAACGGCGGTGTTCAATCCGTGCGTGATGCGGGCCTTCGGCGCCAAGGGGCCGTCGATGCTGAGCCTGTTGAACGCGACCTTCGGCGTGGGGGCCATCGCCGCACCGCTGGCCTTCGTCTGGCTGGGAAGCGACCCGGTCTGGGCCTTCGGGCTGGTCGCCGTGGTGATCCTTGCGATCTGGGCCTTTGCCGGGGCAGCCGGGGGCGGGGATGCGGTGCCCAAGGGCCAGGTCACGGCCTTCCGGCCGCATTGGGGCATCCTCGGCTTCGGGCTGGTCGCCATCGGGATGGAGGCGAGCCTTGCCGGCCTTGGGCCGACGGCCCTGATCCAGGCCGGGGTCGAGGAACACCGCGCCTCGCAACTTCTGAGCGCGTTCTTCGTCGTGTTCCTTCTGGCCCGCGTCGCGCTGGTCTTCATCGCGCATCGGGTGCAGGCCTTCGTGCTTTACACCCTGTCCGTCACCTCGGCGGCCGCCTTCGCGCTGGGGGCGGTGTTCGTCTCGCCTTCGGTGTTCTTCGTCGCGATGGGGGCTTCGGCGGGGGTGTTTTTCCCCGGCTTCTACGTCACCGCAAGCGGCAAGATGGGCGATGACCTGCGCGTGCCGCCGACCATCGTTGCCTCAGGCCTTGTGGGGGCCGTCAGCGCACCGCTGATCCTTGCACCCTTGAGTGCGAGCCTTGGCGACCGCGGTTTCTTCGTGCTGGTCGCGTGCATCCTGCTTGCGACCAGCGCGGCGGCTCTGGTCGCCATGCGGCGGATGCGGGTCTAAGAATTTTCTAGAAAATTCTTATGCTTGCCTATCGCCCTGCCTGCCATTGGGCGACGCTGTCCAGCGGGTAGACCAGCATCAGCACGTTCAGCGCCAGCCCGTCGCGGATGATCCACATCGTCACGCCCTCGAACAGCAGGATCAGGGCGACCGTGACCCAGACCGGCAGCTTTGACGCCAGCCAGAAGCCCAGCACCATCGCCAGCACGTCAGAGACCGTGTTCAGGACGGAATCGCCGAAATAGTCGAGCGAGATGGTCAGGGTGCGGTAGCGTTCGATCACCGCATCCGAGTTCTCCACGATCTCCCAGGCGCATTCGACCAGCGTGGCGATGGCCAGTCGCCAGCCGAAAGACAGCCGCCGCGCCACCAGCCAGAGCGCGCCGAAGAACAGGAAACCGTGGATGATGTGGCTGGGGGTGTACCAGTCCGAAATGTGCTGGGAGTTTTCCGAGCTGACCACCTCGCCGTGCCAGAGTTTGACATAGCCGCATTTGCAGATCGGCTCGCGCCCGATCCACAGGAGCCAGGCGGCGGTAAGGGCGATGATGGCGAGCGTAACGAGGAGAGGAGAAATGCGCTTTGTCATGGGCCAGAGGCAACCATGCGAGCCAGATTCCGTCCAGCAAAAAGACGGGGTGTCAGGCTGCGGCGACGGTAAGCTTTTTCCGACCTGCGGGGGTGAGAAGGGCAGCCTCGCGTCCCTCGATCACCACGGCGGAGAGCGGGCCGCCATAGGCCGCACCACTGTCGAGGTTGAGCCGGTTGCCGTAATGGGTCGCCTGGTCGATGGCGGTGTGGCCGTGGACGATCAGCGGGCCGAAGCTTTCGGTCCGCGTCAGGAAAGGATCGCGGATCCAGAGCAGGTCGGTCTCGATCTGCTGGTCAAGCGGAACGCCGGGCCGGATGCCGGCGTGGACGAAGACGGCCTCGCCCAGCCGGTGCAGGACCGGCAGGCGGTTCAGGTAGTCGACATGCGCCTGCGGCACGGCGTCCAGCGCCTCGGCGTGGACCTTGGCCACCGGGCGGTCGGCGGCTTTTTCCACCCCATAGGAGGCCAGTGTCGTCGGGCCGCCAAGCTTTGGGTGCAGCCAGCCCAGATCGGCGCGCAGGCCCGGCTCGGGCTCGAACGGATCGCGCAGGAAGCGGGCGAACATCCGGTCGTGGTTGCCCTTCAGGACGGTCCAGTCCCGCCCGCCGGCCTGTCCCTGCATCAGGAAGTCGATCACGCCCCGGCTGTCGGGGCCGCGGTCGACAAGGTCGCCGACATGGACCACCGGGCCCGGCCCATGCCGCGCGCTGTCGTCGGCGATCAGGTCATGGGCGGCCTTCAGAAGGTCGAGATGCCCGTGAATGTCGCCGATGGCGTAGATGTGCATGCGCTGGTTCCCATGGCTGGTCCCGGGGGCATCACTCACCCCGGCCTCCGTGGACTATTTAGGAAAGGCGAAAGCTGCAAGGCATGGTCAGGCATCAGGGTCCGGCAGCATCCGGTAGGTCTCGGCTCGGATATCGCCGGACCAGCGCCAGAAGGCCAGAAACCCCTCCGGCCCGGTACGGAAGGCATGCGGCATCCGGCGGGGATGGTGGATCGCCTCGCCCGGGTGGCGCAGGCGGCAATCTTCGCCCGCTGTCCAGGTCACCGATCCGGCAAGGATCATGTAGGTCTCGTCGGCCTCGTGATCGTGCAGGGGATAGTAGCTCTGCGGCTGCTGATAGAAGAGGCCGAAAAGCAGGTCGTCCGATCTTATCGGACCGTCCGGCCCAACCAGGGCAGCGACCGCTCTGCTGTTCGCCAGCGCGGTCGAATCCAGATGGACCACCGGATTGACACCCCAGGGAATCCGGTCCTGCGCGGCAAGCAACAGCCGTGCGGCCTCCGTTCCGCCCGGCGTGGCGGCAAGTCGGCGGATTTCGGCGTCATGTGAGCAAGGTGCCTGCGGCCCGGGCAGAACCGCCGGCCCGTGCCGCAGGGCATCGGCTGTTGCCTGCGCCTCGGGCCGGTCTTCCTGAGCCACAAGTCTGGCCAGTTCGCCGAGGAACCGGGCAAGGGCATCATTCGACATCGAGGCTTCTCCGGGGTGCCGGGCGGTACAGTCCGCCCGGCGCGACGATGCCTTCAGCCCACTTCAAACACCAGCGGTTTTACTTGCTGGAACATGCCGGTCGCTTCCAGCGTCTGGACGACCTTGGGGTCGATTGCCTGATCCAGGTAGAGCAGCGCAATCGCGTCCTGACCCACGCCCGACCGGCCAAGGGTGAAGTTGGCGATGTTCACGCCGTTCTTGCCCATGGTCATGCCCAGAAGGCCGATGATGCCGGGCACGTCCTCGTTGGTGGTGTAAAGCATATGCGCGCCCACCTCGGCGTCGATGTTGATACCCTTGATCTGGATGAAGCGCGGCTTGCCGTCCGAGAAGCAGGTTCCGGCGACCGAGCGTTCGCGCTTGTCCGTTACCATGGTGACCTTGATATAGGCGTCGAACACCCCGGTCTTTTCCTGCCTTGTGGTCGAGATCTGGATGCCCTTCTCTTTCGCCACCACGGGGGCGGAGACGAGGTTCACGTCCGGGTTCTGCGCCTTCAGCACGCCCGCGATCACCGCCTGGTTCAGCGCGGCAAGGTTCATCGCGGCGACCGAGCCGTCATAAAGGATGTTGATCGCCTTGATCGGCTCATCGGTCATCTGCCCGATGAAGCTGCCCAGATGCGAGGCAAGCTTGATCCATGGGCCCATGATGGCGGCCTCTTCGGCGGTCACGTTCGGCATGTTCAGCGCGTTTTGCACCGCGCCGGTCAAGAGGTAGTCCGACATCTGCTCGGCCACCTGCAGCGCCACGTTCTCCTGCGCCTCGGTCGTCGATGCGCCAAGGTGAGGGGTGCAGACCACGTTCGCGTGGTTGAAAAGCGGGCTGTCGGTGGCGGGTTCGACCTCGAACACGTCCAGCGCCGCGCCGGCGACATGGCCCGTGTTCAGCGCATCGAGCAGCGCCGCCTCGTCGATCAGCCCGCCACGCGCGCAGTTGATGATGCGGACGCCGGGCTTGGTTCTGGCGAGGTTTTCGCGCGACAGGATGTTGCGGGTCTTGTCGGTCAGCGGGACGTGCAGGGTGATGAAATCCGCCTTCGTCAGCAGCTCGTCCAGTTCGACCTTGTGGACGCCAAGGGTCTTGGCGCGCTCTTCCGAGAGGAAGGGATCGTAGGCGATGACCTTCATGTGCAAGCCGACCGCACGGTTGCAGACGATGCCGCCGATGTTGCCCGCCCCGATCACGCCGAGGGTCTTGTTGAAAAGCTCGACCCCCATGAACTTGGACTTTTCCCACTTTCCGGCATGGGTCGAGGCGTTGGCTTCCGGGATTTGCCGGGCAACAGCGAACATCATGGCGATGGCATGTTCGGCGGTGGTGATCGAGTTGCCGAAGGGCGTGTTCATCACGATGACGCCCTTTTTCGACGCCGCCGGGATGTCGACATTGTCGACGCCGATCCCGGCGCGGCCGATGACCTTCAGGCGGGCGGCCTTCTCCAGCAGCTTCTCGGTGGCCTTGGTGGCCGAGCGGATGGCGAGACCGTCATACTGGTCGATGACGGCGGCAAGCGCGTCCTTGTCCTTGCCAAGTTTCGGCAGGTAGTCGACCTCGACCCCGCGGTCGCGGAAGATCTGGACGGCGGTTTCGGAGAGTTCGTCGGAAACGAGGACTTTGGGCATGGGATGGTCCTTGGATGTCGGAGAGACGAGTCGGGGCAGGCCCCGACCTACGAAGGATGGGTAGGCCGGGGCTTGCCCCGGCGCTTGATCAGGCAGCTTCGGCGAGCGCGGCGATCTCGGCGTGGAACGCATGCGCGATCCAGGGCATCAGCGCCTGGACGTCCGAGGTCTCGACCGTCGAGCCGCACCAGATGCGCAGGCCCGGAGGCGCGTCGCGATAGGCGCCAAGGTCGAAACCGGCACCCGCTTTTTCGATCCGCTTGGCGACGGCCTTGGCGAAAGCCTCGCCGTCGGTGATGCGGGGATCGGTGAACTTGAGGCACACGCTCGTGGTCGAAGCCGTGGCCGGGTCTTCGGCCAGGTTCGCGATCCACGGGTTCGCGGCGCAGAAATCGTGGACGACCTTGGCGTTGGCCGTGGCCCGGGCGATCAGGCCCTTGAGACCGCCAATGGACTTCGCCCATTTCAGCGCGACGAGGTAGTCTTCATTGGCCAGCATCGAGGGCGTGTTGATCGTCTCGCCCTGGAAGATGCCTTCGATCAGCTTGCCCTTGGCGGTCAGGCGGAAAATCTTCGGCAGCGGCCAGGCGGGGGTGTAGCTTTCCAGCCGCTCCACCGCGCGGGGCGACAGGATCAAGATGCCGTGCGCGCCCTCACCCCCCAGTACCTTCTGCCAGGAGAAGGTGGTGACGTCGAGCTTCGCCCAGGGCAGGTCCATCGCGAAGGCAGCGCTGGTGGCGTCACAGATCGTCAGGCCCTGACGGGTGGTGGGGATCGCGTCACCGTTCGGCAGGCGGACGCCGGAAGTGGTGCCGTTCCAGGTGAAGACCACGTCCTTGTCGAAATCGACCTCGGCGAAGTCCACGATCTTCCCGTAAGGCGCGATGCGAACCTTGGCGTCTAGTTTCAGCTGTTTCACGACATCGGTGACCCAGCCTTCGCCGAAGCTTTCCCAGGCCAGCATTTCCACCGGGCGCTGGCCAAGCAGCGACCAGAGCGCCATTTCCACGGCGCCTGTGTCGGACGCGGGGACGATGCCGATGCGGTAATCATCCGGCACGCCAAGGATTTCGCGGGTGAGGTCGATCGCCTCTTTCAGCTTGGCCTTGCCGACAGCGGCGCGGTGCGAGCGGCCCAAGGGCGCGTCGGCTAGCATATCAAGCGAATATCCGGGGATTTTGGCGCAGGGGCCAGAAGAGAAGCGCGGATTGGCCGGGCGCTTGGCCGGCGGGGTCAGGTCAGTCATGGTAGCCTTCCAGCTAAAAGCCCTTCGTTGGGGAAGGGTGTCCCGCCGCCTTGGCTAATGACCTACCCGCTCTGGCGCAAGCGGAAAAATCGCGATAGTCCGACGCTTGATCGCGAAAAAGCGACGCTCAGGTTCACTATCGGAAACTTCGCCAAATGCATGTCGTCACGCTGCTCACCAACCCTGAAACACCGGTGCTGGACCGGGTCACGGTGGAGAGCCTGCGCGATGCCTGGGGCGGCGGGGCGGCGCGCTGGCTCGATCCCGGTGTGGCCGCCGAGTTCGATGTCGGAACCATCCCCGGCAACCGCTGGGAGGTCTGGGAAGGGCTGCAGGCGCTGCGGGTGGATATGGTGGTGCAGCGGGCCGAGGGGCGGCGGAAGCGCCTCCTGATCGCGGACATGGATTCGACCATGATCCGACAGGAATGCATCGACGAGCTGGCGGATGAGGCGGGGGTCGGGGCCCGCGTTGCCGAGATTACCGCGCGGGCGATGAACGGCGAGCTGGATTTCGAGGGTGCCCTGCGTGAGCGGGTGGGCCTGCTGAAGGGCCTGCCCGAAGCGGTCATTGGCCAGGTGCTGCGCGACCGGATCACGCTGATGCCGGGGGGGAAGATGCTTCTGACCACGATGAAGGCGAACGGAGCCTATGCGGCGCTCGTGTCGGGCGGGTTCACGGCCTTCACCTCGGCGGTTGCCGGGATGCTGGGCTTCGACGAGAACCGGGCGAATACCTTGCAGGTCGGGGGGGGCCAGCTGACCGGAACCGTTGCCGAGCCGATCCTTGGCAAGGAAGCCAAGCTTCAGGCGCTGAACGAGATCGCGAAACGGCTTGCGATCGCGCCCGCCGAGGCGATTGCGGTTGGCGACGGAGCGAATGACCTGCCGATGCTGAAGGCCGCCGGAACGGGCGTGGCGCTGCATGCCAAGCCTCGGGTACAGGCGGAGTGCGAGGTGCGGGTGAACCACGGCGACCTGACGGCGCTGCTGTATCTGCAGGGTTATTCCCGCGATGAGTTCGCCCAGGTCTGACCACCAGTCTGGCGGAGCGCAGACGCGCAAGACCTTCCTCTCGTCGTCGGCCTTCGCCTCCTCCTCGCCTGATGGGGGTTTCACCCCCAAACCCCCAGAGTATTTGCCGAAAAGAGCAAGGCCGATTTGCTCTTTTCCCAGATCCTCCCGCCGGAGGCACCCCTTACCGTCAGCCTGAGGGCGGCTGACATCCGGGTTGGCGGCAGCGCCGCCGAGCGGGGCCTCGATGCCCCCCGAGGTGGCTCCCCCTTGCCCCCGGAACCGGAAGCGACGAGAAGCTTGGCCATGTTCGAAGTTGTCCCTCATCTTGTCCTGCTCCTGGTCCTTGCCGCCTTTTGCGCTGGCTTCATCGACAGCATTGCTGGCGGCGGCGGGCTGATCTCGGTGCCTGCCCTGCTTCTGGCCGGGGCCTCGCCGGTCGAGGCGCTGGCGACGAACAAGTTGCAGGGTACTTTCGGGGCCGCGACGGCGACACTGGCCTATGCCCGCGCCGGGCAGGTCCGGCCGCAGGACCAGTTGGGCATGGCGGCGATCAGTGCCGCGGCTGGGGCAGTGGGCGCGACGATGGCGCATCTGATGCCCGCCGAGGTCCTGCGGGTGATCATGCCCGTGGTGCTGATCGGGGTAGCGGCGTTCTTTGCGTTGAAGCCGGGGCTTTCGGATGACGCCCGGGTCGAACGCATGAAGCCTGCCGTCTTTGCGGTGACTGTGGTTCCGGCTGTTGCGGCTTATGACGGGTTCTTCGGTCCCGGGACCGGGTCGTTCTTCATGATGGGCTTCGTGCTTTTGGCGGGCTATGGCGTGCTGAAAGCGACAGCGCATACCAAGGTGTTGAACTTCGCCTCGAACATCGGCTCGCTTCTGGTCTTCATCCCCTCGGGTGCGATGTGGTGGGGGGTGGGCTTTGCGATGGCGGTGGCGCAGGTTGCCGGGGCTTCGCTGGGCGCACGGTTGGCGATGCGGATCGGGGCGCGTTTGATCAAGCCCCTGCTCGTCATCACCTCGACCGCGATGGCCCTGCGGCTTCTGTGGCAGGCGCTGGGCTAAACTCCCCAGTCCGCACCCTGCATCTCGCGCAGTCGGCTGGCGGTGCGTTCGAATTCGAAGGACCCCTCGCCTTCGATATACAGCCGTTCCGGCGTTTCGGCGGCCGAGGCGATGAGGCGGACCTTCGCCTCGTAAAGCGCGTCGATCAGGATGACGAAGCGCTTCGCCTCGTTGTAGTTGGCCGAAGAAAGCTGTGGGATGTCTTCCAGGATCAGCACCCGGACAGCGCGGGCGATGGCGAGGTAGTCGGCGGGGCCGAGGGGTTTCGAGCAGAGGTCCCAGAAGCTGGCGCGGCCGACCCCGTTCGCGAAGCGGGGGAGGGTGACCTGCCGCCCGTTCACCTCCAGCGTAAGCGGCTGCTCGGGCGCGCCGCCGGTGAGGTCGGCCCAGATCGCGGCGATCTGCGCGGTGGCCGTGCGGGCGGGGTGGAAGTAGACCTGCGCGCCCTGAAGGCGGTGCTGGCGGTAGTCGGTCGGGCTTTCCAGTTCCACGACCTCCAGCCTTTCTTCCAGCATGGCGATGAAGGGCAGGAAGATGCCGCGGTTGAGGCCGTCCTTGTAAAGATCGCCGGGGGGCCGGTTCGAGGTGGTGACGATCACGATCCCGGCGGCGAAGAGCTTCTCGAACAGCCGCCCCACCAGCATCGCGTCGGTGATGTCGGTGATCTGCATCTCGTCGAAGGCGAGGAGGCGGAGGTCACGGATGATCTCGTCGGCGACGGGGGTGAGGGGGTCTTCCACCCCGCGCGCGCGGGCGGCGTGCATCCCCTTGTGGACGCCCTGCATGAAGGCGTGGAAGTGGACGCGGCGTTTCTGCTGGATTTCGGTGGCTTCGGTGAAGAGGTCCATCAGCATCGACTTGCCGCGCCCGACGCCGCCCCAGAGGTAGAGGCCTTTGGGCGGCTGGATCGGCTTGGCGAAGAGGCCGGCGAAGAGGCCGACCTTGCGGGTGGCGTTGGCCTCCAGCCAGGCGCGAAGCTCCTCCAGCCGGGGCAGGAGGGCGTGCTGGGCGGGGTCGGCCCTGAGGGAGCCGTCGGCGACGCGGGCCTCGTAGATCTCGGTCAGGGTCTGGCGCATGGGGAAGGAGTAGCGGGGCGGGGGCGGGGGCCGCAAGGGGCTCTGGCACTGCCCACGCGAGGACAAGGCGGCGAGGTGTGGGATTTCAAGGGGTTGGCTGTGGGCGTTAGGGGGGTGTTAACCGGGGTGGGGGTATGTCCAAGATATCATTTCCACGATGGCGAGAACCCAGCATGTGTCTTGGTTGCACTCCAAACTTTAGGTCACCGTTGTCGTGGAAATGACGGATGCCGAGAAGTTGGACGTCTCCTTCGCCCGGAATCAAGGCGCTTGCGCCGCCGGGCAGCGCCCGACCGCCCCCTCGGGCGGGCGCTTCGCTGCGTCTCGCTCAGAACTGCGGTGGGAGGGGTTGAACGATAAATCGCGTAGAATGGAGGTTGCTCGCCCACCCGGCGGTCGGGCGCTGCCCTCTTGGTGTGCCCGGGAATGGTGGGCGGTAGCGTATTCTACCAAGGTACCGGTCGTGGGCGCTCTCCTTGGCGCTTGAGAGGTCTCTAAGGGATCACGAAGCGCAGCGATGCGAATGAGACGGAAAAGCTTCCGCCCATGGTGTTGACCCAAAGCTCCCTTGGCAGGAGTTCGGTTGCAGCTACATCATGGCCGACAGCGTTTTGGACCCGTTGAAAGTTGCCATCTTCTGCGCCGGTCAGTTGCAGTTGAAGCCTTGGGTGCGCGATGCGGAAACCGCTGTCGGGAGAATGAGTGAGAACTTCTTGAAACTCCAAGATCATGGTCGTCGAGGCTTTGGAATACTGGGCATCCGCCAGCAGGGAGTCGTGGAGGCCGACGACGCTGCTCCAGAACTCTGCGACATTGGACCAATCTTCCGACGAGCACTTGAATTGCATTATGAGCCTGTAGGTTCGCAGAGTTTCGAGAATGTCGGTGCGCTGAAGCATACCCTACGATGGCGGTGGCGCTGGTGAAGAGTCGGGCTGAAGCCCGACCTACGGGTTCGTCGCGGGTTCTGCGGGGGCTTCGCCCTCGGCGGGGGCCTCGCCTTCCACCGGGGCCGGAGTCTCCGGCGGCGCTGTCAGGATACCGTTCTGCCAGACGCCTTCGGCGACCTCGCCGCTGGCGTATGTCAGCTTGCCCTGGCCCTCGCGCTTGCCGGCCTTGAAGAGGCCCTCGTAGATGTCACCCTCGGGGTAGGTGGCCACGCCTTGCCCCTCGATCTGGCCGGCGACCCAGGCGCCCACATATTTGAAGCCCTCGGTAGTGGAGAACTCGCCTTGGCCATCCCGTAGCCCCGCCTTGAAATCACCCCGGTAGAGGCTTTCGTCGGGGTAGACCGCCGCGCCAACCCCCTCACGCTCACCGCCGACCCAGTCGCCTTCGTAGCGGTAGCCGTCGGGGTAGGTCATCAGGCCCTTGCCCTCGGGCTTGGCCTGCTTGAAGCTACCTTCGTAGACCCGGCCGTCCTTGTAGGTGGCGCGGCCCTGGCCCTCGATCACGCCCGCAACCCAGTTGCCCTGGTAGGTGGAGCCGTCGGGATAGGTGATCGCGCCCTGGCCCTGCGGCTGGTCACCCTTCATCGCGCCAATGTAGACCGAGCCGTCAGGATAGGTGATCGAGCCGGTGCCCTCCATCCTCCCCTCGACCCAGGCGCCTTCGTATTTGAAGCCGTCGGTGGTGGTGAACGTGCCCTGGCCCTGGCGGTGATCCTTCACCCAGTTGCCGTAGTAGATGTCGCCGTTCTTGTGGGTCAGCTTGCCCTGTCCTTCGCGGAGGCCGTCCTTGAAGCTGCCCTCGTAAAGATCGCCGTTCGGTTGAGTCAGGATGCCCTTGCCGTTGATCTGCCCCTCGGCCCAGTCCCCCTGATAGGCGAGGCCGTCCGGCATGGTCAGCTTGCCCTTGCCCGAGCGCTGGCCCTTGACCAGCGTGCCCTCATAGACCGTGCCGTCAGGGTAGGTGATGCGGCCCTGGCCTTCCTTGACGCCCAGCACCCAGTCGCCTTCGTAGGTATAGCCCGAGGGGTTGGTCAGCTTGCCCTTGCCGTTGTGGGTGCCCTTGACGAAGGCGCCCTCGTAGACCGAGCCGTTGGCGTAGACGGCGCGGCCCTCGCCGGTCATCTGGCCCTCGATCCAGTCGCCCTCGTAGGTGCGGCCGTCGGGGGCGGTGATCTTGCCGATGCCGTCAGGCTGGCCCTTCTCGAACGTGCCTTCGTAGACCGAGCCGTTGGGGTAGCGGGCGGTGCCCTGGCCGGTGATTTCGCCCTCGACCCAGTCGCCGGTGTATTCGAAGCCGGAGGGGAGTTTGTAGGTTCCCTGCCCGTGCTGGCGGCCGTTCAGGAAGGTGCCTTCGTAGACCGAGCCGTCGTCGTATTGTTTGGTGATGATCTCTCCGTCCTGCGCCTGCGCGGGAAGCGCAAGGGAGGCGAGGAGAAGGGCGATGGGCAGGCGCATTGGCGAATCCCCGAAACTGTACCGGAAGGAGCGTAAGGGGCGGGTTCCAAGGTGACAAGGATTTGGCGGTCAAAGGCTTGGGAGCGGGCCTGAGCCACTTTCCCTTGGGGTGAAGTCTGGTAAAAGGAGAGGATGTAGTGGGGGAGGCCGCGATGGGCGATACGTTCAGACTGATGCTGGCGCAGCTGAACCCGACGGTCGGCGCGATTGCCGCGAACGTGGCGCGGGCGAAGTCGGCGTGGGACAAGGGCCGGGGCGCGGGGGCGGACATGGTCGCGCTGACCGAGATGTTCGTGACCGGCTACCAGACCCAGGACCTGATCCTGAAACCCGCCTTCATAGCGGCAGCAGTTGCGGCGGTGGAGGCCTTGGCGCGGGATTGCGCCGATGGCCCGGCGCTGGGAATCGGCGGGCCGGTGCCGGTTGGGGGGAAGCTCTACAACGGGTACTATGTGCTTGAGGGTGGGCGGGTGCATGCCCGGGTGCTGAAGCACCATCTGCCGAACGATGCGGTGTTCGATGAAAAGCGGGTCTTCGCCTCGGCTGACGTGCATGGCCCCTATGTGGTGAAGGGGGTGCGGATCGGCACGCCGATCTGCGAGGATGCCTGGCACCCGGACGTGGCGGAGACGCTGGCCGAGACGGGGGCGGAGATATTGCTGATCCCCAACGGCTCGCCCTATCACCGGGGCAAGCCGAACCTGCGGCTGAACCTGATGGTAAGCCGCGTGGTGGAGACGGGGTTGCCCCTGGTCTACCTGAACATGGTGGGCGGGCAGGATGACCAGGTGTTCGACGGGTCGTCGATGGTGTTGAACCCGGGCGGGCGGCTGATGGCGCAGTTGCCGCAGTTCGATGAGTGCGAGGTGATGGTCACGTTCCGCCGTGGGGCGGAGGGGTGGCTGGCCGACCCCGGCGAGATCAGTGAAATCCCTCCGATCGGCGAGGCGGATTACCGCGCCTGCGTCATGGCACTGGGCGACTACATGCGGAAATGCGGGTTCCGGAAGGCCTTGCTGGGTCTGTCGGGGGGGATCGACAGCGCGATTGTCGCGGCAATGGCGGTGGATGCCCTGGGGCCGGAGAACGTGCGCTGCGTGATGCTGCCCTCGGAGTTCACATCGGCGGAGTCGCTGGAGCTGGCGACGGCGGCAGCGACGGCGCTAGGGTGCCGGTATGACTCGGTGCCGATCTCGGGCGCGCAAGGCGCGGTGGGTGAGGCGCTGGCACCGCTGTTCGCGGGGACCGAAGCCGGGATCACCGAGGAGAATATCCAGAGCCGCCTCCGCGGGCTGATGCTCATGGCACTGTCGAACAAGTTCGGCGAGATGCTTTTGACCACCGGCAACAAGTCGGAAATGGCAGTGGGTTATTGCACGATCTACGGCGACATGAACGGCGGCTACAACCCGGTCAAGGACATGTACAAGACCCGGATGTTCCTGACTGCCCGCTGGCGGAACGAGAACCACCGGAGCTGGATGAAGGGCCCGCCGGGCGAGGTCATCCCGGAGCGGATCATCGCGCGGCCGCCGAGTGCCGAGCTGCGGGCGAACCAGCGCGACGACGACAGCCTGCCGCCCTATGAGGTGCTGGATGTGATCCTGGAGTGTCTGGTGGAAAAGGAAATGGCGGTCGCGGACATCGTGGCGCTGGGCTTCGTCCGGGCCACGGTGAAGAAGGTCGAACACCTCTTGTATCTGGCGGAGTACAAGCGCTTCCAGTCGGCCCCCGGCGTGCGGCTGACACAAAAGGCCTTCTGGCTCGACCGCCGTTACCCCATCGTCAACCGTTGGCGCGATGACCTCTGAGATCGTCGTCGTCAACTTCTACGCCCTGCGCGATCCGGGCGGCTTTGACCGGGCGCTGAAGGCGCTTGTCCCCCGGGTGCGGTTGCAGGGGCACGAAGGGCTGCGAAGCTACCGCTTCTTCGGATCGGGCCCGAAGGAGCGGCGTCTGGTGGCGATCTATGAGGGGCCGGAGGCCTGGGTCGGGCATCATGACCTGATCATGGGCTGGCAGGAGATGGTCGCCCTGCGCGCGGCGGCCCGGTTGGCGCGGACCGATCTGTACGGACCGATCAGCCCGCCGATGCAGGCCTGGATCGACGAGATGGGGCTGGGCAGGAAGCTCCGTCACCAGGGTGAGGCGATTGCCGGATTTCGCCGGGGATAGCAGTCCCAAGGTCGACCGATGCCACTTCCTGCGCTAGTCTGGCCGAAGGACAAGCGCAGGAGGGTGGAATGATGATCCGATTGGCAAGTCTGCTGACACTGTGCGCCGCCCCGGCCGGGGCCGAGACGCTGCGGGTGATGAGCTTCAACGTCTGGGGCGGCGGCGCGAACGAGGGCAAGGGCATCGAGGAGACGGTGGCCGCGATCAAGGCTGCCGGGGCCGATGTGGTTGGCTTGCAGGAGACGCGGCTGGAAAGCGACCCCTGCACGGCGGAAAGCTGCCCGGCGGTGGGCGACAGTGTCGCGCCCGCCATTGCCGAGGCGTTGGGCTGGCACGTCCATGACCAGAAGGGCGAGAACGTCGCGCTATGGGCCAATGCGGTGATCTCGCGCTATCCGATCGGGGCGGCCTCGGCCAATGACCTTGGGGTGGCGCTGGACGTGAACGGCAAGACGGTCTGGCTGTTCAACGTGCATCTGGATGACGAGCCCTATCAACCCTACCAGCTGCTTGGCATCGAATACGGCCCCGCCCCTTTCATCTCTACCGAGGCGGAGGCGGTGAAGTTCGCGACCGAGACGCGCGGCCCGGCGCTGGATTTGCTGGCGGGGGACATGGCGGCGGCAGCGGGCGCAGTGGCGGTCTTCGTGACCGGCGATTTCAACGAACCCCCGGCGCTGGACTGGACACCTGAAGTGGTGGCCAGCGGGGCGAAGCCGATCGCGGTGGTCTGGCCCACGACCGGGCGGCTGATGGCCGAGGGCTTCATTGATGCCTATCGTGCGGTGCATCCCGATCCGGTGGCCAAGCCCGCCTATACCTGGACGCCAAGCTATGACGAGGCTGCAACCGACGACGAGCCCGACCGCATCGACTATGTACTGGTGCGGGGCGAAGGGGTGACGGTGACCGATGCCGCCATCGTCGGCGAGGACGGCCCGCGCAGCGACATCGTGGTCATGCCCTGGCCCTCGGATCACCGGGCGGTGGTGGCTCAGGTGGAGTTCTGAGCGACGGTGGGCAGATTGCCCACCCTACAGATCACACCGCGCTGACCGTGCATTCGCGCAGAAGCCGCATCACGTCTTCCGGGCGGCAGAGTTGGGTCGCGTCGGTGGTGACGGCAGCGGAGGCAGCGGCAGAGCCAAGCGCCAGCGCCTCGGCATGGGTTTGGCCCTGTGCCAGCGCGAGGACGAAAGCGGCGACGAAGCTGTCGCCCGCGCCGACGGTGGATTTGACGCGCACCTTGGCCGCCTTGGCGAAGAGCTTCTGCTCGGCGTCAGCCAGCACGTTGCCCTCGGCCCCGCGCGCGACGATCACGATCTTCGCCACACCGCGGTGAACCAGCGCCTGCGCGAAGTCCGCAGTGTCGGCGAGGGTGGGGAGCGGCTTTCCGGCCAGTTCCTCGCCCTCCGGCCCGTCCATCCGCAGGACTTCAAGGCCGGGGATCGGGTGGCGGACGGCTTCGGTCAGGGTGGAGCCGGAGGTATCCAGCACGATCCGGCTTTCCGGCATCGAGGCGGCGAGTTGCGCGGGGAAGTCGACCGGCACGCCGGGGGGCTGGCTGCCGGAAATCACCGAGATGCCGCCCGGCCGCGCAGTGGCGCGGAGGAGGGTGAAGACGCGGGCACGCTCCGCCTCGCCCCAGACCGGGCCGGGGAGCATGAAGCGGAACTGCTTGCCGGAGGTGGCTTCGTTCACGGTGAGCGACTGACGGGTTTCGCCGGGACCGAGGATCGACAGGAATGTTACGCCTTCGGCCCGGATCAGGCCGGCAAGCCGGTCGCCGGTCAGCCCGCCGATTGCGACCAGCGCCAGGCTGTCGCCGCCGAGCGACTTGATCGCGCGGCTGACGTTCAACCCGCCGCCGCCGGGGTCGAGCAAGGGTTCGGCGCAGCGCAGCTTGTGGCCGGGGGTCAGCTCATGCACCTCGGTCGCCATGTCGAGCGCGGGGTTGAGCGTCAGGGTGAGGATCGGAAGCTGGGACATGCGGCACCTGTTCGTGTTACCGCTATCATAAAGGCTTCGCGTGGAAATGGAACTGCCCCCGGTCGTGGTGACCGGGGGCAAAAATCTTGAGGAAGATTTTTGGCAAATTCCTTGCTTAAGGAATTTGGCTTCCGGCCTCAGCCATTCAGCATCAACTGGTAGCTGGCGGGTACGAAGCGGAAGCCGTCGTCCTTTGCCTCGACATAGCCCAGGGCCGGGAAGGGCATGTGATAGCCGATGAAGGGGATACGGTCGGCGGCAATCATCCCGAAGATCTGTTTGCGCACGGCGGCGGCAGTGGGTTTGTCGGCGTCGAAGCGAACCTCCCAGTCGGGTTTCTGCAAGGACCAGACATAGTGGTTGGCGGTGTCGGCGGTGAGCATCAGGCGCTGGCCGTCGGATTCGATGTGATAGACCATGTGGCCGGGGGAATGGCCGAAGGCGTTCATCCCGGTGATGCCCGAGGCGACGCTGCCGCCATCGTCGAGGAAGGTGATCTTCTCGTTCAGGGGTTTCACGTTCTTGTCGAAACCCTCGTTCGCCGCCCCGGACCAGTAGCTGTGCTCGGTGCCGCCGGTAAGATAGCGGGCGTTGGCGAAGGTCGGCGTGGTGCCGTCCGCGCCCATCAGCCCGCCGATATGGTCGCCATGCATGTGGGTCAGGACCACGGCGTCGACCTGGTCGGGGGCGATCCCGGCCGCGGACAATGCGGCGAGCGTGCCTTCGGCGGCAAGCCCGGTGTCGAAAAGCACCAGCTCCGCCCCGGTGTTGACGAGGGTGGGCGTGAAGAAGTTCTGCGTCCGGTCCGCCGGGATGAAGTTCGCGGCGGAAAGCGCGGCAAAGTCTTCAGGGCTGGCATTGGTGCCGAAGGTTTCCTGCGGCTTGTCGCCCGCACGGGAGCCGACGAGTAGCGCTGTCACCTCGAAGGCGCCCAGCTTGAAGCGGTGGAAGGGGGCAAAGCCCGCGCCCTGCATCTCGGCCTTGGCGAAGGCGGGGGCGGGAAGCGCGGCGGCAAGGGGCATCGTGGCACCGGCGAAAAGCGCCTGGCGGCGGGAAAGCCTGGTCATCCGTGTCCTCCTATTGTTGCGTGGTGCAAGGGTAGGACAGGTTGGCGAGTCGTCGGGTCACGGGCGCGTCAAGTGTGGTGCGGTCCTGCACAAGAGATGTGCGTGAGGGCCGGGAACCGGATCATTCCCACCAGGGGTCGATGGCCGAGATGTCGTCGTCGGACCAGCCGAAATGATGCGCGATCTCGTGGATCACGACATGGGTGACAAGTTCCTGGATCGAGACATTGCCGCGTTCGGCCCATTCGTCGAGGATCGGGCGGCGGAAAAGCCAGACCACATCGGGGCGTGTCATCTGGTCGGCGGTGGATTTCTCGGTCAGGGGTATGCCGTCGTACAGGCCGGTGAGGTCGAAGGCATCGTCGATGCCCAGTTCTTCCAGCATCTCCTCTTCGGGGAACTCCTCGACGCGCAGCCGGACGTGGGTGGCTGGCTCGCGGAACGGTTCGGGAAGGGTCGAGATCGCTTCGTGCGCAAGCTGTTCGAGAAAGGCGAGTGAGGGGGCGATGCTATCGGGGGCGGGATTGGTCATGCCAAGAAGATAGGCAGCACGGCGGGTCGGGGGAAGGGGGTGCGGCAAGCCGGCACCGGCTGTGCTAGGCTGGTGCGAACGGCGGGAGGAGGCAGGCATGGCGAAGGAAGTGAAGACGACAAGTGCGCCCCTGGACCGGGATGCCTGGCTTGCGGGGGTGGACCCGAAACGGCGGGACGAGGCCGCGCGGCTTCTGGACCTTTTCACCGAGGCGACGGGCTGGGAGCCGCGCCTCTGGGGGCCGTCGATGGTGGGGTTCGGGCGCTATGCCTATCGCTATGCCAGCGGTCATTCGGGCGAGAGCCTGGCCACAGGCTTCTCGCCGCGCAAGGCGGAGCTGTCGATCTACCTGATGCCGGGGGGCGGGGATTTCGGGGCCATCCTGTCGCAGCTCGGGCCGCACCGGATGACCACGGGCTGCCTTTACATCAAGCGACTGGACACGGTGGACGAGGCCGTGTTGCGCGAGCTGATCCGTGCAGGACTGGAGGATCTGGCGCGGCAGTGGCCGGTGCAGCCGGTGTGAGGCCCTGGACGACCTTGCCACCGAAGGCGGCGGGGTTCGGTCAACTGGACAAAACCGGGGCCATGTGACAGGGAAGGGCGGTTCCAAGGAGCCGCTTCAAATGACCGTCACCACCCGCTTCGCCCCCTCGCCCACCGGCTGGATCCATGTCGGCAACCTGCGCACCGCACTGATGAACTACCTGATCGCCCGCCAGAACCGCGGCGAGTTCATCCTGCGGCTGGATGACACCGATCAGGAACGGTCGAAGCAGGAATATATCGACGGGCTGAAGGAAGACCTGAACTGGCTCGGGATCAAGTACGACCGGATCGAGCAGCAGTCGAAGCGTATGGCGCGCTATGCCGAGGCGGCCGAACAGTTGAAGGCGGCAGGGCGGTTCTACGAGTGCTTCGAGAGCCCGGTCGAGCTGGACCTGAAGCGGAAGAAGCAGCTGAACATGGGCAAGCCGCCGGTCTATGACCGCGCGGCGCTGGCGCTGACCGAGGCGCAGAAGGACGCATACCGCGCCGAGGGGAGGCAGGGCTACTGGCGCTTCAAGCTGGATCAGGAGCGGATCGAGTGGAAGGACGGGATCATCGGGGACATCTCGATTGATGCGGCTTCGGTCTCGGACCCGGTGCTGATCAAGGCGGACGGGCAGGTGCTGTATACCTTCGCGTCGTCGGTGGATGACGTGGACATGGGCGTGACCCATATCGTGCGCGGCGCGGACCATGTGACGAACACTGCGACGCAGATCCAGATCATGAAGGCGCTTGGCGGCACCCCGCCGACCTTTGCGCATCATTCGCTGCTGACCGGGCCGCAGGGCGAGGAATTGTCCAAGCGGCTGGGCGTGCTGTCCCTGCGCGACCTGCGGGCGCGGGGGGTGGAGCCGATGGCGCTCTTGTCGCTGATGGCGCGGCTGGGATCGTCGAAGCCGGTGGAACTGGCGGCGTCGATGGACGATCTGGTCGCCGGGTTCGACATCGGGTCCTTCGGCGCGGCGCCGACCAAGTTCGACGCCGAGGACCTGTTTCCTTTGACCCGGCATCATGTGCAGGGCCTGCCCTATGCGGCGGTGAAAGAGCGGGTGCTGGCTCTGGGAGTGCCGGAGGCCGAGGCGGAAGTGTTCTGGGCGGTGGCAAAGGGCAATATCACTGTGCTGGCTGATCTCGCCGACTGGTGGGCACTGTTCCGTGACGGCGCCGCGCCGGTGGTGGAAGACGGCGACCGCGAGTTCGTGGCGCAGGCGCTGGCGATGTTGCCCGCGCAGCCCTGGACGACGGCCACCTGGGGCGAATGGACCCAGGCGGTGAAAGAGGCGACAGGCCGCAAGGGCAAGGACCTGTTCCGCCCGCTGCGCCGGGCCCTGACGGGCCGCGACGCGGGGCCCGAGATGGCGGATGTGATGCCGCTTCTGCACAAGGTGCCGGGCGTCTGAGCCTGAGGCCGGCCGCCGGAGGGTTTCACACCCTCCGGACCTCCCGTGGGATATTTCCTGACAGAAAATGGGGTTGAGCATGGCGGGTCCGGGGTCACAGGCCAAGTTTGTCGAAGGGAGCCTCTTCCGGCATGTGTCGGTGATGGCGCTGACCTCGTCGGTCGGGCTGATGGCGGTGTTCGTCGTCGATCTGATCAACATGCTTTACATCGCGATGCTGGGCCGCGAGGAGCTGGCCGCTGCCATCGGCTATGCCGGAGCCGTGCTGTTCTTCACGACGAGCTTCGGGATCGGCATGTCGATTGCGGTCAGCGCGCTGGTTGCGCGGGCGCTGGGGGCGCGTGACCCGGCCCTGGCGCGGGAGAAGGCGACGACGGGGCTGGTCCTGGGCTTCGTCTTCGGTTCGGTCTTCGCCGCGGTGGTCTGGCTTGCCCTTTGGCCCTTGGTCGCGCTGCTCGGCGCAACCGGAGAGACGGCGGCGCTGGCTGTGCATTTCCTGCAGATCGTCGTCCCGTCGCAGCCGCTGTTGATGGTGGGCATGATCGGCGGGGCGATCCTGCGCAGCCACGGCGATGCGCGGGCCTCGATGATGGCAACGGTCTGGGGCGCGCTGGCGACGGCGGTACTCGACCCGATCCTGATCTTCGGGTTCAAGCTGGAACTGACCGGGGCGGCGCTGGCCAGCGTGGCGGCGCGGGTGGTGATCGCCTGGATGGCGCTGCAGCCGATCCGGCGCAAATATGGCGGCTTCGACCGGCCGACGCCGGGGCAGGTGGTGGCCGACATGGGGCCGGTCTGGGCGATTGCGGTGCCCGCGATCCTGACCCAGGTGGCGACCCCGGTGGGTCAGGCCTTCGTGACGCGGGCGACCTCGGCCTATGGCGAGGCGGCGGTGGCGGGGATGGCGATTGCCGGGCGACTGACGCCGGTGGCCTTCGGAGTGATCTTCGCACTGTCGGGGGCGATCGGGCCGATCATCGGGCAGAACTTCGGCGCGGGACGGATGGACCGGGTGCGCCGCGCCTTCCTGGACGGGCTGGTCTTCACCGGGCTGGTGATCGTACTGGTCTCAGCCCTCCTGTTCCTGCTGCGCACACCGATTGCCGATCTGTTCCGGGCCGAGGGGCTGACCCGCGACCTTGTCTTCCTGTTCTGCGGGCCGCTGGCGTTGCTGTGGTTCTTCAACGGGGCGATCTTTGTCGGCAATGCGGTGTGCAACAACCTGGGGCGGCCCTTCTGGTCGACGGTGGTGAACTGGGGGCGGCACACAATCGGGACGATCCCACTGGCCCTGTGGCTGGGGCAATATTGGGGGGCGCAGGGCGTGCTGATCGGGCAGGCGCTGGGGGGCGTGGTCTTCGGCCTGGCCGCGGCCTGGTTGGCGCTCATGGCGATCCGCTCGCCGGTCACGCCCCGCCCGCGCGGGGCCCCGGTGCCGGAAACGCTGGCCGGACCCGAGTCAGAGCCGGTGGTCAGCCCGGGCGAGCGGCGAGCCTGAGCCTGTCGGCTTCGGACGGCATACCGTCGCATTCCGATTCCCTCTTGCCCGGACCGGGGGCTTTGGGTTAGGCAATTCCCGTCAGGTTCGGGAGAATCCGGTGGGCCGCAAACCCGTCGGTGCCGAAGGAGCAACCGCCCCGGTAAACTCTCAGGCGCAAAGGACCGTAGCTGACGACAGACTCTGGAGAGTTCCCGCCGCTGGCGGGACGCCGAAGGGATAACGATCTCAGGCGCGCCATCAGGCGCAGGGACAGAGGGGGCATCGAGAGGCGGGGATTGGCCCGTCTGACGGTGCCGGTGCGTTTTCCGGCCAAGTGGGGAGGGGCGGAGATGTCCGACCTTGAGGAACCGGAACTGTTGCATCTGGGGCTGGAAGCCCTGCATGAAGAGCTTGGCGGCAAGATGGTGCCCTTCGCGGGCTATCTGATGCCGGTGCATTATCCCGACGGGGTGCTGAAGGAACATCTGCACACACGCGCGGCGGCGGGGCTGTTCGACGTCAGCCACATGGGGCAGGTGATCCTGCGGCCCAAGCGCTCGATGGACGACCTGAAGCTCGCGTTCGAGGCGCTGATGCCGGTCGATGTGCTGGGTCTGGCCGAGGGGCGGCAGCGCTATGGGCTGTTCACCAATGGTGCGGGCGGCATCCTCGACGACCTGATGTTCACCAACCGGGGGGATCACCTGTATGTCGTGGTGAACGCGGCCTGCAAGGTTGACGATATCGCCCATATGACGGCGGGAATGCCCGGCGTGTCGGTGGAGCCGGTGACCGACCGCGCGCTGCTGGCCCTGCAGGGGCCGGGGGCCGAGGCGGCGCTGGAGGCAGTGCTGCCGGGGGTCGCTGCGATGCGGTTCATGGATCATCGCATCTTCGGCGACATCTGGGTGTCGCGGTCCGGCTATACCGGCGAGGACGGGTTCGAGGTCTCGGTGCCGGAAGCAGAGGCCGAAGGATTTGCGCGCAAGCTGCTGGCGCAGCCCGGTGTGGCCCCGATCGGACTTGGCGCGCGCGACAGCCTGCGGCTGGAAGCCGGGCTGTGCCTTTACGGCCATGACATCGACACCACCACGAGCCCGGTCGAGGCCAATCTGGTCTGGGCGATCCAGAAGGCCCGCAAGGCCGGCGGCGCCCGTGAGGGCGGCTTCCCCGGCGCGGCGCGGATCCTGAAGGAGCTGGCCGAGGGGCCGGAGCGCCTGCGTGTTGGTTTGAAGCCCGAGGGCCGTGCCCCGATGCGCGAGGGCGTCGAGCTATTCGCCGAGGACGGCACGCCGGTTGGCCGCGTCACCTCGGGCGGGTTCGGGCCTTCGGTCAATGCCCCGATTGCCATGGGCTATGTCGCCCGAGGACATGCTACGATTGGCACAACCCTGATGGGCGAGGTGCGCGGCAAGCGCCTGCCCGTGACCGTTGCCGAACTTCCCTTCCAACCCACCACCTACAAGCGCTGAGGCAGGACGATGAAATACACCAAGGAACATGAATGGCTGCGCGTCGAGGGCGATCTGGTCGTCGTCGGCATCACCGAACATGCGGCCACCCAGCTTGGGGATGTCGTGTTCGTCGAACTCCCCGAGATCGAGACCCAGGTCGCCGAGGGCGACGAGGTCTGCGTGATCGAAAGCGTCAAGGCGGCTTCGGACATCCTGGCGCCCATCGACGGCGAGATCGTCGCGGTGAACGAGAAACTGGTCGACAACCCGGGCCTGGTGAACACCGATGCGACCGGCGCGGCCTGGTTCTTCAAACTCAAGGTCGACGACCTGTCGGTGCTGGACCAGTTCATGGACGAGGACGAATACAACGAGCTGATCGGATGACCGCCAGCATTCGCACCAAAGACGCCCCCTCGGTTCCGTCGCTGCCGACCTATGCGCAATGCGTCGAAGTCAGCAACGCAAGCCGTCTGGTGTTTGTCAGCGGTCAGGTTCCGGTCCGGGAGGACGGCTCGGTTCCTGCCAGTTTTGAAGAGCAGTCCCGTGTCACCTGGGAGAACGTCCGCAAGCAACTGGCTGCGGCGGACATGACCTTCGACAATCTGGTCAAGGTCACGATCTTTCTGTCGGACCGGAAGTATTCGGCCGACTATCGACGGACGCGGGACGAGGCTTTGGGCGGACGGCGCGTTGGCCTGACCACAATCATAACTGGGATTTTCGACGAAGGCTGGCTTCTGGAAATCGAAGCCATTGCCGCCGCCTGACCGGAGAAAACGATGACTTTCACTCCCACCGACTACAACCCCTATGACTTCGCCAACCGCCGCCACATCGGCCCGTCTCCGTCCGAAATGGCCGAGATGCTTGCGGCGACCGGCGTCCGCAGCCTGGACGAATTGATCGAGCAGACGGTTCCGGCCTCGATCCGGCAGGCGCAGCCGCTGACCTGGGCACCGCTGGCGGAGCATGAGCTTCTGGCGAAGATGAAGGAGGTGGCCGAGAAGAACCGGGTGATGACCCAGCTGATCGGGCAGGGCTATTACGGCACGGTGACGCCCCCGGCGATCCAGCGGAACATCCTGGAGAACCCGGCCTGGTACACCGCCTATACACCCTATCAGCCCGAGATCGCCCAGGGGCGGCTTGAGGCGCTTCTGAACTTCCAGACCATGGTCTGCGACCTGACCGGGCTGGACGTCGCGAACGCCTCGCTTCTGGACGAGGCGACAGCGGCGGCGGAAGCGATGACCATGGCGGAACGGGTGGCGAAGTCGAAGGCGAAAGCCTTTTTCGTCGACCGCTTCTGCCATCCGCAGACCATCGCGGTGATCCGCACCCGGGCACAGGCGCTGGGGATCGAGATCATCGAGGACATGGTCGGCACGCTGGACCCGACCAAGGTGTTCGGCGCGATCTTCCAGTATCCCGGCAGCTATGGCCATGTCACCGATTTCACCGCTCTGATCGCCAAGCTGCACGCGGCGGGCGCGGTGGCGGTGGTGGCGACCGACCTTCTCGCGCTCTGCCTGTTGAAGGAACCCGGCGCGATGGGGGCGGACATCGCCGTCGGCTCGGCGCAGCGTTTCGGGGTGCCGATGGGCTATGGCGGGCCGCATGCTGCCTTCATGGCGGTGAAGGACGCGCACAAGCGGCAGATGCCGGGGCGGATCGTGGGCGTCTCCATCGACGCGCAGGGCGGCAAGGCCTATCGCCTGTCGCTGCAGACGCGCGAGCAGCATATCCGGCGCGAGAAGGCCACCTCGAACGTCTGTACGGCGCAGGCCTTGCTCGCCGTGATGGCCAGCATGTATGCCGTCTTCCACGGGTCGAAGGGGCTGCGGGCGATTGCCGAGCGGGTGCATTTCCTGACCCAGCGCCTTGCCCGCGCCTTGAAAGCCGCTGGAGCAAAGGTTGACCCCAAAGCCTTCTTCGACACGATCACGGTCGAGGTCGGCGTCGGTCAGGCGGGCATTCTGGCTGCGGCCCGGAACGAGGGGCTTAACTTCCGCAAGATCGGCCTCAACCGTGTTGGCATCAGCCTGGACGAGACGACCGACGAGCGCGTGCTGATCAAGGTCCTGCGCGCCTTCGGCATCGATGGCGTGCCGCCGCACCGGTCCTCGCTGGGCTTCCCGGAAGAGATGCTGCGGACCTCCGACTACCTGACCCACCCGGTCTTCCACATGAACCGGGCGGAATCCGAGATGATGCGCTACATGCGCCGGTTGTCGGACCGTGATCTTGCCTTGGACCGGGCGATGATCCCGCTCGGCTCCTGCACGATGAAGCTGAACGCCGCGGCCGAGATGATGCCGATCACCTGGCCGGAATTCGGCTCGCTTCACCCCTTCGCGCCGCGCGATCAGGCGGCGGGATATACGGAAGCGATCAACGACCTGTCAGAGAAACTGTGCGAGATCACCGGCTATGACGCCTTTTCCATGCAGCCGAACTCGGGCGCGCAGGGGGAATATGCCGGGCTCTTGACCATCCTCGCCTATCACCGGGCGCGGGGGGATCATGAGCGGACGGTCTGCCTGATCCCGACCTCGGCGCATGGCACCAACCCGGCCTCGGCGCAGATGGCGGGGATGGAAGTGGTGGTGGTCAAATCCGCCCCGAACGGTGACGTGGATGTCGAGGATTTCCGTGCCAAGGCGGTCGGGGCGGGCAAGCGGCTGGCGGCCTGCATGATCACCTATCCCTCGACGCATGGCGTGTTCGAAGAAACCGTGCGGACGATCTGCCAGATCACCCATGACCATGGCGGGCAGGTCTATATCGACGGGGCGAACATGAACGCGCTCGTCGGTCTGGTGAAGCCGGGTGAGGTGGGTGGCGATGTCAGCCACCTGAACCTGCACAAGACCTTTGCCATCCCGCATGGCGGCGGCGGTCCCGGCATGGGGCCGATTGGCGTGAAGGCGCATCTGGCGCCGCACCTGCCGGGCAATCCCGAGACGGGGGGCGAGGGGGCCGTGTCTGCGGCGCCGTTCGGGTCGGCCTCGATCCTGCTGATTTCCTGGGCCTATTGCCTGATGATGGGCGGAAAGGGGCTGACGCAGGCGACGCGGGTCGCGATCCTGAACGCGAACTACATCGCCTCACGTTTGTCGGGGCACTATCCGATCCTCTTCATGGGGAACAAGGGCCGTGTTGCCCATGAATGCATCCTCGACACCCGGCCCTTTGCCGATCATGGCGTGACCGTGGACGACATCGCCAAGCGACTGATCGACAACGGTTTTCACGCGCCGACGATGAGCTGGCCGGTGGCGGGGACGCTGATGGTGGAACCGACGGAATCGGAGACCAAGGCCGAAATCGACCGGTTCATCGTGGCGCTTCTGGCGATCCGCGAGGAGATCGCCGCGGTCGAGAAGGGCGAGATCAGCTCGGAGGACAGCCCGCTGCGCCACGCGCCCCACACCGTCGCGGCATTGGTGGGCGAGTGGAACCGGAAGTACAGCCGCGAGGCCGGTTGCTTCCCGCCGGGGGCGTTCCGCGTCGACAAGTACTGGCCGCCGGTGGGCCGGGTCGACAATGTCTTTGGCGACCGCAACCTGATCTGCACCTGCCCGCCGATCGAGGCTTACATGGAAGCCGCCGAATAGGCGGACAAAATCCTTGAGCAAGGATTCTGACAAATCTCTTGCCTGAGAAAATTGCCCCCCGGGAAACCCCGGGGGCCGGATCTCATGGCTGCGGCTTTGGCGCCGGCGTCCCAAGCGCCCCGCCGGGCCGGGTCCCAAGCCCGCCACCCGAGCCGACGCCGCTGGTCTTCGGCCTGGACAGGTCCGGCACCTTGGGCGTGGCCTTTACGCCCGGTGTCGATCCCAGCACCTTGCCTCCGCCCGCGCCGCCCTGCCGCGCAAGGCAATCCTGCGCCTGCACCAGCGCCGGGCTGATGCCGTCGATGTCGAAACCGTCGTCGATCCCCATGCCCAGCATGCGCAGGTAGCGGCCAGAGTTCAGGAAGTCGATGGTGGGCTGGATGCCGTCATAGGTGATCCCGCCATATCTTTCGTCCCAGGCCTCGCCATTGCCGATGGCGGGCACGCCGGTTTCCATCATCACCCAAAGCTCGAACTTCTGGCCGGGCTGGAACTTCACATCCGGCTGGGCCAGGAGGATCGAGATCGTGTCATTTGGGTAAAGCCCGATCCAGAGATCCTGCCCGTTCTGATAGCCGACCATGATGTAGCAATACGAGAACGCGCCCCTGTCGTCGGTATAGGCCCCACCCGCCCAGTTTCCGGCGTCGAACTGCGAGCCGGGAATCTCCTCGGCCAGTGCGGGCGTTGATGCGGTGGCGGCGGCAAGCGCGGCGGCGAGGGTCATGGAAATGAGGCGCGGTCGCATGGGCAAGGTCCTGAACAAGTTACATCCGCCAGAATGCAAGGCTGCGGCGCATCGCGCAAGTCAGGGTTTCCGCAACGATGGCGCGGCATTGACCGCAGGATCGGGCCAAGGTAGCGCTGGCGGCGATGACCGGGAAGCAGCCAACCTTTCTTGACGGCCTGTCGGCAAGCCTGCCGATCGTCATGGGTTATTTCCCCATCGCCTTTTCCTTCGGTGTCGCCGCCACGCGAGCCGGGTTCTCGGAGGGCGAGGCCTTTGCCCTGTCGCTGATCATCTATGCCGGGGCCTCGCAGTTCCTGGCGCTGGCGCTGTTGGCATCGGGCGCGCCGGTGCTGGTCTCGGCTTTCACGCTGATCGCGATGAACCTGCGGCATGTCCTTTACGGTCCCGCTCTGATGCGCGAGGCGGGCGAGGAGGCAAGCACGCGCCACGCCTGGGCCTGGGCCTGGGGGCTGACCGACGAAGTCTTCGGGCAGGCGCTGGGCGCGCTGGCGCGGGGGCAGAAATTCTCCGAACCCTACATGTTCGGACTTGGCCTCGGGGCCTATGCCTCCTGGGTGTCCGGCACGGTGGTCGGCGCCTATGCCGGCGGCGGCGCGCTGGAGGGCTGGCCTGCGGTGAATGCCGGGCTGGGCTTCATGCTTCCGGCCCTGTTCCTCGCGCTGCTCTTGTCGATCATGACCCGGCGGCAGTTGCCGGTGATCGCCGTCGCGGGCGCGGTGACGGTGGCGGGCACGCTGGCCTTCAGTGCGACGAGCGGTATCCTCATGGGTATGCTCGCCGGGGCCGCCACGGGGGTCCTGCGGAAATGAACTGGGACCTGATGACCGTCGCGCTGATGGCGGGCGCCGCGAACTGGGCGTTCCGCGCCTTGCCGATCCTTGGGCGGACACGGGCGACGGCGGCGGGCGGCTGGCCTGGGCGGTTCCTGTCCTCTACCGGCCCGGCGGCGATCGGAACCCTGTTCGTCGCGGCGATCCTGCCCTCGCTGACCCTCGATCCCGCACGGCTCTTGCCGGTGATCACCGGGACGCTGGCGGTGCTGGCGGTCTTCGTCCTGCGGAAATCGGTGGTCCTGGCCACGCTGGCGGGTGCGTTTGCCCATGGGGTGACGGTCTGGCTTCTGGGCTGAACACCGCTTGCGCCCCGTCGCCCCTTGCGCGACGATGGACGAAGGAAGGAGGCCACCATGCTTGAGATCGGCCCGCAGAAAGTGGTGCATGTGATCTACCTCGCCCGCGAAACCGGGGCCGGAGACGCAGAGCTGCACGCCTTCATCGACGCCCTGAACGATGACGAGAAGGCACAGCTGACCGCGGTGGCCTGGGTCGGCCGCGGCGCCTTCGAGCCGGAGGATTTCGACGAGGCGGTGGCGACCGCGATGGCCGAGGCGACGACGCCCACGGCGGATTACCTGATGGGCATGCCGCATCTGGCCGAGAACCTCGAATCGGGTCTGGAAGCCCTCGGCGTCGATGTGGCGGGCGAGGAAGAGGATTTCCTCTGACACCGTCTTGCACGGGCGGGTCCGGCGACACACTTTCTGGACGTACCAGATGTGAGATGCGCCATGCCGGTTGCCGAAGCCCTGAAACTGACCTGCACCACCTGCGGCCAGACAAACCGCGTGCCGATGGCCCGACTTGCGGACGGCCCGAAATGCGGGGTCTGCGGGGCGGTTCTGGTCGATGGCAAGGTGGCCGACCTGGATCCCGCTGCGCATGACAAGGTGACGCGCAACGACGGGCTGCCCGTACTGGTCGACTACTGGGCGCCCTGGTGTGGCCCCTGCCGGATGATGGCGCCGGAATTTGCCTCGGCTGCTGCAACGCTTGCTCCAAAGGCGCGGCTGATGAAGCTGAACACCGAAGATCATCCGCAGGTCTCCTCCCGCCTGGGCATCCGCGGCATTCCGTTGCTGATCCTGTACCGGAACGGCCGCGAAGTGGCGCGTCTGGCAGGAGCCCGGCCCGCCGCCGACATCGTCGCCTTCGTGCGTGAGCATGCGGGCCGGCCGTAGATATGGCCTTGGCCCGAGCCGTTCCCGGGCCGGGATCAAGCTTCAGACCCGGCTTGACTCTGCCCGGGATTTGCGCTGAATACGGCCTCGCGGATGGGGCAGTAGCTCAGTTGGGAGAGCGTATCGTTCGCAATGATAAGGTCAGGGGTTCGATCCCCCTCTGCTCCACCAAATCACCATCCTGAACTTCCAACCCTGGACGGGCTTGCGCACTATGACGCTTGCCGGAAACGGTTCACCGATTGATCTAAGAATCTTCTGGAAAATTCTTAGACTTGCTCCGTGTGGTGATCAGATCGTCAGCGGCCCTTGCTCCGCAGCCAGTCCCGGATCAACTCCCGGTGCCTTTCGCCCGAATAGCTGGGGAAATGCCCGCCATGCACGACCCGGACGGGCAGGCGCAGAAGACGCTCCATCGAACTGATGTACTGCCACTGTTCAAGGTCCGACGTTCCCTCGATCAACTCGCCGTCATAGACGATGTCACCGGAGAACAGGATGCCCGTCGCCGCCTCCCACAGCGCGATGCCGCCGGGGGAATGGCCGGGGGTGTGGATCACCTGGAACTGACGATCGCCGAGGTCCACCATGTCGCCGTCCCAGAGGATGCGCTGTGCCGGGGCACCGGCGACGGCGTAGGTGTCGCAGGCGAAGGGTTCGGGTGGAAGCTGCGTGAAGATGTCCTCGGTGACGTATTTGTCGGCGAAGGTATTCGCCCGCGTCGGCGCCCGCAGAAGATGCGCCTCGGCGGCGTGGCAGAGGCGGCAGGGGAATTCGTGGTGCAGGCCGATATGGTCGAAATGGGTGTGGCTGGCCACCGCCTGCAGTGGGCGTTCCGTCACCAGCGGCACCTGCCCGCGCAAGCTCACCACGCCCATGCCGCTGTCGACCAGCATGTCGCTGTCGCGGCCCCGGACATGCCAGACATTGCAGCGGTAGAACTCGCGGATATGCGGTTCGTCGATATGGGTGACGCCGTCTCCCATTGGCCGCACCCGCCACCAGTCTTCCGGTTTTGCTCTCATTCGCTCAGCACCACATGCGATTCGGCCCCGAGATCCAGCACCGCGCCCGCCACTACTGCGGCAGATTGAGGCAGATGCACCACCAGCCGCAAGTCCGGCGCGGTGAGGGGTGTCACATGGGCGCGGATATGGGTGCCGAAGAAGGCAGCATCCTCGACCTTGCACAGGCCGATATGCAGCGATCCGGTCGGTCTGATCGCCTCGGGCCGGATCAGCAGTGTGCCGTCCGCCACCGGGACCGGCCCGAAGGGAGCCTTGCCGTCGCGAACCGGAATGCGGTTGACCTCACCCATGAAGCTGGCGGTGAAAAGGGTTTTCGGCTGCAGATAGACCTCGCGCGGGGGGGCGTGATCCTCGATCCGCCCGGCGTTCATCACCACGATGCGGTCGGCGATGGCCATCGCCTCTTCCTGGTCGTGGGTGACATGGACGAAGGTCGTCCCCACCCGGCGCTGGATCGCCTTCAACTCGTCCTGCATCTGGCGGCGCAGCTTCAGGTCCAAAGCGCCGAGGGGTTCATCCAGCAGCAGCACATCGGGCTCCACCGCCAGCGCCCGTGCCAATGCGACCCTCTGGCGCTGGCCGCCCGACAGTTCATGCGGGCGGCGGTCGCCGCGTCCCTCAAGGCCCACAAGCGCCAGCATCTGGTCGGCCTTTGCCGCCCGCTGCGCCCGATCCACCCCGCGCATCCTGAGGCCGAAGCCCACGTTGTCGCGCAGGGACATATGCGGGAAGAGGGCGTAGTCCTGGAATACGGTCGTCGTTGGCCGGTCCTTCGGCGCCACGCCCGCCATGTCGCGGCCGCCGATCAGGATGGTTCCCGTGGTCGGTTCGGTGAAGCCGCCGATCAGGTTCAGAAGCGTGGTCTTTCCGCAGCCCGAAGGGCCGAGGAGGACGACGAACTCCCCAGCATCGATCTCGAGGCTGACGGCATCCAGCGCCAGTGCGGCACCGTAGCGTTGCGAGACATTGGCGATGGAGACGGCAGCGGTCATGGGCGTTTCCGGAAGACGGTAAGTTCGAGGAGGATCACGAGGGTCACCGAGACGAGGAAGACCAGCGAGCCGACCGCGTTGGTGGCGGGCGACAGGCCGGATTTCAGCATCGACCAGATCTCGACCGGCAGGGTGACGTCGAAGCGGGTCAGGAGGAAGGCGATGATGAATTCATCCCAGGAGAAGGTGACGGAGAGGAAGAAGGCAGCGGCAAGCGGCGCGGCCAGCATGGGGGCGGAGATCAGGGTCAGCACCTTCCACTCCGGTGCGCCAAGGTCGCGGGCAGCGCGTTCGGCGTTTTTCTGGTGGTCGCCCATTGCGGCATAGGTGATGGCGAAGCAGAGCGGCAGGTTGATGACGACATGGCCTATTCCGGCCGTCCAGAGCGAGAGGCGGAGGCCGGTCAGGTTGAAGAGGTTCAGAAGGCCAAGCGCGATGATCAGGTAACTGACCGTCATCGGCGCGATCAGCACGCCACGCATCAGCGCCGAGCCAGGCAGGCGGATGCGGGCAAGGGCATGGGCGGCAAGGAAGCCGAGCGTGAGGGCGATCAGCGAGGAGATGACGGCGACGACCAGCGAGTTGAGGAGGGCAGCGGTAAGGTCGTCGTTGCCGAGGGTCTTCGCATACCAGTCCAGCGTCACGCCCTTCAGCGGCGGCACTGGCAGGCGGCCGTCCTGGAAGCTGAAGGCGACCAGCACGGCGACGGGGAGGAAGACGAAGGCATAGGCCAGGGTGAGGTAGAGCCAGGAGAGAACGCGCATCACGTCGGAACCCTCCTCGTTCGACTTCGTCTCCTCGTCGGTCGGACCGCAGCGTGGAGGGACGAAGTCCCTGACGAGCGGTCCCGGGGCGAAGGTTTGACACCGGCCATCCTCACACCCGGTCCAGCCGCAGCCAGCGACTGCTGGCGAAATAGGCCAGCGTCACCACCGCCATCAGCACCACCGACAGCGCCGAGGCGAGCGGGAAGTTCCCGCTGCGGCCCAGTTGCAGCATGATCAGCTGCGGCAGGGTCAGCTCGGTGTTGCCGCCCAGGATCTGCGGCGTGATGTAATCGCCGATGCAGAGGACGAAGGTCAGGAAAGCCCCGGTCACCACCCCCGGCAGGGTCAGGGGCAGGATGACATGGGTGAACACCTGCCAGCGGTTCGCGCCCAGGTCCTGTGCGGCGCGGGCGTAGTTGGGGGAAAGCTGGATCAGGTTGGCATAGATCGTCAGCGTCAAGAGCATGACGAAGAAATGCACGAAGCCGATCACCGTCGCCGACCGGGTCGAGGCGATCTGCAAGGGTTCGGCGATGATCCCCAGCCCCAGCAGCGCCTTGTTCACCACCCCGTTCTGTCCCAGCACCAGAAGCCAGGAATAGGACCGCACGACATAAGAGGTCCAGAATGGCAGCACGGCCAGCAAAAGCGCCAGCCGTTGCCAGCGTGCAGGCACCCGGAAGGCGATGATCGCGGCGAGGGGATAGGCGAGGACGATGGAGATCACCGTCACCACGACCGTGATCTCAAGGCTGTTCCACAAGGCACCCAGCATCACCGGGTCGGTGAAGATGCGGGTGTAGTTGCCGGGGTCGAAGCCGCGCACCACCGCGCGCCCGTCCATATGGGCAAATGAGAGCGCGATCATCCCCAGGAAGGGCAGGACGAAGAACCCCGCCGTCCAGAGGAGCGCCGGGGCCAGCAGGCCCCAGGCTTGGCGGCGGCCTTTCGCGGCGAGGCTCACGCTACTGCGCCAGCATCTCGGTCCAAAGGTCCTGCATCGCGGTGTCGAGCGCCGCATCCGGGATCGGGTAAAGCTGGGCGCGCTTCAGGAAATCGGGCTGTTCATCCCAGCGCAGCACGGCCTTCTGTTCGGGCGTCAGGGCATCGCCCGCCTTGGCATTCGCAGGCATCCCCCAATAGCAGGACGAAGTCGCCAGCCGCGCCTGACCTTCCGGCGAAGTGATGTAGTTGACGAATTCCAGCGCCAGATCCGGCTGGGTGGACCCGGCCACCACGCCAATCGACTGTGCCCAGCGGAGACCGCCCTGTTTCGGGATCGTCCAGTCGAGGTTCGCGTTTTCACCCGCCAGCACCGCCGTCAGCCATTCGCCGCCGCCGACCACGATCTCGACCTCGC
>JAFLCY010000032.1 GCA_017303485.1 Rhodobacterales bacterium
TGCCGGTGTGCAGATGGTCCACCCCCGCCAGCCGCAGCCATTTGGCGATGACGCGGAAGCTGATCCCGTGGTTCTTCTGGCGCGTATAGGTGCCATGGCCCGCGCGGTGCATGTGCAGGATCATGTCATTCGCCCGGCACCATTCGCTGATCGACTGGATCGCCGTCCAGCCAATGATCAGGTCCACCATCACGATCACGGACCCCAGCGACTTCGCGAACTCCGCCCGGCGGTACATCTCTTCCATCGTGCCGGCGGTGATGTTGAGGTAGTGGCCCTTGACCTCGCCGGTCTGGGCGGCGGCAAGGTTCACCGCCTCCATCACGTAAAGGAAGCGGTCCCGCCAATGCATGAAGGGCTGCGAGTTGATGTTCTCGTCATCCTTCATGAAGTCGAGGCCACCCTTCAGCCCCTCATAGACCACCCTTCCGTAGTTCTTCCCCGACAGCCCCAGCTTCGGCTTGGTCGTGGCACCGAGAAGTGCGCGGCCGAACTTGTCCAGCCGTTCCCGCTCCACCACCAGCCCGGTGGGCGGGCCCTTGTAGGTTTTCACATAGGCCACCGGCAGGCGCATGTCTTCCAGCCGGGCCGCCTTCAGGGGCTTGAAGGAAAACACGTTGCCGATGATCGAGGCGGTGAGGTTCGCGATCGAGCCTTCCTCGAACAGGATCAGGTCATAGGCGACGTAGCAGAAATACTGGCCCGGCGTGTTCGGCACCGGCTCTACCCGGTAGGCCTTGGCGCGGTACTGGTCGCAGGCGGTCAGCCGGTCGGTCCAGACCACCGTCCAGGTCGCGGTCGAACTTTCACCCGCCACCGCCGCCGCCGCCTCGACCGGATCGACGCCTTCCTGCGGAGTGATGCGGAATAGCGCCAGAAGATCGGTGTCCTTGGGCACATAGTCGCCGTCCCAGTAGCCCATCTGCGCGTATTTCAGTACGCCCGCGGCATAGCGCTTTTTCTTGTCGGTGATTTCGGTCTGAAGTGTGTCTGCCATTTGCTCCTCCTTGGGGGCGGTCAGTGCGGGGCTCAGGCGGCTTTCGCGGCCGGTTTCGACACGCCGAGCGCGCCGGTTGCATAGCGTTTCGCCATCTCGTCCATGCTGATGACCTTGATCTTCGAGGCCTTCCCGGCGGTGCCGAACCGCTCAAAACGGTCGCGGCACAGCGCCTCCAGCTCCTTCATCGCGGGGATCAGGAACTTCCTCGGGTCGAACTCGTCGGGCTTTTCCGAGGCGACCTTGCGGAACTGGCCGGTCATCGCCATCCGGCAATCGGTGTCGATATTGACCTTGCGCACGCCCATGCGGATGCCGCGCTCGATCTCCTCGACCGGAACGCCGTAGGTCTGCGGCATCTCGCCACCGTGGGCGTTGATCAGGTCCTGCAGGTACTGCGGCACGGACGACGAGCCGTGCATCACCAGATGCGTCGCGGGCAGCTTGGCGTGGATCGCCGCGATGGTCTCCATCGACAGGATGTCGCCATCCGGCTTGCGGCTGAACTTGTAGGCCCCGTGCGAGGTGCCGCAAGCGATGGCAAGCGCGTCACACCCGGTGCGGGCGACGAAATCCACCGCCTGATCGGGATCGGTCAGAAGCTGATCATGGCCAAGCTTGCCCTCCGCGCCCGATCCGTCCTCCGCCGCTGCCTCGCCGGTTTCAAGCGATCCCAGAACTCCCAGTTCCCCTTCGACCGAAGCGCCGACCGCATGGGCGGCCTCGGTCACCCGCGCGGTGATGGCGACGTTGTAGTCATAACTCGCGGGCGTCTTCATGTCGGCCAGCAGCGAGCCGTCCATCATGACGCTGGTAAAGCCATGCCGGATCGCCGACAGGCAGGTCGCCTCGTTGTTGCCGTGGTCCTGATGCAGCACCACGGGAATGTCCGGGTTCATCTCGGCCAAGGCCGTGACCATGTGGCGCAGCATGATGTCGCCCGCATAGGACCGCGCGCCCCGGCTCGCCTGCAGGATCACCGGCGCGTCGGTCGCGGCGGCGGCCTTCATGATCGCCAGCCCCTGCTCCATGTTGTTGATGTTGAAGGCGGGCACCCCGTAGCCATGCTCTGCCGCATGGTCGAGAAGCTGCCTGAGAGTGATGAGCGCCATTGGTTCCTCCCCTGTCACGCTGCCTGATCGGCAGCGGAAAGTGCTGCCACACCCGGAAGGGCTCGCCCCTCCAGCCATTCCAGAAATGCCCCGCCCGCGGTCGAGACATAGGTGAACTGATCGGCGACCCCGGCGGCATTCAAAGCCGCCACCGTGTCGCCGCCCCCCGCGACCGAGGTCACGCGGCCAACCCGCGTCAGCTCCGCCGCAGTCCTTGCCAGCGCCATGGTTGCCGCGTCGAAGGGCGGCAGCTCAAAGGCACCAAGCGGGCCGTTCCACAGGATCGTCCGGGCGTTGCGCAGCACCTCGCGAAAGGCCTCCACGCTCTCTGGCCCGGCATCGAGGATCATCGCATCCGGCGGGCAGGCATCGGCGGCAACCGTCTCTGACGGCGCACCGGCCTTGAACTCCCGCGCCACGACCACATCGGTCGGCAGGTGGATTGCGCAGCCGTGCCTTGCCGCCAGCGCCTCGATCTCGGCTACCGTCGCCGCCTGGTCGGCCTCGTGCAGCGACCGGCCCATCGGCGCGCCCTTCGCCATCAGGAAGGTATTGGCCATGCCGCCGCCGATGATCACGGCATCAAGCCGGGTCACCAGATGCTTCAGCACCGCGATCTTGGAGGACACCTTGGCCCCCCCGACAATCGCGACCGAGGGCCGCCTTGGCGCGTCAAGCGCCGCGGCAAGGGCGGCAAGCTCCTCCATCATCAACGGCCCGGCGGCGGCGGGTAGCAGCCCGGCCACGGCGGCGGTCGAGGCGTGCGCCCGGTGCGCGCAGGAAAAGGCGTCGTTGACATAGATATCGCCAAGCGCGGCAAAGCGGGCTGCAAGGGCGGGGTCGTTCCGTTCCTCGCCGGGCTCGAAACGGACGTTTTCCACCAGCAGCACCCGGCCCGGCGCAAGCTCCTGCGCCGCCTCTGCCGCATCGTCCAGCATCGCGAAGCCCACCGGACGGGCAAGCGCAAGGGCCAGATCGTCGCGGACAAGGCGCAGCGAAAAGGCGGCATCCTGGCCCTTCGGTCGCCCGAAATGCGACAGGATCACCAGCGCCGCGCCCCGGTCCAGCAGCGGGCGCATCCCGTCGGCGAACCGCGTGATCCGCGTCGCGTCCGAGACCCGGCCCCCGGCCATCGGCACGTTGAGGTCGGCCCGCACCAGCAGACGCTTGCCGGTCACGTCCATGTCGGTGATCGCGGCGATTGTCACAGCAGCCTCCCCATCGCTACCGCCGTGTCGGCCATGCGGTTCGAGAAGCCCCATTCGTTGTCGTACCAGCTCAGGACCGAGACGAAGGTGCCGTCCATCACCTTGGTCTGGTCCATGTGGAAGACCGAGGAATGCGGGTCGTGGTTGAAATCGGAGGAGACATTGGGCCGGTCGGTATAGCCAAGGATACCCTTCAGCGGCCCCTCGGCGGCGGCCCGGATCGCGGCATTCACCTCCTCGACGCTGGTCGCGCGCTTGGCGATGAACTTCAGGTCCACCACGCTCACATTCGGCGTCGGAACCCGGATCGCGAAGCCGTCGAGCTTGCCCTTCAGATCGGGCAGCACCAGCCCCACCGCCTTGGCCGCCCCGGTCGAGGTCGGGATCATCGACAGCGCCGCCGCCCGCCCCCGGTACAGATCCTTGTGCATCGTATCCAGCGTCGGCTGGTCGCCGGTGTAGGAATGGATGGTCGTCATCATCCCCTTCTCGATCCCGATCGCGTCGTTCAGCACCTTGGCGACGGGGGAGAGGCAGTTCGTGGTGCAAGAGGCGTTGGAGACGACCACATCATCCTTCGTCAGCACCTTGTGGTTGACTCCGAAGACGATGGTCTTGTCCGCACCCTCGCCGGGGGCCGAAATCAGCACCCGCTTCGAGCCGTTCTGAAGATGCGCCTGGCACTTCTCCTTCGAGGTGAAGATGCCGGTGCATTCCATGACGATATCCACGTCCGCCCAGGGTAGGTCGGCGGGGTTCCTCAGCGCCGTCACCCGCATCCGCCCGCGCCCGGCGTCGATCCAGTCCTCGCCTGTCGTCACCTCGCCGGGGAAACGGCCATGGACCGAGTCGTAGCGCAAAAGATGCGCGTTGGTCTCGACCGGGCCGAGGTCGTTGATCGCGATGACCTCGATATCCTTCCGCCCGGACTCGATGATCCCGCGCAGGACGTTGCGCCCGATCCGGCCGAACCCGTTGATGGCAACCTTGACCGTCATTCGTCTTTCCCTTTGTTGATCAGTGCCTTGCCTGCGGCGATGACCGCCTCGGGCGTGATGTTGAAATGGCGGTAGAGATCGCCCGCCGGGGCCGAGGCGCCGAAGCCTGTCATGCCGACGAAAGCGTCGGTGTCGCGCAGAAGCCCGTCCCAGCCCATCCGAAGCGCCGCCTCGATCCCGACACGCGGCGCGGTTCCCAGAACCCCGGCGCGGTAATCGGCGGGCTGGGCCGCGAACATCTCGAAGGAGGGGGCCGAGACGACCGCAACACGCAGACCCTGCGCCTCCAGTGCCGCGGCGGCGGCAAGCGCGATCTCGACTTCCGATCCGGTGGCAATCAGCGTCAGCTCGCGATCCTTGCCGCCCTTCAGCAGATAGGCACCACGCGCCGTCAGGTTCTCCGCCACATCCGTCCTGACCAGGGGCAGGTTCTGCCGCGACAGGATCAGCATCACCGGCGTCGCCTTCGATGCCATGGCGATCTCCCATGCCTCAGCGGTCTCGACCGCATCGGCGGGGCGGATCACCGTCAGGTTCGGGATGGCGCGAAGGCTGGCCAGATGCTCGACGGGCTGGTGCGTCGGCCCGTCCTCGCCCAGACCGATGGAGTCATGGGTCATGACGTAAGTGACCGGAACGCCCATCAGCGCCGACAGCCGGATCGAGGGGCGGCAATAGTCGGCAAAGGCCAGGAAAGTGCCGCCATAGGGCCGGAACCCGCCATGCAGCGCGATGCCGTTCATCGCCGCCGCCATGCCATGCTCGCGGATGCCGTAGTGGATATAGCTGCCCGAGAAATCCTCACGGTTGACCGCCTTCATCCCCTTTGACCGGGTGAGGTTCGATCCCGTCAGATCGGCCGAGCCGCCGATGGTGAAACGCAGGGCGGCATTCACCACCTCCAGCGCCATTTCGCTCGCCTTGCGGGTCGCGACCTTCGGCGCATCGGCGATCAACCTCGCCTTGTAGGCGGCCATCGCCGGGGCAAGCGCCGAGGTGTCGCCAGCTTGTGCAAGCTCAAAACCGGCGCGGCCGGGATGGGTTTTCAATCGGCCCTCCCATTCCAGCCGCGCCTTTGCCCCGCGCGTGGCGATAGCGGCCCAGGAAGCAGAGACCGGCGCGGGAATTTCAAACGGCTCAGCCGTCCAGCCCAGCTTTTCGCGGGCGGCGGCGATTTCGGCGGCACCAAGCGGCGCGCCATGCACGTCATGGCTGCCCTGCTTGGTCGGTGCGCCAAAGCCGATCACGGTCCGGCAGGCGATCAGCGTCGGACGCGGATCAACTCGCGCCTCGGTCAGTGCATCGGCGATCTCGGTCGGATGGTGGCCGTCCACCGACAGCACATGCCAACCGGCAGCGGCAAAGCGGGCGCGCTGGTTGGTCGAGGTCGAAAGCTCCGTCGCGCCGTCGATAGTGATGCGGTTGTCGTCCCACAACACGATCAGCCGCCCAAGGCCAAGATGCCCTGCCATGTCGATCGCCTCGTGGCTGATGCCCTCCATCAGGCAGCCGTCGCCGGCGATGACATAGGTGAAATGGTCCGACAGGCCGGGGAAACGCGCGGCCTGCATCCGTTCGGCAATCGCCATGCCGACCGCGGTGGCGATGCCCTGGCCCAGGGGGCCGGTCGTCATCTCGATCCCGGCGGCATGGCCGTATTCCGGATGGCCTGCCGTGCGGCTGCCCAGCTGGCGGAAGCTCTTCAGCTGATCCATCCCCATGTCGGCGTAACCCAGCAGGTGATGGATCGCGTAAAGCAGCATCGAGCCATGCCCCGCCGACAGGACGAACCGGTCGCGGTCGGGCCATTCGGGCGCGGAGGGGTCGACCTTCATGAAACGGTTGAAGAGAACCGTCGCCACATCGGCCATGCCCATCGGCATGCCGGGATGACCGGACTTGGCCTTCTCCACCGCGTCCATCGTCAGGGCGCGGATGGCATTTGCCATCTCACGCTCGCCGGTGATGTCGATCAGGGGTGCAAATGTCGTGTCCATCTTGCCCTCACGCACGTTTGGCTTCACGGACCAGCCGCTCGATCAGCGGGGTCAGGATCAGTTGCATCGCGAGATCGAGCTTCGGCCCCGGAATGACGATGGAATTGGCGCGGGTCATCCAGGACCCGTCGATCATCGAGGTCAGATAGGGAAAGTCGATGCCGCGCGGGCTCTTGAAGCGGATGACGACAAGGCTTTCATCCGCCGTCGGAATCCAGCGCGCGATGAACGGGTTCGAGGTGTCGACCACCGGCACCCGCTGAAAGTTGATGTCGGTCTCGGTGAACTGCGGGCAGATGCAATGCACATAGGCATGCATCCGGCGCAGGATGGTGTCGGTCACCGCCTCGGTCGTATAGCCCCGGCTGGCGCGGTCTCGGTGGATCTTCTGGATCCATTCCAGATTGATGACCGGAACCACCCCGATCTTGAGGTCGGCAAGTGCGGCAAGATTCACCTGGTCGTTCACCACGGCACCATGCAGCCCTTCATAGAACAGCAGGTCGGACCCATCGGCAAAGGGCGCCCAACCGGTGAAATGGCCGGGTGCCACGCCGGTCTTTGCGGCCTCGGCCTCGTCATGCACATAGGTCCGGGTGCGGCCCGTGCCGGTTTCGCCATAGTCCCGGAACACCCGCTCCAGTTCTTCCAGCTCGTTGGCCTCATAGGAGAAATGCGAGAACGTCTGGTCGCCTTCGGCTTGGCGACGGGTCAGTTCCGCCTTCATGTCGGCGCGGTTGAAGCGGTGGAAGGCGTCGCCCTCGATCGACACCGCCGTGATCCCCTCGCGGCGGAAGATCTGGTCGAACGTGTGCTTGACCGTGGTCGTGCCCGCGCCGGACGATCCGGTGACGGAAATGATCGGGTGTTTCTTGCTCATCTCTCTCAGCTCCGGAAAAGGCCGCGCTTGCCGAACAGCGCCGAGGCTTCGGCGGGCGGAAGATCGTGGTACGAGGCGACGCGCGCGACCTTTGCCGCCGAGCCGAAGACAAAGGGCGTGCGGGCATGCAGGCGGGCGGGCGTCTGGGACAGGATCGGCTCGGACCCGTCGGTCGCACCGCCCCCGGCCTCGCAGATCAGCTTGGCGATGGGCGCGCATTCATAGACGTGACGCAGCCGCCCCCGCTCATAGCCTTTGCGGTCGTCGGCGGGGTACAGGAAGATGCCGCCCCGCGTCAGGATCCGGTGCGTCTCGGCGACCAGCGACGCGATCCAGCGCATGTTGAAGTTGCGCCCGCGCGGGCCGTCAGCGCCTGCGACGCAATCGTCGATATAGGCCCGGACCGGCGCCGGCCAGTGACGGTAGTTCGACGCGTTGATCGAGAATTCGGAGGAGTCCTCGGGGATCATCTGCCCCGACCGGATCAGGGTGAAAACCCGCGTCCGGGTGTCGAGGACATAGAGGTGAACGCCGTGCCCCCAGCAGGCCGCCAGCACGCATTGCGGGCCGTAGATGATGTAGCCGGCGGCAAGCTGCTCGCCCGCGTTGCGCAGGAAGCTGTCCTCGGGTGTCGCGGCGGCCGGGAAGATCGAGAAGATCGTCCCGATCGAGACGTTGACGTCGATGTTCGACGACCCATCCAGCGGGTCGATGGCAACCGCCAGCGACCCCTTGGCGTTCAGCGTCAGCGCCTCTTCCTGCTCTTCCGAGGCATAGTGGCGAACCGGCGAGGTTTCGAGCATTTCGCGGAACAGGTCGTCCGCGATGACATCCAGTGCCTTCTGGCCATCGCCGTCACTGTTCACACCCCGCGCGGCGGCGAGGTCAGAGTCGATGCCATGGGACTGGATAAGCCAGGCCAGTTCCGCCGCAGCCCGGGCAAGCCGTTCCAGAACCTGTTCGACATCGGGCGGGCTGCCCGGAGCGGAAAATCTGATCCTGTCTGTCGCGGCCATCCCATCCTCCCTGACGGATGAGCCAGACTTGCCAGCAAGCTTGATTTATGAAAATTTAAAAAAACCGATGATCTATTAGAGAAAATCTAATGCAAACCCTCGCCGCCATCACCTTGCGCCAGTTGCGGGCCATCGCCGCCATTTCCCGCCAGGGGTCCCTGACCGCGGCCGCGGCCGACCTTGGCCTGACGCCGCCCGCGGTTCATACGCAAATCAGGGGGTTGGAGGCCGCCCTCGGCGCCGAGCTGGTCCGCCGCAACGAGGATCGCAGCGGATCGGACCTCACCGCCGAAGGCCGCACCGTGCTGGACGCGATCAACCGGATCGACGCCATTTTGTCGCAGTGCGCCACCGAGGTCGCGGCGATTTCCCGCGGATTCTCGGGCCGGGTCATCCTTGGAACCGTCTCCACCGGCAAGTACTTCGCGCCCACGCTCGTCCGCCACCTGCGCGGCCTGTGCCCGGAGATCGAGATCGAACTCAAGGTCGGCAACCGCGAGAGCGTCATCGCCGATCTTGAACAGGGCAGGCTGGACCTAGCCATCATGGGTCGACCGCCCCGCCACCCGCCGGTGACTGCCGAGCCGCTGGGAATCCATCCTCACGGCCTTGTCGCGGCTCCGGACCATCCGTTGACCCACCAGCGGCAGGTCCGCGCCGAAGACCTGCTCTACGAAACCATCCTGTCGCGCGAGGAAGGCTCGGGCACCCGCATCCTCATGGCGCGCTATCTGGACCAGATCGCCGACGGACGCAGCTTCGACTTCATGGTGATGGACTCCAACGAAACCATCAAGCAGGCCGCCATCGCGGGTCTGGGCATCGCTTTCCTCAGCCTGCACACGGTGACCGAGGAACTCCGCTCGCAGCGGCTGGCGCTCATCCCGGCGCCGGGCCTGCCGATCGAGCGGCACTGGTTCCTTGTCCGCCCGTCGGATCAGGCGGAAAGGCCCGCCGCAGCGCGCGTCCATCGCGCCATACTGGAGCTGCAGGGAAAATACCTTCCGAAGGTGGATCGTTGACAGCAACCAGCACGACGCCAACTACCGCGCCGCACGGGGTCAGCGGACGAACACCCGGCTCGGGTGCAACTCTGCGCCCCGGTAGTGCCCCACGGCAACCGCCAGTCCATCAAGGCTGGCCCAGCCCTCGGTGCCCCAGTCGGCATGGCCGATCACCTGCCCGGGATTGCCGTTGCGCAGCCGCGCCGCGCCCTCGGGCGTCGCCCGGAACTCCGGCAGGTCCACAAGGCCAAGCTCCAGCGGCATCAGGCGCGCGTCCAGCGCCTCGGTCTTCGCCTCGGCGTCGATCGCTTCCAGCGAGACACCCTGGTCAGCCCTGAACGGCCCCGACCATTCCCGGCGCAGCCATTCCACATGGCCAAGGCACCCCAAAGCAGCCCCAAGGTCGCGCGCAATCGACCGGACATAGCCGCCCTTGCCGCAGACCATCTCAAGGTCGACATGATCGGCATCCGGGCGGCCCAGAACCACCAGCCGGTCCACCCACAGGGGCCGGGCCGCAAGCTCCATCGCCTCGCCTTCGCGCGCAAGGTCATAGGCCCGTTCGCCATCCACCTTCACCGCCGAATACTGCGGCGGCACCTGTTCGATCTGCCCCCGGAACGCCCCCAGCGCCGCCTCGATCTGCGGGTCCGTCGGGCGGTCCGCCGAGGTTGCGATCACCTTGCCCGAGGCATCATCGGTATCCGTCGCCACCCCGAAAACCACCCGGAAGCGGTAGCACTTCAGCGCGTCGGTGATGTAGGGGATCGTCTTCGTCGCCTCTCCCAGCGCCACCGCCAGAACCCCGGTCGCATCCGGGTCCAGCGTCCCCGCGTGCCCGGCCTTCTGCGCCGAGAACGCCCATTTCACCTTGTTGACCACCGCCGTCGAGGTCACTCCGGCGGGCTTGTCCACCACCAGCCAGCCGCTGACGGCCCGGCCCTTCTTCACGCGACCCATGGCTCAGCCCTTCGGAACCACGGTGCCGACCATCGGCCCCATCGGAAAGCCGCCGTCGTGCCGGGCGAGCGAAGGCGCATAAAGCCGCGAGATGTTGCCGTCGAAGTACAGCGCGTCCTCCAGCCCCAGCTCGTCGCGAAACAGCCGTGCGAAGGCGTGAAAGTTCACCGCCTCGTTGGAAATCGCAAAGACCGCCCGCTTGCCGTCCGCGCTGACCCCCACGCCGTTCCTGACATAAGTGCTGTCGCTGCCCGCCAACAGCTTCGGGTGCAGCTTGCCCCCGATCACCAGCATCGGCCCGGACTGCGTTGCATAGCGGCATTCGGGCTTGGTCTTCTTGAAGGTGCGGCTCTCGATCACCCGGAACGTCTCGCCGATACAGAATACCCCGTTCGGCAGCAGCCCGAAATTCCCCGGCCCGTCGCTGGTGACGATGTCCGACACCTCGACCCCGTCCTCGACATACAGCCCCACCGGTGCCAGATCGCGGTGATACATCCCGGCATTCATCGCAAAGCCAAGCGCCTTGCCTTCGGCCGCCAGCGCGTCATCGACGTTCTTGAAACTGCCATAGGCCCCGTCCGGCCCGGAATGGAACAGCCGCAAATCCTCGCCCGCCTGAACCTCGCAGATCGTATAGGACGCCCCCTCGAAGCTGGTATCCCGGCACTCCGCCGCCAGACCCGGACCCGCAGCCAACAGCAGGGCCAAAGCCAGCAGCTTCATTCCGCGTCATCCGCCGCGTCAAGGTCGCGTTGCACCGCGGGGTCCGAGAACAGCCGCCGCGTCTCGTCCAGCCGGTCAAAGGTCTCGTCGGGGCGGAACCGCAGGTCGGGCGCGTATTTCAGCGTCAGTTCGGCGGCCACCCTGTGCCGCAGCTCCGCCCTGTTGCGCGCCAGCGCCGCAATCGCCGCCTCGACCGGCACCGAGCCCATCAGCGGCATCACATAGACCGTAGCCACCTTCAGGTCGGGCGAGCAGGAGACCTCGCCCACCGTGATCGACATGGCGTTCAACTCGGGGTCGTGGATCTCGGCCCGGTTCAGCACGTCCGACAGCGTGCGGCGGATCAGTTCCCCCACACGAAGCTGGCGTTGCGACGGGCCGGACCCGGTATTGAAGCGCTTGTTCGACATGCGCGTTCCCATATGCCCTTTCCGCCCCGCCCGCAACGCCGGGCTTCTCACGCCTGCGCGAAGCGGCTAGGACAGGGAAAACGCGGAAGGTGGAAGCCATGGGCGAACAACCCGGACTGGTGGTGACAGGGGCTTCGGGCCGGATGGGGCAGACGCTGATCCGTCTGGCACAGGGGTCCGACAAGCTGCGCCTCGTCGGCTGCATCGAGCGCGCCGGGCACCCGTGGATCGGTCGTGACGTGGGCGAGGCGATGGGCGGCGCGCCTATCGGCGTCAAGGTCACCGATGACGCGCTGGAAGCCTTCTCGAAAGCGCAGGCGGTTGTCGATTTCACCGCCCCCGCCGCCACGGTCGACTTCGCCGCGCTGGCCGCCCAGGCCCGCGCCGTCCATGTCATCGGCACCACCGGGCTTGAAGCGGAGCATCTGGCAAGGATCGAAGCGGCCGCCCGCCATGCCACCATCATCCGCGCCGGGAACATGTCGCTTGGCGTCAACCTCCTTACCCGCCTGACCCAGAAGGTTGCCGCCGCGCTGGATGCCGACTGGGATGTCGAGATCGTCGAGGCGCATCACCGGATGAAGGTCGACGCCCCCTCCGGCACCGCGCTGATGCTGGGCCAGGCTGCGGCGGAAGGCCGGGGCGTCCGCCTCGACGACACCAGGGTCTCCGGCCGCGACGGCATTACCGGCGCGCGGGCCAAGGGTTCCATCGGCTTCTCGGCGATCCGGGGCGGTGATATCGTCGGCGAGCATGACGTGATCTTCGCGGGCGAGGGCGAGCGGGTCATCCTCCGCCACATGGCCACCGACCGCGCCATCTTCGCCCGCGGCGCGCTCCGCGCTGCCGTCTGGGGTCAGGGCAAGAAGCCCGGCCAATACGACATGATGGACGTGCTGGGGATCTGACACGAGAATCGCGCGCCGTAGGGTGCGTGATCTCACGCACCACCCGCGCTCAGAAGTCGACCGCCAGCCCCTTCTTCTCCCAGTCGCCATAGCGCACCGGCTCGGGCCCCTCGCGACCGCCCAGTTCTGGTGGCAGCGGCGCCTTCCCCTCGGCGGCCTTGCGGCGGGCCTCGGCTTCGGCCAGGGCGCGCTGTGCGGCAGGGGGCAGGGTGTCGTCCATCTCCGGGCTTTCCTTGTGTGGCATCCCCCGGTGATATAACCCGCAACCCGAACCAGCAAGGGGACGGTAATGGCCGAAGGGGTCGTGGCGCGCGCCACCGCAGTGGCAATTCTGGATGGCGTCCTCGGCGAAGGCCGGATGCTGTCCGACTTCTCCGGCGGCGATCTTGCCCCCGCCGACCGCGCCCGCGCCCTGCGGCTGGCGGAAACCGTGCTGCGCCAGCTGGAGCCCGCCGACAAGCTGCTCGACAGGCACCTGCGCAAATCCCCGCCCCTGACCGTGCGCAACTCCCTCCGCCTTGCTGTGGTGGAGCGCGCCGGGGGCGCCCCCGCGCATGGCGTCGTCAACGCCGCGGTCGAGATCACCCGCCAGGGCGGCAAGCGCAGCGCCCACCTCGCAGGCCTCGTCAATGCCGTCCTCCGCGCGCTGCCCGACCCTGTTTCCCTTCCGGTGCAGAAGCTCCCCCGCTGGCTCCGCCAACCCCTCGTCCACACCTATGGCCGCGACACGGTCGCCGCCATCGAGGCCGTGCAGGCGCAGGAACCGCCGCTTGACCTTACCCTGCGCGAAGGGTTCCCGCACCCCGAGGGCGAACCGCTTCCCACCGGCAGCCTGCGCCTGCGCGGCCCCGGCCAGCTTTCCACCCTTCCCGGCTATGCCGAGGGCGGCTGGTGGGTGCAGGACGCCGCCGCCGCGCTTCCCGCGCGCCTTCTTGAACCGCAATCGGGCGAACGCATCCTCGACTTCTGCGCCGCCCCCGGCGGCAAGACCCTGCAACTTGCGGCAGCCGGGGCGCAGGTCACCGCCCTCGACATCTCCGCCCCCCGCATGGCGCGCGTCGAGGCGAACCTCGCTCGCACCGGCCTGACGGCCACCCTCGTCACCGCCGATGCGCTGCACTGGCAGCCCGATGCCCAATTCGACGCCATCCTCCTCGATGCGCCCTGTTCGGCCACCGGCACCATCCGTCGCCACCCGGACCTGCCCTTCGTCAAGGACGGCTCCGAGCTTCCTTCCCTCACCGCCCTGCAATCCACACTAATCGACCGTGCTCTCGGCTGGCTGAAACCCGGCGGGCGGCTGGTCTTCTCCACCTGCTCACTCTTCCCCGAGGAAGGCGAGGCCCAACTCGCCGCCGCCCTTGACCGCCACCCGACCCTCACCGTCGAGCGCGCCAATCTCCGCGGCCTCGCCCCGGAGTGGTGGACCGATGCCGGGGCCCTCCGCCTCCGTCCCGACTTCTGGGCGGACAAGGGCGGTATGGACGGCTTCTTCCTCGCCCGCCTGCGGAAACCCGGCTGACCCGGACGCCGTGCCTGACGTAGGGTGGGCGATCTGCTCACGCGCCACATCCCGGCCCGGGTGCCCGAACCGCCCCATGTCGGGCAGGCGGTGACGACAACCCCGCCCCCAATGGCCAGCTACCGAAGCAGCCCCAGCACCTCAAGGCTGGGATAGCCATCCGGCACCAGCCCCCGCGCCTTCTGGAACGCCTTCACCGCCGCCACCGTCTTCGGCCCCATCCGCCCATCCACCCCGCCCGCATCGAACCCCGCCCGGGTCAACAAGTCCTGCAACTCCCGCCGCTCCTCCAGCGTCAGCGCCCGCAGATCGCGCGGCCAATTGTGCCGGATACCCGCCCGCCCCGCCAGCCGGTCCGACAGGGACCCGATCGCCACCACATAGGCATCCGCCGTGTTGTATTTCTCGATCACCTGAAAATTCGGCCAGATCAGGAACGCCGCCCCCCGATGCCCCCCCGGCAAGAGGATCGACCCCGGCCCATGGTCCGGCAGGTCCGCACCGTCAACCAGCCGCACCCCAATCGCCTGCCAGTCGCCGACCGGCTTCACCACCCGCTCGGCGGTCTGGTCATAGTCGAAGCCTTCGGGCAGCGTCACCTCCACCCCCCAGGGCTGCCCCTTCACCCAGCCCCAGTGGCGCAAGTAATTCGCGGTGGAGGCCAGCGCATCGCCCGGATCCTCGCCCCAGAGGTTCTTCTTCCCGTCGCCGTCGAAATCGACCGCAAACTTCTCCCAGCTCGACGGCATGAACTGCGTGTGCCCGCTCGCCCCCGCCCAGGAGCCGACAAAGCGCTCCACATGCCCGCCCGCGACGATCTTCAAGCCCGCGATCAGTTCCGCCTCGAAGAACGCCCCCCGCCGCCCCTCATAGGCGAGGGTCGCCAGCGACCCCAGCACAGGCAGGTCGCCGCGATAGGTGCCATAGGCGCTCTCCAGCCCCCAGACCGCCGCGACGACCTCCTTCTCGACGCCATACTCCGCCTCGATCCTCTCCAGCAAAGCCCGGTTCTTCCCGATGGCCTTCAACCCCAAGGCCACCCGGTCCTCCGACACGGCTGTATCGAGGTAATCCCAGATCGTCTTGGTGAACTCGTTCTGGTTCCGGTCGCGTTCCACCACCTTTTCGTCGAAGACCACCCCCCGCAGCGCCGCGTCGAAGGTCGAGGCCGGCACCCCGGCTGCCAGCGCCCTTGGCCGGAACGCCTCCACCCATGCCTCCAGCCCGGCTTGCGAGCCCATCTCGACCTCCACCCCTTCCACCGGATCGGGCAGAATGGTCTGCGCCTCAGCCATCCCGAAGGCCAGCACCATCCCGATCCATCCCGCAAACACCCGCATACCGCCCCGCCAGACCGCAAGCATTCGATTCAAATTGTGCTTGCTCTTTTCCGAAATACTCCACGGGTGCGTCCAATGGTGCGCCATCGGTTCTAGCGCCACTGGACGCGTGGAGGGTGTGAAACCCTCCAGTCCCCTCATCGACGCTTCCGCACCAGCCGCCGCTTCGCCGCCGCCTGCGCGGGCTTGCGGGGTTGGTACTTCCCGCCCTTCCGCCGGGGCGGCCGCATCACCGCCCCCTCCACAGACTGCAGCTCAAGGATCAGCCCGCCCGTCACCGGCACGGCTTCCGCCAGCCGCACCACCACCTTCTGTCCGATCCCGAGCGTCAGACCCGTTTCCGACCCCATCAGCGTCTGGCTGGCCTCGTCGTAGTTGAAATACTCCCGCCCCAGCGCCCGCACCGGGATCAGCCCGTCCGCCCCGGTCTCGTCCAGCCGGACAAAGACCCCGAACCGCTGCACGCCCGAGATGCGACCGGCAAACTCCGCCCCCACCCGATCCGCCAGATAGGCGGCCAGATAGCGGTCCGTCGTGTCCCGCTCCGCCGCCATGCTGCGTCGCTCGGCCTCCGAGATCAGCTTCCCCGTCTCCTCCAGGTTCTCCTCGTCCCAGACCGACAGCCCGTCCTTCCCCCAACCATGCCCCGAGATCAGCGCCCGATGCACGATCAGGTCGGAGTAGCGCCGGATCGGGCTGGTGAAATGCGCATAGTTCCGCAAGGCGAGGCCGAAATGCCCGAAATTCTCCGGGTGGTAATAGGCCTGCGTCATCGACCGCAGGGTGGACAGGTTGATCAGCTCATCGAACTCCGTCCCCTGCGCCTGCGACAACAGCCGGTTCAGGTGCTTGGTCTGCAACACCTGCCCCTTGGCCAGCGTCAGCCCCGCGCCCTCCGCCACTTCGCGCAAGCTTTCCAGCTTCAGGGGCGAGGGCTCCTCATGCACCCGGAACAAGAGGGGCCGCTTGAGCCGGATCAGCTCCTCCGCTGCGGCCACATTGGCGAGGATCATCATCTCCTCGATCAGCTTGTGCGCCTCCAGCCGCTCCTTGAAGGCAACCGAGGTGACACGACCGTCCGCGTCCAGTTCGATCTTCCGCTCCGGCAGGTCCAGATCCAGCGGCTGCCGCACCTCCCGCGCCCGCTTCAAAGCGGCATAGGCGGCGTAAAGCGGCTTCAGCACCGTTTCAAGCAAAGGCGTCGTCTGCGCGTCCGGGCTACCGTCCACCGCCGCCTGCACCTGCGCATAGTGCAGCGAACCCGCCGACCGCATCATCCCGCGAACGAAGCGATGGCTCCGCTTCGCGCCCGCCGCATCCACCACCATCCGCACCGCCAGACAGGCCCGGTCAACGCCTTCATGCAGCGAACAGAGGTCGCCCGACAGGATATCGGGCAGCATCGGCACCACCCGATCCGGGAAATAGGTCGAATTCCCCCGCTTCCGCGCCTCGCGGTCCAGTGCGCTGCCGGGGGTCACGAAATGCGCCACATCGGCAATCGCGACCCAGATCACGAAGCCGCCGATATTGCCCGGGTCGGTATCCGCCTCGGCCAGCACCGCATCGTCGCGGTCGCGCGCATCGACCGGATCAATCGTCACCAAAGGCAGCTTGCGCAGATCCTCGCGTCCCGCCATCCCCACCGGTGCCGCCCGGTCCGCCTCGGCGATCACCGCATCGGGGAAGACATCCGGAATGCCGTGCTGGTGAATCGCAATCAGGCTCGCCGCGCGCGGCCCCGCCGGATCGCCCAGACGTGCAACAATCTGCGCCGCCGGCAGCCCCAACCGCCGCGCGCCCACCGCCTCGGCTTCGACCAGCTCGCCATCCTTCGCGCCCATCGTCATGTCGGCCGAGACGCGCCATTCCTTGTCGTCGCCCTTCTCGATCGGCACGATCCGCCCGCCCTGCGACCCCAGACGGAACACCCCCAGCACCTTGCGCGGGTTCGACCCCAGCCGCCGGATCAGCCGCGCCTCATAGTCCCGGTCGTCCAGATCCACCTTCGTCAGCCGCGCCAGAATCCGGTCGCCCGCGCCCAGGGCCGGATCGCCCTTCTTCGGGATGATCAGGATGCGCGGCCCTTCCTCGACGCCCTCTTCCAGCGGCCTGGCATAAAGATCGCCCGCCGCATCCGCCGGCAGGACCTGCAACACTGCGACCGGCGGCAAAATCCCCGGCTCGCGGAAGCGGCGGGCGGATTTCTCCACCACCCCCTCGTTCTCCAGCTCGCGCAGAAGCGCCTTCAATTCGATCCGCGCATCCCCCTTGATGCCGAAGGCCTTGGCAATGTCGCGCTTGGCCGCAAGGCCGGGGTTCTCGGAAATCCACTGACGGATTTCATCCTTGGAGGGCAAAGGTTTCATGGCCGAATGCCTAGCACGGCCTCCCGCCCAAGACTACCCGAGCCGTATTTGCTCTTTTCCCAAATACTCATCTTCGCCGAGCGTCTTTGCGTCCTTCACGCAAAGACGCGAGACAAGGGACTTGCGCCGCAAGGCGCTCAATTCGACAGCCGCCGGTCAGAGGGCGCGGCGCATGTCGCGGTGCGGGATGCCGGCGTCGAGGAATTCCTCCCCTTCCACCGCAAAGCCCAGCTTCTCATAGAACCCGGTTGCCTGCGACTGCGACCCGAGCCAGGCCTCATCCACCCCGGGCTGGCGCCGCAACTCGTCCAGTGCCGCCTTGATCAGCGCCGCCCCAAGACCGAGACCCCGTGCCTCGGGCAGCACGCAGACCCGGCCGATCTTGCCGACCGTTCCCTTCAACAAGAGCCGCGCCGTGCCGACCGGACAATCCCCGTCCCAGGCCAGCAGGTGAATCGCCTTGCCGTCCAGCCCGTCCAGATCGTCCGCCTCGCTGACGCCCTGCTCGTCGATGAAAACCACCCGGCGCAGGGCCTGGCAGGTCGGAACGTCGCGCGTCACCTCGATGCGGATCGCCTGTGCCTCGCTCATGCGAAATAGTCCTGCAGGATGCGGCCGTAGATCGCCTTCAACTGGTCGATCTCAGCCACCGCCACCCGTTCGTTGACCTGGTGCATGGTCTTGCCGACCAGCCCGAATTCCACCACCGGGCAATGATCCTTGATGAACCGGGCGTCCGAGGTGCCCCCGCTGGTCGAGGCCACGGGCTTCCGCCCGGTCTCGGCCTGCACCGCCTTGGCCACCATCGCCGACAATTCGCCCGGCGGGGTCAGGAAGGCCTCGCCCGAGACGGAGATCTTCAGCCCGATCCCGGTCCCCGTCGCCTCGGCCACCGCCTCGGCCTCGTGCCGCAGCCAGGCCGAAAGCGTGTCGCCCGAATGGGTGTCGTTGAAACGGATGTTGATCCGCGCCGTGCCCTTGGCCGGGATCACGTTCCCTGCCGGATTGCCGCAGTCGATGGTGGTGATCGCCAGCGTCGAGGGGTCGAAATGCTGCGTTCCCCGGTCCAAGGGCTCCGCCTCCAGCCGCGCCAGCAGCTTGACCATCGCCGACAGGGGGTTCTTCGCCCGGTGCGGATAGGCCGAATGCCCCTGCACCCCCTCGACCGTGATGTCGGCGGTCAAGGAGCCGCGCCGCCCGATCTTCATCATCTCGCCCATCTCGTTCGGGCAGGTGGGTTCGCCCACCAGGCAATGCGTCATCCGCTCGCCGTTGAAGGCCATCCAGTCCAGGATCGCCACCGTCCCGTCCTTGCCCTCGCCCTCCTCGTCGCCGGTGATCGCGATGATCACCGCGCCGTCGGGCGGGGTCTCGCGCACGAAATCCGCCGCCGCCGCGACAAAGGCCGCGACCCCCGACTTCATGTCGCAGGCGCCGCGGCCATACATGAACCCGTCCCGGATCTCGGCCCCGAAGGGATCATAGCTCCAGGCCTCGGCATCGCCCACCGGCACCACATCGGTATGTCCGTTGAAGCCGAAGGCCTTGTTCGCCCCCGCCTTGCCCCAGCGCGCGTAAAGGTTGGCGATGCCGCCCCGATCCACCCGAGTGCAGGTGAAACCCGCCCGGCTCAGCACGCTGTCCAGAAGCGCGATGGCCCCGCCTTCCTCCGGTGTGACAGAGGGGCAGCGGATCAGCTTGGCGGTCAGTTCCACCGGGTCAACGGGTTCGAAAGGCATCGTCGGGTCCAGAATTGCGCGAGACGATCCCTACCGGGTTGGACGCGTCCCTGCAACCGCAAGGCGTATGCGCCCGGACGGTCCCCGCGTCAGTCGAAGAACGGCGTCATCTCGGCGACGAAGACCGAGTTCTCTTCCAGCGCCCGTTTCATCAGCGCCTGTTCGGCCTCGTCGATCTCCTCGCCCGCCTTCAGCCGCTCCTCCAGCGTGCCCAGCCCCTGCACCTCCAGCGGCGAGAGATCGGCCTCCTTGAGGATCGCCACCGTCTCGCGTACCGCCTCCGCCTCGTCCACCCCCGAGGCGTAACACAGAAGCGCGGCACCCGTCGCCTTGTCCGGCAGCCCGTCGCCCTCCTTGCGACCGACCTCGACGATCAGCGAATAGACCTTTTGCGGGCGCTTCGCTTTGGCTTCGCCTTCCGTTGCCGCCATGACGCCCTCTCAGTCCCGCAGAAGCTCGTTGATGCTCGTCTTCGACCGCGTCTGCGCATCGACCTTCTTCACGATCACCGCACAGTACAGGTTGATCCCGCCCTTCGACGGCATCGAGCCCGCCACCACGACCGACCCCGCGGGGACCTCGCCATACATCACCTCGCCGGTTTCCCGGTCGACGATCTTGGTGGACTTGCCGATGAAGACCCCCATCCCAAGGACCGAGCCCTCGCGGATGATGCAGCCCTCCACCACTTCCGACCGCGCGCCGATGAAGCAGTTGTCCTCGATGATCGTCGGCCCGGCCTGCATCGGCTCCAAGACGCCGCCGATCCCGACCCCGCCCGAGAGGTGGACATTCTTGCCGATCTGCGCGCAAGAGCCGACCGTGGCCCAGCCATCCACCATCGAGCCCTCATCGACGAAAGCCCCGATGTTCACGAACGACGGCATCAGCACTACGCCCTTGGCGATATAGGCCGACCGCCGCACGATCGAGCCCGGAACCGCGCGGAACCCGGCCTCGCGCCAGTCCTCGGCGGTCCAGCCCTGCCATTTCGACGGTACCTTGTCCCACCAGTTCGCCCCGCCATTGCTGCCGGAAATCTCATGCATGTCGGTCAGCCGGAATGACAGGAGGACGGCCTTCTTCGCCCACTGGTTCACATGCCAGTCATTGCCGCGCTTCTCGGCAACCCGAAGTGCGCCGGAGTCCAGCGCCGAAAGAGTCGCCTCGATGGCATCGCGCACCTCGCCCTTCGTCGCCGGGCTGATCCCGTCGCGGACCTCCCAGGCGGCTTCGATGGCGGCTTCAAGGGCGGCGTTGGACATGAATCTTCCCTTTTCGGTTGGTCACGGGGCAGCCGACCCTATAAGGCTGAACCCGGACCCACGCAATTCCCAGGGACGACAGATGAAAGACGAACCCCGCAGCCACCCGTTCCGCGACTCGGTTGAGGACATCGCGGCGGCCAAGCGTATCCCCGACACGCCGCAGACCCGCGCGCCGGCCTATCGCCTCGCCTTCGCCGACCACGATTTCCTGACGCGCGAGGAACTGCGCCCGGTGCGGCTGCAACTGGAACTCCTGAAGCCGCAGATGATCATGGACGAGCGCGGGATCGAATCGACCATCGTCCTGTTCGGCGGCGCCCGCATTCCCGCGCCGGAAAACCGGGACAGCGCCCGGACGAAGGCGCTGTCCGACCTGTCGCACTACTATGACGAGGCCCGCCGCTTCGCGAGGCTGATGACCGAGCGCAGTCTCGCAAGCTATGGCCGCGAGAACGTGATCTGCACCGGCGGCGGTCCCGGCGTGATGGAGGCCGGAAACCGCGGCGCGGACGAGGCCGGGGGCCAGTCCATCGGCCTCAACATCGTCCTGCCGCACGAACAGGCTCCGAACCCCTATGTCACCCCTGACCTTTCCTTCAACTTCCACTACTTCGCCATCCGCAAGATGCATTTCCTGATGCGGGCCAAGGCGGTCTGCGTCTTCCCCGGCGGCTTCGGCACGATGGACGAGATGTTCGAAAGCCTGACCCTGATCCAGACCGGCCGGATGAAGAAGATCCCGTTCCTGCTGTTCGGGCGCGAGTGGTGGGAGAAGGTGGTGAACTGGAACCTTCTCGCCGAAGCGGGCGTTATCAGCCCCGAGGATCTGAGCCTGTTTGCCATGGTCGAGACGGCGGAAGAGGCGATCAGCGTGATCGACGGCTGGGACCTGCCCTAATTCCCCCGTAGGGTGCGCTACAGCGCACCTTCCTTCGCCTCCAGCCCGGTCAACCACACCTGCCCGTCCCGCATCCCGCCCCGGATCAGGAAGCCCGGCTTCAGCACCTCCGGATGCCGCTCGGCCCAGTCGCGGTAACGGTCGTTCGTCACGATCCGACAGCCGAAGTCCCGCGCGGTCTCCAGCAGGTAGGGGTCGGCCTGTGTCCCTTTCGGCACCACAAGGACCTGTCGGGCTTGCAGACCCAGCAGCCGGGCAAGGTCGCTGTCGTGCAGGTAGCGGCCAGCAAGTTTCCACCCCGCATTCGCATCGAAGACCACGCCCGGCACAAAGCCCAGCTCCTGCACATGCCCGATCACGGCTTTCAAAGACGTCAGGCTGACCACACCATCCTGCCAGTGCATGACGTTCGACCCGTCGATCAGGATCCAGGCTTCGTCCGCAGCCGGAACGCCCTCCGACCGACGTTGCCGCAGGAACCAGAGAACCAGAAAAACCAGTGCCAGCGCTGCCGCGATCAGGGTCAGGAAAAGCGTTGTGTCGTCCATCAAATCGTCTGGTCCAAATCTGCTGTCCGCGAAAACCTACTTGCCTCTGCGCCGCCCTGCCAAGGGCCCTTACCCGACCGCCCCGTAGGGTGGGCGCTCCGCCCACCATCCATCCAAAGCCGATTCGCCCCACATGGTTAACGCCCTCCCATCTGCACGCGCGTATGCATGGAAGTCATACGCTTTGAATATGCATGGAATACGCCGGCAACACCCCGGATTCGCCAAATTACCACTGCGTTCTCAGATACTTGGCCGCCCTACCGTCTCCCGCTCCCACCCGTCCAGAAACTCCACCCTCTCGCAGCCCGAGAATCCCGCCAGCCGGTCCAGCTCCGCCTCCAGCTTCGCCCTCCGGCCCTTGGTCAGCTTCACCCCGGCTTCCGGCCAAAATGCCTTGACCCGCAACGCCCCGGCCTCCCGGAACGCCTTCACGTCGATCCGGCCCACCAGCCTTTCCCCCTCCAGCACCGGGAAGACATAATAGCCCCAGACCCGCTTCGGTTCGGGCACGAAGACCTCGATCCGGTAGTAGAACCCGAACAGGAACTCCGCCCGGTCGCGGTCCCTCAGCGCAGGGTCGAAGGGCGAGAGGATGCGAAGGCGCGGGGTCGGCTCCGGTGGCACTTCATCCAGAATCTCGGGGAAAATGAATACCTTGCGGCGCTGACCCTGGGCGCCTTCGACCTCCGCCTCGATGATCTCGCCGCGCACGAGGGCCTCCCGGCACCAAAGCTTCGCCGCCTCCGGCCCCACGGCCTTCCAGTAGGCCGCGATCTCGCCGCTGGTCCCGAACCCCAGCTGCCGCAGGGCGCTGCGGCAGGCCCAGTCCGTCACCGCCTCCGCCGGAACCTCCGCCCGGTGGGCTTCGGGGATCACCCGTTCCGTCAGGTCATAGATCTTGGCGAAACCGTCCCGCCGGGACACGGCGATACGCCCCGTCCGCCACAGCCATTCCAGCGCGGTCTTCGACGGATGCCAGTCCCACCAGCCGCCCTTGCCCCGGACCTCTCCCTCGCCGACATCGGCGGTGCCCACCGGGCCGTCCTTGGCTATCCGATTGAGAATATTGTCGAATTGTTCTTCATACCCATCGCGGAACCAGGCCTTCCAGTTCTTGTGCAGCTTTTCCTCGTCGCGCCTGAACCGATGCTGCCAGACCCCATGCAGCCGCGTGGGCAGGATCGAGGCGTCATGCGTCCAATGCTCCCAAAGGCTGCGGTCCCGCTCCAGAAGCCGCTTCAGCGCGGGGGGGCGGAACGACTGCCGCCGCGACCAGAGGATCATCTCATGCGCCCGCGCGACGGTGTTGATGCTGTCGACCTGCACAAAGCCGATCCGCTCGATCAGGTCATGCAGGGCCTGCCCCGTGGCCGGACCGACCGGCGCTTCGGACAAAGCGTGACGCTCAAGAAACAGGCGGCGGGCGCGGGGGTTCGGGATCAGTTCGGGCATCGCCAAGCGGTATCATTACAAGTTGTTTCCACGAAAGCCGGAATTGTGACCAAAAGCACGGTTCCACCCAGTTGCAAACGGCCGATCCGTGCCTACTATCCCGTTGTCTCCTGACAAATATTCCCGAAACCCGTTTGGCTGCGCCGGCTTACCGAAGCGAGGCCGGAAAGAACCGCGAAGCATTGCCGCACGATACGCCCCTGATCAGCATCCTTGTCGCCGGTTTCGGCCTGGCCTTCTTTTTCGGTCTTCTGGCGCAGCGCCTGAAGCTGCCGCTGATCGCGGGCTACCTGATCGCAGGCGTGGTGATCGGACCGTTCACACCCGGCTACGTCGCCGACATGGGGCTGGCCACCGAACTGGCCGAGCTTGGGGTGATCCTCCTGATGTTCGGGGTCGGGCTGCACTTCTCGCCGCGCGACCTGATGGCGGTGAAGGCCATCGCCGTGCCGGGCGCGCTGGGGCAGATATTGGTGGCCACGGCCTTCGGCACCGCAATGGGTTGGGCCATCGGCTGGAACCTTGGCGCGGCGCTGATCTTTGGTCTCGCCTTGTCGGTCGCCTCGACCGTCGTGCTTCTCCGCGCCTTGCAGGACCGTGAGCTTGTCACGACCGACAAGGGCCGCGTCGCTGTCGGCTGGCTGATCGTCGAGGATCTGGTGATGGTCCTGTGCCTCGTCCTCATCCCGCCGCTCGCCGGCCTTCTGGGTGGTACAGCCATCCCGGTCGCGGAGGAGGCCGAGGCCGTGGCAGAGGTCACCAGCAACATTGGCATCGGCCCCATCGCGGCCACGGTTCTGATCACGCTGGCCAAGGCCGCCGCCTTCGTTGCCCTGATGCTGATCATCGGCCGCCGGGTGATCCCCTGGGTCCTGCACCTCGTCTCGCAGACCCGCTCGCGCGAGCTGTTCCGGCTTGCCGTCCTCGCCATTGCGCTGGGCGTTGCCTACGGCGCGACGAATCTTTTCGGTGTCTCCTTCGCGCTGGGAGCCTTCTTCGCCGGGATGGTGATGTCCTCCTCGACCCTGTCGCAGCAGGCCATGCGCGAGACGCTGCCACTGCGCGATGCCTTCGCCGTGCTGTTCTTCGTCTCGGTCGGGATGCTGTTCAATCCGGGCATCATCCTTGAATCGCCGTTTTCCCTGCTGGTGACGGTTGTGATCATCATCTTCGTCAAATCGGTCGCCGCCTATTACATCGTGCGCGGCTTCGGCCATGACCACGACAAGGCGCTGACCATCGCGGCAAGTCTGGCGCAGATCGGAGAGTTTTCCTTCATTCTCATAAGCATGGGGGTGACGCTGGATATCGTTCCGGTCGAGGCGCGCGATCTGGTGGTCGCAGGGGCGATGATCTCGATCCTGGCCAATCCCTTGCTGTTTCACCTCCTCGACCGGCGCGAGGTGCGGAAGGCGGCGCGTCGTGAGGCGTCGGCGGCGGCTGCGGCTGCGGAGGCTGAAACCGAGGAGCCCGACAACGAGGCCCCAGCCGAGCAGGCGTCTAGATCTGTCGCCCCGTCAGAAGCTTCGGCAGCTCTCCCGTCAAGCCCGCCGCCTGCCGGATGAAGCCGCGGCGCAGGGATGGCAGGGCATTCACCACGCCCATGCCAAGGTCGCGACCCAGACGCAGCAGCGGATTGTCGCTGGAAAACAGCCGGTTGACTGAATCCATCCCCAGTGCCAGCGCGGTGGAATCGAACCGCCGCCAGCGCTGATATTCCTCCAGCGCGGTCGGGCTGCCGGGTTCCTCCCCCCGCCGCCGCGCCAGGATCAAGACCTCGGCCAGCGCCGCGACATCGCGCAGGCCAAGGTTCAAACCTTGCCCCGCGATGGGGTGGACACCATGCGCCGCGTCGCCCACCAGCGCCAGGCGGGGGGCCACGAAGCGCTCGGCCAGCGACAGCGACAGGGGGTAGGTGAACCGATCCCCCGCCAGGCCGATCTCGCCAAGAAAATCGCCGAAGCGGGGACGCAGGGCCTTTAGATACTCGGCATCCGGCAGCGCCTGGATGGCCTCGGCGGTCGCGTCGGTCTCGCTCCAGACGATGCTGGAATGGTGCCCGCCCTTCAGCGGCAATATCGCCAGCGGGCCGGAGGGCATGAAGAACTGGTGCGCAATGCCCTGATGGTCCTTCTCGTGCCGGATCGCGGTGACGAGTGCGGTCTGTCCGTAGCCCCAGCCGATCCGCCGGATTCCTGCCCGCGCCGCCACGCCAGAGCCGCGCCCGTCGCAGCCGACGAGCAGCCCGGCAGTCAGTCTGCGCCCCGACGCCAGCGTCACCGTCACGCCGGACCCATCAACTTCTTGCGCCTGAACGGTTTCGCCCGACAGAAGCGTGATCCCCGGCACCGTCTGCATCGCATCAAGGAAGGCCGCGTAGAGATGCCGGTCCTCCAGCATGTGCCCCATCGGGCCTTCCTCGATCTCGGCGGCGTCGAAATGCAGGAAGAAGGGTGCGGAGCCTTCACCTGCCCTGCCGTCCGAGGCCTTGATCTTTAGCATCGGCTGCGCCTTGTCGGCGACACCGGGCCAGACCCCGATGGCGGTCAGAAGCCGCACCGAGGCGATGGCCAGCGCGTAGGCCCGCCCGTCGAACCCGGCTTCGGCACGGGTCCGGGCGGGACGGGCGTCCACAACCGTGACGCTGAAGCCCCCCCGCGCCAGCGCCAGAGCCAGGGCCGGGCCGTTCAGCCCCCCGCCCGCGATCAGGATGTCGGTGTCCCAGGTCATCCCCTCTTCTTAGCCCGCCACGACGGATTGTCCATGCGTCGGCAAGCCGCTACCGTTCCGGAAAACGGGGGTTGGGATGAGCGGAACCTGGGCGAACATGACGGCGGCCGACCTTGGGCGGGGCATCGGGACGGGAAAGATCAACCCGGTCGAACTGGCCGAAGCCTTCCTGGACCGGATCGAGACCCATCCGCTCGCCCCCCGCATCTATGCCCGTGCGACCCCGGCCCGGGCTCGGGGCGAGGCGATGGCGGCGGCGGCGCGCGCCAAGGCGGGGTTGCGCAAGGGTCTGCTGGACGGCGTTCCGGTCAGCTGGAAGGACCTGTTCGACACGGCGGGGGTGGCAACCGAGGCAGGGTCGGCGCTGTTGAAGGGACGGACGCCCGACCGCGATGCCGCGGTGCTGGAAACTGCTACGCTTCAGGGTCTCGTCTGTCTCGGCAAGACGCATATGTCGGAACTCGCCTTCTCCGGCCTTGGCCTGAACCCGGTGACGGCGACGCCGCCCTGCCTGAACGACGACAAGGCGGTACCGGGCGGCTCCTCCTCGGGCGCGGCGGCTTCGGTGGCCTTCGGGCTTGCCCCGGCGGCGATCGGGTCCGATACAGGCGGCTCGGTGCGGATTCCCGCGGCCTGGAACGATCTCGTCGGCCTGAAGACCACCGCGGGAAGCCTGCCTCTGGCCGGGGCGGTGCCACTTTGCGAACGCTTCGACACCATCGGCCCGCTGGCCCATTCGGTCGAGGATTGCGCGCTCCTCCTTGCCGCGATCAGCGGCGATCCGGTGGCGGACCTTGCGGGGGTGGACCTTTCGGGCGCACGGCTTGCCGTGCTGGAGACGGTGGCGCTGGATGACCTGCGCAACCGGCCGGCGCAGGGGTTCGAGGATGCGGTGGCGCGGCTGGGCCGGGCCGGAGCCCGGATCGACCGGATCAGCGTGCCGGAAGTCGCCGAGGCAATGGCGCTTGCCGCAACGCTTTTCACAGCCGAGGCCTATGGCATCTGGCGCGAGGTGATCGAGGCCGCCCCGCAGAAGATGTTCCCCCGCATCCTGGAGCGATTTCGGTCCGGGGCCGGCGTCGCGGCGATGGACTATGTCGCGGGCTGGCGCAGGCTTGAGGATATCCGGCGGATCTGGATCGAAAGGACGGCGGTCTTCGATGCCGTCCTGCTGCCCACCTCGCCGATCCTCCCGCCGGATGCAAACCGGCTGATGACAGACGACGCCTATTATGTGACCGAAAACCTGCTGGCCCTGCGCAACACAAGGATCGGCAACCTGATGGGCGTCTGCGCGCTGACGTTGCCGACCTCGCAGCCATCCTGCGGGATCAGCTTCCTGGGCGCGGCTGGACAGGAAGCGCGCCTCTTGCGGCTGGGCGCGGCGGCGGAACGGGCGCTTCTCTAGCACGGCTTCGCCCTCACGCACTACATCCGGAAATGTGTCCCTGACGCATCACGTCGGCATTCTGCGACCGGCGAAAGCCCCGCAATTGTTGTCGGATCAGGCTTCGGGGCGCAGCATTCAACCATTGATTGCGTTTCTCAGACCATGGGAGGCCATAAAATGAAGCTGGGTTTCGTCACACTCGCGGCTGTTCTTGCCGGATTGCCAGCCCAGGCAGAAGAGCCGCTGACCCTGAGTTTCTCGGGAACCGTGGCCGGGGGATGGCTGGACTTTCAGTCGATCTCCTCCAGCGGCGACGGTTACGGCTATGATGGCGCGGTCGTGCAGTTGAAGGCGGATGCCGCCGCCGACTATGCCATCACCGAAACCCTCTCCGTGGGCCTTGCCGGCAGGCTGAGCGCGCGGGAGGGCACCCAGGCGAGGTACGATGGAATCAACCTTGCATTTGGGCAATTGCCCGGAGAGTTCGGCACATTCGATCTTGACCTTGCCGCCTATCTGTCTGCCGGTCCCCTGGTCCTGTATTATGGCGACGTGGAATCCTCGTTCAGCTTTGCCACGCTGGATATCGGATCGGACCGGTCCCCGATAAGTGCGGACGGGGCGATCCTGATGAACATCGGCGGCGGTATGGGAACTGCTGGCAGGCCCCTGTCGGACACGTCCGCACTGGACCCAAGATACTATACGTCGCGAACCACGCGGGCCGATCTTCGGCTTGGCGAATTTACCGCCTCGGTTTCACGGTCGAGCAATGACCGGGGCGATGCCGAAAGTGCGGGGTTGAGATGGACCACGGATCTGGGTGACGTGAAGCTTGCCATCGGAGCCGGATTTGAACGCGGCCCGCCCACAGGCTTTCCGCAAGTCGACTACCGGTCCTTTGGCGGGTCCGTGCAATTCAAGGGATTCACCTTTGTGATCAGTGACGTCCGACAGCTCCGGAAGCTGGGGCTTCCTGACTATGATCTCCACTACCGCGGCTATTCGGCGTCCTATGATTTCGGCGCCATCGTTGTCGGCGCTTCGCGCGCCAGGCAGGATTCGCCAATGGGCTTTCCTTCCGTCTTCGTGGGCGAGGCAAAGGCCTATTGGCTGGGCTGGGACATCAATGAGACGTCGAGCCTAGATTTCGAGATGTCCGAAAGCGATTACCAGACCGGCAATGACGTTGACGCGATGAGCCTGGTCTATTCCTATCGCTTCTGATCCTGGAGCGGATCGGGCGTCAGACCCGGTGATAGGGTGATCCGGCCAGGATCGTCGCCGCGCGATACAGCTGTTCGGCCAGCATCACCCTGACCAGCATGTGCGGCCAGACCATCCGGCCGAAGCTGACTGCCAGATCGGCCCGGTCGCGCAAGCCCGGGTCCACCCCGTCCGCCCCGCCGATGACGAAGGCCGCGTCCTGCCGTCCGCCATCGCGCCACCGGGCCAGCATGTCCGCCAGTTCCGGGCTGGACAGCGTCTTGCCGCGTTCGTCCAGCACGCACAGGGCCGCGCCGTCAGGGATCGCGCGGGACAGAAGCGCGCCCTCCGCCGCCTTGCCGCCGCCCTTCTTGTCCTCGACCTCATGCTCGGTTGCCGGGCCAAGGCCAAGGGGCCGCCCGGTGCGATCAAGCCGTTGCAGGTAGTCGTCCACGAGATCGCGCTCTGGCCCCGACCGAAGGCGGCCCACGGCGCAGAGGTGCAGCCGCATCAGGCCTTGGCGGCGCGGGTCGTGCCCGCCGGCAGCCACATCTTCTCAAGCTGGTAAAACTCGCGCACTTCCGGGCGGAAGACATGGACGATCACGTCGCCCGCGTCGATCAGCACCCAGTCGCCGGCCTCTTTGCCCTCCATGCGAACGGAAATCCGCATGTCCTGCTTCAGCCGGTCGGCCAGCTTTTCCGAGATCGCCGCAACCTGCCGCGAGGACCGGCCCGAGCAGATCACCATGTAATCCGCCACGTCCGACCGGCCGCGCAGGTCGATTTCGACGATATCCTCGGCCTTGTCGTCGTCGACCGACTTCAGGACCAGGGCCAGGACGTCCTCGGAGCGATGCTCGGCAACGGCAGCTTCAGGGTTTTTCGGGCGCGGACCGACGGGCAGGCCGGTAGCGGGATCAGAATGCGACAGGACCTTGTCCTCCTGGGAAGCGCGGCAAAAGACCCCCGCGCCGGGCCTTCGGAACAAGACTAGCACCCGAAGACGCCAATCTCAACCAAAGGCGGGCGGGTACGCTTTATTGCGCGGCTTGGCAAGGCTCGATGGCCGCAAGGCCGTTGGGGCCAAGCAGATCGGCCAGCCTGCCATCCGAGATGAGCGGCAGGAAACCTTCTGTCGGAGCAAGCCGGATCAGGACCGAACCCCTGGCGTCGGGCGCGGGGCCATCACCCAGGGCGCAGCCGCCGATCCCGAGGCCAAGCTGGCCCGTGGCCTTCCCTTCCCGCTTCCAGGTCGAGATTTCCGTCTGAAGCGCGCGCATCCGTTGGGCATCGGCAGCGGTGAGACCATACCGTCGCGCCGTGGCTTTGGCGGGAACGGCGATCCCCTCCGGCACCGGCCGGTCTTCCAGCGCGAAGCTGCCCTTCCGGGCCTCGTCCGCACGTTCGGCGCCGAATTCGAGCTTGGCCGAACCTGGTCGGACCGCAAGCCCTTCGGGCAGGATGACCACAAGTTCGATCCCTGCGGGATCGGCCGTCAGGGGATCAAGCCTTGCAAGGCGTTCGACAGTAGAGGGCGCAATCGCAGCACAGGCCGAGAGCGACAGGGCGGCCAGGCAGGACCGAGGGAAGGATAGCATTCACGAATCTCCTTTGACGGCTATAATTTATTGTAATACAGTAAATCATCATCATGAAAAGAGGGTTTCTCCATGCCAGACCAAACACGCCTTGCCCGGCTTTCCGGGGCGCTTTACTGGGTGGCGCTGGTCCTCTCCGCCCTGTTGCCGGTCATCGTCCTGATCTATGCCGGCAAGGGGGTCAGCGATCCGGCCTCGCTGCTCAACCGTGCGCCGCTGGTGCCTGCGGCCACGCAAGTCACCACCTTGCAGGCCGGGCTGGTCGCCGCCGTCGCTCTGGTTTCGGTCATGCCGATGGTCGCCGCCCTGCGCGGTATGGTGCGGCTCTTTGCCGCCTATCGTGACGGCGAGGTGCTGAGCGGGGAGAATGCCGAAACCATCCTGGGCATCGGCCGCAATTTCCTGATCGTAGCAGGCTTCACCGTGCTGGTGCCGACGCTGCAGACCCTGATCCTAAGCTGGAACGCAGGCCAGCGGGTTCTCACCATCGGGCTGGATCAGGGGACGCTGGGCTTCCTTTTGGCAGCGGGGCTACTGACCGTGATCGGCTGGGCCATGCGCGAGGCGGCGGCGGTCAAGGCCGAGAACGCGGGGTTCGTCTGATGCAGATCGTGGTCCGGCTGGATGTGATGCTGGCGCGGCGCAAGATGCGCTCGCGAGAGTTGGCGGAACGGATCGGCATCACCGAACAGAACCTGTCGCTTTTGAAGTCAGGCAAGGTGAAGGGCATCCGCTTCGACACGCTTGCTGCGATCTGTACCGCGCTGGAGTGTCAGCCAGGCGACATACTGGAGGCGGTGTCCGAAGCCTAGCCCAGCACACCGGTCGACATGTGCCGCTTGCGCCCGAACCCAGGCTGGCGGGTGACCGTGAACCCGGCCTCGGCCAGTGCGCGGCGGACATGGCCGGCGGCGGTGTAGGTGGCGAAGGTCCCGCCGGGCGCGGTGTGGCGGGCGACCTCGGCCATCAGCTCCTCCGACCAAAGCTCGGGGTTCTTGGCGGGAGAGAACCCGTCGAGGAACCAGGCGTCGGCTGTGCCCTCCCAGCCGGCCAGCGTTTCGCGCGCGTCACCCAGAACGATCCGCGCCGTCAGACCCGGAAACTGCAACTCGGTCTCCCCCGCCTGCCACTGGCGCAGGAAGGGCTCCGCGACCCCGGCGACCTCGGGGAAGGCCGTCAGGGCGCGTGTGATGTCGGGCGCGGGCATCGGGAAAGCCTCAAAACTGGTGTAGTGCAAATGCCCCGGCCCGCGATGCGCCATGAGAACCGCCAGAAGGTTCAGCCCGGTTCCGAAGCCCAGTTCGGCGATGTGGAAGCCATCGCGGAACCGCTCTGGCAGGTGGTTGCCGGTCAGGAACACATGCCGCGTCTCCTCCAGCCCGCCTGCCAGCGAGAAATAGGGGTCGTCGAACCGGCGCGAGACGGGGATCGTCCCGTCGCGCCAGTCCAGGTCGGGGGGCTGGTCGGGGCTTGGCATCGGGGGTAGTCCTTTGGCCGGTGTGATGGGCTTGGGACGGCAGAATGGCAAGGGTCGATGTAACGGTGCGCGGCGGCGGCATCTTCGGGCTGTCCATCGCCTGGGCCTGCCTTGCGCGCGGCGCGAAGGTTCGCGTGATCGAGACCGTCGCTTGGGGCGCAGGTTCCTCGGGCGGGCTGGTGGGCGCGCTGTCGCCGCATGTGCTGGAGGCCTGGAATGCCAAGAAGGCCTTCCAACTGGAAAGCCTGCTGATGGCCGCCGACTGGTGGGCGGCGGTCGAGGCGGCATCGGGCCTGCCTTCGGGCTATGCGCGGCTTGGTCGGTTGCAGCCGCTGGCCGACCTCCGCGCCGTCGAGGCCGCCCAGCGGCGGGCAACGGAGGCAGAGACGCTGTGGCAGGGCAGGGCGGTCTGGCAGGTCGTCCCGGCGACGGGGGCTTTCTGGGAACCACGGTCAGCAACCGGCTGGCTGGTCGAGGATACGCTTTCGGCCCGGCTTTCGCCCCGGATGGGACTGGCGGCATTGATCGCCGCGCTGAAAGCAGGCGGTGCCGAACTGGTCCTTGGTGAGGGAGACGAGCAGGGCGCGGTCATCCACGCCACGGGCCTCGCCGGGCTGGAGCATCTGTCGCAGGCCTTCGGCGCCCCGCTGGGGTCCGGCGTGAAGGGGCAGGCGCTTTCCCTGCGGTTCGACGCGCGCGACCAGCCGCAGCTTTTCGTCGACGGGCTGCATATCGTGCCCCATGCCGACGGCTCCGTCGCCATCGGATCCACCTCCGAGGCAAGCTGGACCGGGGACGGTCCCGATGCGCAGCTTGATGGCCTGCTCGCCCGGGCCGTCGCTGCGGTGCCTGCGCTGGCCGGGGCCGAGGTGTTGGCCCGCTGGGCCGGTGTCCGCCCGAAGACAGCCAGCCGCGCCCCGGCGCTTGGGGGCTGGCCGGACCGCCCCGGGCACTTTGTCGCCAATGGCGGGTTCAAGATCGGCTTCGGCATGGCCCCGAAAGTGGCCGAGGTGATGGCCGATCTGGTGCTTGACGGCCGCGATGCCATTCCGCCCGACTTCCGGCTGGATGCCCTGCTTCAGAAGGTGACCGGACGGCGATAGGTGATCGAGGTCGGGCGGTCGTAACCAGCATGCGCTGTGCGGCCCGTCTCGACGAAGCCCATCGCCTGAAACGCGGTCTGGTTCTCCACCAGTTCCACCCGCGTCTCCAGTTCCAGCGCCGAAAGCTGCAGGACCCTCGCCCTCTCCCCGGCCAGGTCGATCAGCCGCCGCGCCAGTCCCTGCCCGCGATGGCTGGCCACCACCGCCAGCTTGCCGACATAAAGCGCCCCGGGCTTGGGGGTCAGGAAGACGCAGGCCACCGGCGCGCCGATCAGCCAGATTTCCCCGACTTGCGTCTGCCGGGTCAGGGCCTCGGGCGTCAGCTTGTGAAGCGAGGAGGGCGGGTCGATCCGGCCCTCCATATAGGCAAATGCCTCGTGCAGAAGCGTCAGGATTGCAGGCCAAAAGGCCGGGTCTGTGGCAAGGCGCGGGGTCATGGCGAGAGACTGCGCCAACACATGAACGACCACAAGCCCGCAACATCTTGGGGATAAGCCGGGGCAAACCGCCAAGATGCAGGGTGTCGGGTTGACTCCTGCGCCCCCGGGCGGGAACATCGCACACCCGACTCGTGAGCAACCACTTGCGCCTGACCAAACTGCGCCTGAACGGCTTCAAAAGCTTTGTCGACCCCACGGATCTGGTGATCCATGAGGGGCTGACCGGCGTTGTCGGCCCGAACGGCTGCGGCAAGTCGAACCTTCTGGAGGCGCTGCGCTGGGTCATGGGCGAGAACCGCCCCAGCGCCATGCGCGGCGGCGGGATGGAGGACGTGATCTTCAACGGCGCCGCCACCCGGGGCGCCCGGCACTTTGCCGAAGTGGCGCTGGTGATCGACAATCAGGACCGGCTGGCGCCCTCGGGCTTCAACGATGCCGACCAGATCGAGATCGTCCGCCGGATCACCCGCGACGCAGGCTCCGCCTACCGTTTCAACACCAAGGATGTCCGCGCGCGCGACGTGCAGATGCTGTTCGCCGATGCCTCGACCGGCTCGCATTCCCCGGCGCTGGTGCGGCAGGGGCAGATTTCCGAACTGATCAACGCCAAGCCCAAGGCCCGCCGCCGGGTGCTGGAAGAGGCCGCCGGGATCAGCGGCCTTTACGCCCGGCGGCACGAGGCCGAGCTGAAACTGGCCGGGACCGAGCAGAACCTGACCCGCGTGGATGACGTGCTGGAAAATCTGGCGCAGCAGCTTTCGGTGCTGACCCGGCAGGCCAAGCAGGCGGCGCGCTACCGCGAGATTTCCGAGGAGTTGCGCAAGTCGGAAGGGATGCTCCTCTGGCGGCGCTGGCGCGAGGCGGACGAGGCACGGTCGCAGGCGGAAGGCGCACTGCGTGAACGCCTGATCGCGCAGGCTCAGGCCGAGGCGGCATCGCGCGGCGCGGGCAAGGCCCGCGAGGCGGCAGAGGATGCGCTGCCGCCGAAGCGCGAGGAAGAGGCGATTGCCAGCGCCATCTTGCAGCGCCTGGGGCTGCAACGTGACGCGCTTGGCGATCAGGAAGCGCGGGCGCTGGCGCAGATCGACACGCTCAGGGGCCGGATCGAGCAGCTTTCGCGCGATCTGGAGCGTGAGGCGGGCCTGAACCGCGACGCGGGTGAGGTGATCGAACGGCTGGACTGGGAGATCGAACAGCTTGCCCGCGCCCATGAGGGGCATGAAGACAAACTGGCCGAGGCGGTCGAAACCGCGCGGGAGGCGGGCGCGGTGCTGGCCGAACGCGAGACCGCGCTGTCCGAACTCACCGAGGACGCGGCCCGGCTTGCGGCCCGGCACCAGTCGACCCAGCGCCTGCTTGCGGATTCCCGTTCGGTGCTGGACCGCGCCGAGGAGCAGGCGACCTTTGCGCGGGAGACCGTGGACCTGGCCACCGACGCGCTTGCCGCTTCGGGTGAGGCTTTCGAGGCCGCTGAAGAGGCGCGAGAAGCCGCGCTTGGCGAGGGCGAGGCGACCGAGGCCGCGCTGGAAGCCGCCGAGGCCGCTCGGGCCGAGACTCAGGGCCGCGAGGCCGAGGCGCGGGCGGCACGGTCCTCTGCCGAGGGCGAGGCCAATGCGCTGCGCGCCGAGGTCGCGGCGCTGGCCAGGTTGGTGGAACGCGAGGCGCAGGCCGGGCATCAGCTTCTTGACCGGCTGGTGGTGACGCCGGGCTTTGAAAAGGCATTGGGCGCGGCGCTGGCGGATGATCTGCGCTCGCCCGAAGTTGGGGCGGCGGCGCGGTCCGGCTGGGCCGTGCTGGAACCCTATGCCGAAGCACAGCCGCTGCCCAAAGGGGCAACAGCATTGTCCGCCGAGGTGCAGGGCCCCGCCGTTCTCGCCCGCCGCCTGTCGCAGATCGGTCTTGTCAGCCGCGAGCAGGGATTCGATTTGCAGGCCGGCCTGCGCCCCGGCCAGCGGCTCGTCAGCATCGAGGGCGATCTATGGCGCTGGGACGGCTTCCGCGCGGGGGCCGAGGACGCGCCCTCCGCCGCCGCGCTGCGTCTGCAGCAGTTGAACCGTCTGGTGCAGCTGAAACGCGACCTGGAAGACGTGGCGGCCCGCGCCGACGGCGCCCGGCAGGCGCATGAAGCCTTGCAGGCGCGGCTGGCGGACCTCGCATCCGCCGATACTCGCGCGCGCGAGGCCCGGCGGGCGGCAGATGCCGCTCGCGCCAAAGCTGAGAGCGATCTCGCGTTGCTCGCAGACAACTTCCGCGCCACCGTGGGAAAATTCAACCAGACGCCCGTCCTGCTCGCGGCAAACGCCAA
>JAFLCY010000033.1:0-22068 GCA_017303485.1 Rhodobacterales bacterium
CGGCGGAGAGTATCCTAGTCCAGGTCGGCAAAGATGTTGCGGCTTTCCGACATGTCGACCGAGCCATTCTCGACCCGGCCCGAATTGATGTCGCGCACCGTGATCCGACCGTCGCCGTGACCGACCACCACCACATCGCAAATGTCGATGAAAAGCCCGTTCTCGACGACGCCGGGGATCTGGTTCAGGACCAGCGCAAGTTGGCGCGGATTCCCGATCCGGGTCAGGCTGAGGTCAAGGATGAAATGCCCCTCATCGGTGCGCAGAGGCTGATCCTTGGCCATGCGCAGCGCGACATCACGGCTCATCACGTCAAGGCTGTAGAGCGTTTCCTCGATCAGGGCCTTGGTTGTCTGCCAGCCGAAGGGGACCACCTCGACCGGCAAGGGAAAGGCGCCGAGCTGTGCCACTTCCTTGGCCGCATCGGCGATCACGATCATGCGGTCGCTGGCCGTCGCCACGATCTTTTCCTGCAACAGCGCCGCGCCACCCCCCTTGATCAGGTTCAGGTTGGCGTCGAACTCGTCCGCGCCGTCGATGGTCAGGTCAAGCCATTTCGTCTCATCCAGCCCGACCACCTTCAGCCCCAAATGCCGTGCGAGATCTGCCGTGCGCGAGGAGGTGGCGACGCAGGTGACATTCAGCCCCTCTTCCCGCACCCGTTCCGCCAGGCAGCGCACCATCCAGGCCGCGGTCGAACCGGTGCCGAGGCCCAGCTTCATGCCGGTCTCGACGAAATCCACCGACCGGCGGGCGGCCACGAATTTGGCCTGGTCAATCGGCGAAAGCTCGGCAGCCATTGCAGTTCCCCCCTCATAGCGCCCCTCGGGATAGCGCAAACTCAGCCCAAGGGCGAGAGCCTTCGCGATTTGGCACCGCACTGTTTCCAGGTTCAGCCCGCCTGATCCATCCGGGCCACCGCCGCCGAAACCTCTGCCGCCACCAATGCCCCGTTCCCGTCGCCATCAAGCCGCAGAAGCGCGCGCAGAAGATCGGCCTCGGCATCCCCCAGCGCGGCAAGGCCCGCCGCGGTTCCAGCCGCCGCCATCTCGCCCGGATCGATAATACCGTCGCCATCGGCATCGGCGGCGGTGAACTGCCGCTCCATCCTTCCGCGCGCGGCGGCACTTGCCGCCCGCTGGGCAATGGCCAACTCCTCGCGGTTCACCCGGCTATCGGCGTCAAGGTCCATCGCCAGGAACCGCCGCAGCGCCGATGCTCGCGCGCCGGCCCGCTCCAGCGCGATATGCGTCTCGATCCCCTCGGCCCGCAAGCCGTCCGGCCCGCCGAACCCGGCGATGAGGTCGATGGCCCGCGCCTCGAACCGCTCGGGGTTGCGTGCCATGGCGTCTGCCAGCGCATCCTCGTCGGCATGGGCCGCCTGCCCCAGCACCAACAGCATCGTTACCACCATCCGCCGCATCCAGGCCTCCTGCTCCAGACCGGGCGGAAGCCTGCGCAGCAGAAGGTTTACGAACGGTTAACACCAGCCAAGCCGCGCCGTCCGCCCGCCGCAGCCGCCCAATGCTGCGCAGTCCCGCGACATTCGGTCGCTTTTCGACCTGCACCGGGGCTAGAGTTCGGCATCTTGGCAGGATAGCTTTCCGGCCACCGATGTATACGCTGCACTATGCCCCCGACAACGCGTCCCTGATCATCCGGCTGGTGCTGGACGGCGCAGGCATTCCCTATCAGACCCGGCTGGTGAACCGCGCCATCCGGGCGCAGGACGGTGCGGCCTACCGGGCGCTGAACCCGACCGGGCTGATCCCCGCACTGGAGACGCCCAGGGGCCCGATCTCGGAGACCGGCGCCATCCTCCTCTGGCTCGCTGACACCCATCATCTTGGGCCCGCCCCTGCCGACCCGGACCGGCTGGCCTTTCTCAAATGGCTGTTCTTCCTGTCGAACACTGCCCATGCCGAGCTGCGGCAGATCTTCTATCCGCACCAGTATGCCCCGGCGGATGGCCATGCCGCGCATCTGGAGATCATGTCGGCCCGGATGCTGCGCCACTTCGCCCTCCTCGACGCTGCCGCCGAAAGGCACCCTAAGCTCTTCGCCGCAGGCAAGCCGCTTGGCATCTACACCATCGTCCTAACACGCTGGGCACAGCTCTACCCGGAGAAAGGCCCGCGCTGGCTTGACCTCGCCGATTTCCCGGCACTTGCCGCCCTTGCCGCCGCGCAGGAGGCCCGCGTCGAGACCCCGGTCGTCGCCCGGGCCGAAGGGCTTGGCGCCCATCCCTTCACCCGGCCCGAGCAACCGAACCCGCCGGAAGGATCGGTCCTGTGACCCTGACCCTGCACCACGCGCCCGACTTCGCCTCGACGATCATCCGGCTGGCCTTGGAGGAACTGGAGCTTCCCCATACCCTCTCGCTGGTCGATGTCGACGGCGGGGCGCTCACCAGCCCCGAATACCGCCAGGTGAACCCGGTGGGCCTGATCCCGGCGCTGGAGACCGATCACGGCCCGATGTTCGAGACGGCGGCGATCCTCCTCTGGCTGGTCGACCAGACCGGACGGCTGGGACCGGGGCCGAAGGACCCCGACCGGGGGGCGTTCCTGTCCTGGCTCTTCTTCACCTCGAACGCGCTGCACCAGGCGGCGCTGGCGATGTTCTACCCGCACCGCCCGGCGGGCGAAGCCAATACCGATGCCGCTCGCGCTGCCGCGCAACACCAGATCGCCGCGCGGCTTGGCCTGATCGAGACGCTGATCGCCACGCAATCGCCACGCTGGCTGTCGGCCGACCACCCGGGCGTCCTCGGTTATTACATCGGCGTGCTGGTGCGCTGGCTGATCATGCTGCCACCCGCGCCCTATGGCATCGGCCTTGACGACTTCCCACATCTGAAAGCCGTCCTCGCCGCACACGAGGCCCGCCCCGCCGCCCTGCGCGTCGCCACCGCCGACGGTCTTGGCCTCACCCCTTTCACCAATCCGGGTTCCTGATGTTTCTCTCCGTCTTCGACATGTTCAAGGTGGGCATCGGCCCGTCGTCCAGCCACACGATGGGCCCGATGGTCGCCGCCGCGCGCTTTCTTGATCAGCTGCGCGCCTCGCCTTTCCATTTCCACGGGCTCAGGGCCTCGCTGCACGGTTCCCTGGCCTTCACCGGGGTCGGCCATGCCACCGACCGGGCGACGATCCTCGGTCTCGCGGGCTTTGCCCCCGACACCTACGACGCCGAGAAGGCCGAAGCCGCGCTGGCCCGCATCCGGGAATCGAAAACCATCGAGGCCCCCGGCCTTGGCACCCTCGCCTTCGATCCCGCGAAGGATCTGACCTTTGACTATGGCCCCGCCTTGCCAGGCCACGCCAACGGCATGGTCCTGAAAGCCACCGACGCGCAGGGCGACGTGATCCTGGAGGAGACCTATTACTCCATCGGCGGCGGCTTCGTGCTGACCGATGCCGAGCTGGCCGAGGCCGGGGGGGCCAAGTCCAAGGCCCGCGCCGATGTGCCCTATCCGTTCGAGACGGCGGCGGAAATGCTTGAGATGGCGAAGAAATCCGGCCTCTCCATCGCCGCGATGAAACGGGCGAACGAGCTGAAATTCCGCTCGGCCGCCGAACTGGACGCCGGGATCAACCGCATCTGGCAGGTGATGAACGACTGCATCTCGCGGGGCATGAAGGGCGAGGGCATCCTGCCCGGCGGGCTAAAGGTGCGCCGCCGCGCCAAGGGCATCCATGACGCGCTGATTGCCGAACGCGGGCTGAACCTGACCCCACCGCACACGATCAACGACTGGATGTCGCTCTACGCGATGGCGGTGAACGAGGAGAACGCCGCCGGGGGACAAGTGGTCACCGCGCCAACCAACGGGGCTGCGGGCGTGGTTCCGGCGGTGATCCGCTACTGGCTTGACCATGTGCCCGGAGCGACACCCGCGAAAGTGGGCGACTTCCTTCTTACGGCCTCGGCCATCGGCGGGCTCTGCAAGCACAACGCCTCGATCTCCGGCGCGGAATGCGGCTGTCAGGCCGAGGTGGGCAGCGCCGCCGCGATGGGCGCGGCTGGCCTCTGCGCCGTTCTGGGCGGAACCCCGGAGCAGGTTGAAAATGCAGCGGAAATCGCACTGGAACACCATCTCGGCATGACCTGCGACCCGGTGAAGGGGCTGGTGCAGGTGCCCTGCATCGAGAGGAACGGCCTTGGCGCAATCAAGGCGGTGTCCGCCGCCTCGCTGTCCCTGCGCGGGGACGGCCAGCACCTCGTCAGCCTCGATGTCTGCATCGAGACGATGCGCCAGACCGGCAAGGACATGCACGAGAAATACAAGGAAACCTCGCTCGGCGGACTTGCCGTCAACGTCCCGAACTGCTGATCCGGCAGACGCACGCCGCACGGGAGTTTTTGGGAAAAGAGCAAATCCCTCTTGCTCTTTTCGGCAAATACTCCGGGGGTTTGGGGGGGGACCCCCAACGACCGAGGAGGCGGGCCAAGGCCCGCTGACGAGACAAGGAGTCTTCGCGCGCCAGCGCTCCTTTCGATACCTGACCCGAACCGCACGATGTCGCTTTCAGGCAGGCAACGCCGACACCCAGCGGATAACCACGGCCCATGACCCGCGACACGACCCTCCAGGGCGTCCTTCTGATGCTCGCCTTCTGCGTCATCGCGCCGCTTCTGGACGTGGGCGCGAAGCTTGCCGCGCAGAACGGCATCCCGGTGGGGCAGGTCACCACCGCCCGCTTCGTCGTGCAAACCGTGCTGATGCTGCCGGTCGTCCTCTTGATGCGGCTGCCACTTGCTCTCTCGGGCAAAGCGCTCGCCTACACCACGCTGCGCGCGGCGCTTCTTCTCGTCTCGACCTTCGCCTTTGTCTCGGGCATTCAGGTCATGCCCTTGGCCGACGCCCTTGCCATCGTCTTCGTCGAGCCGTTCATCCTGTTGATCCTCGGCCATTTTCTCTTTGGTGACCAGGTCGGCCCCCGCCGCATCGCCGCCTGCGCGGTGGGCTTCGTGGGTGTGCTGCTGGTGATCCAGCCCTCGCTGGCCGCCTTCGGGCTGGTGGCGCTCTGGCCGCTGGCCACCGCCGTCCTCTTCGCGCTCTACATGCTGGTGACGCAGGGGATTTCGTCCTGGATGCATCCCGTCACCATGCAATTCCACACTTCCTGGACCGGGCTTCTCCTCTGCCTGCCCGTGATGGTTCTTGCCGATGGTTCCGGCCTGCCCGCGCTTGATCCGGTCTGGCCGCAGGGCTGGAACTGGCTCTGGCTGTTCATGGTGGGCTTCTGGGCCGCGGTCAGCCACATGTGCATGACCTACGCGCTGAAGTTCGCCCCCTCGGCCACCCTGGCGCCGCTGCACTATCTGGAGATCGTCACCGCCGTCATCCTTGGCTACCTGATCTTCGACGATTTCCCCAACGCCCTGACCTTCGCGGGTATCGCCGTGATCGTCTCTTCCGGTCTCTATGTCATCCACCGCGAACGGCTGGCCGCGAAAGCCAAGGCGCGCGAACCGCAGATCAGCCTGCTGCCAGAAGAGCCCTGATCGCCGCGTCCAGCCGCCTCCGGGGCAGGATCACCAGCATCCCCCGGCGGTCGAACTCCAGCACAACCCGCCTGGCGACGACCCGGTTCGAGGTGCCGATCATCCCGTCCGGTGCGAAATTGATGCCCGCGATCGGCCATTCGAGGCCCTCGCTCCGCCCCGTCACCGGTGCCATCGGGAACAGCGAAAGGGGTTCGCCGGGCTGAAGCTCAAGCTCCAGCCGGGGCGGGGCGGCGAAGGCCAGGTCCGCTGGCCCGATCAGGATGCAGCGCCGCTCGGCCCTTGCGATCAGGGTTGCCATTGCCGCAAGCCCGTGGTCCAGCCGCGCGCCCGCAAAGCCCAGCGCCAGCACCAGCGGCGCCTCGATCAGCCGCAGCGCCTTGTCGAAGTCGGTGGTGACCTGCTCGGCCACAAGGTGCTGGCGGGACTGGGGAATTGCGGCCTTCGCCGCCGCGGACAGCGAATCCATGTCGCCGATCACCGCCACCGGGCTGACCCCGTGCCGCAAGAGACGGTCCGCCCCGCTGTCAGCCGCCACCGCGACCGGCGCGCGGGCCAGTGCCAGCCGCAGGTCGCGCGCGCCGATGGGTCCCCCACCGGCCAGCGTTACACCTTGGGTTGACTGGACAATCGGCATATTCATGTAAGACTGTATCCAATTAAGGCAGGATTCTGGGCTCCGGCCACAATCAATCCATCAAATTACCCCTGTCTGTCCATGCATTAGGGCGTTGAACGGTAGTATGGTGCGACCAGCAATGCGAAAGGCTGTCCAGTCATGACCAGTGAAAGCAAGATCCTCACCGTATCCTACGGGACTTTCAGCTGCACGCTGGAAGGGTTCGACAATCCTTTCGACACGATGAAGGCGATTGCCGAATATTTCCGCGACCTTGCCGCGCAGGACCGCCACTTCGGCGCCGAGCCGCCGCCGCCCGATGCCGCCATGCTGCACCGTCTGGCCGAAAAGGAAGTGTCCCGTCTTGCCGCCGCCGGCAAGGCCGAGGACAGCGCCCGCCTGCAGATGCCAGCCGACGCCGCCGCGGCAGGGGCCCCGGTTGCGCCGCGCATCCAGATCAATCCGGTCAACCGCCGCCCCGTGCATGCGCCGGCGGAAGCCGAAGACAGCTTCGAGGACGACAGTGCCTCGCCCGGTCCCTCGCTTCAGGACGTGATCCCGGACGGCGTCGCGGCCAAGCTTGCGCGCATCCGCCGCTCCGTCGCCCCCGCCGCTGTGGCCGAAGCCGCAGCGCCGATGTCCGATTTCGTGGCTGCGCCTGACCTGTCCGAACCTGCACCCGAAGAGGATGGCATCGCCGCCATCTTCGCAGAGTTCGAGGCCACCCCAGTCGTGGAAGCCGAGCCGGAGGTTGCCGAGGCTTCCGAAACAGTCGCCGCCCGGCTTGGCGCGCTGATTGCAACTGATGCCGACTATGACGCCGAGGAGGAAGAGGCTGCCGCCCCTGCTGCCAATTGGGACGATGTCGATCTCATGGTTGAGACCGTGGCGGTTGAAACGGAGGATGCCGTTGACGCCGCACCATTCGTCGCGGCGGACGAAATTGCTGACGTCGCGCAGGAGCAGGTGGACGACCTCCTCCCTGCCGAAATCGAGGTCGAGACCGAGATTGAATTGGCCGATGAGGCCCCGGCCGAAGACCTGGCGCTTCTTGCCGAACTTGACGGGCTTTCGCCCGAGGCTGTCGAACTGTCCGCGGCACTTGACGATGCGTCGCCCGAAGACATTCCGGACGATTTCGGCCTTACCATTCCCGCACCGGTGGACGCTCTGCCCGTAGAAGCCTTCGCCGAAACGTCGGTAGCGGAACCCGAACCCGAAACGGCGCCAGAGGCTGAGGCTGAGGCAGAGGCAGAAATCGCGGCTGAGGCGGCTCCTGCAATCGAACCGGAAGCCGTCGAAGCCGTCGAAGCCGTCGAAGCTGTCGAAGCTGATATCACCCCGATCCCGGAGGAAAAGCCCACGCCCAAGGGACGCCGCGTCAACTCGCGTGTCGTCCGGCTGCGGCCCGATGAATCGGTGCCCGATTCCGAGTATGATTTCGGCGCGACGCGGGTTCTCGCCTCGACCGAGGAAGCCGATGAGATTGCCCGCCTGCTGCAACAAGCCGAAGAAGTGATGGCGGAAGATACGAACCGTCGTCGCCAGGAGGCGCTGTCACGGCTCAAGGCCGCCGTGGTCTCGACCGAAGCCGACCGCGCCGACCTCGACTACGAAGCCCCGAAGGCGGACGTCAACCTGAACCCCTATCGGGACGACCTGGCCGAGGCGATCCAGCCCGGTCTGACGCCCGATCCCGCCCCTGCACCCGAGGTGAAACCGCGCCGCAAGTCGGTCACCATCCGTCCGGCAGAACCCCGCCCCGGCTCGATCCGCCCCGGCATGATCAGTCCGCCGCCGCTGGTGCTGGTGTCCGAGCAGCGCATCGACCGCGTCGGTCCGGCCACTCCGTCCCCTGCCCCGGTCGCTCCGCCCGTGGCAACCCCGGCGGCGGCCAAGTCCCCCGTGATGCCCGGCATCGGTTCGCCGGCACCGGAAGGCCAGCCGATGATCGCGCTTCGCACCGGCCGCCTGTCAGGCGCGATCGGCGCGGGTGCCGCGGTTGCGGCGACGGCAATGCCGGCCCGCAACATCGTGCTGGAAAAGCCGTCCTACGGCCCGGCCACCGAAGTGGATGACGATGACGAGCTTGCCGAGGACAGCAAGGACATCAACGAATCCGGGCTGGCAGCCTTTGCCGAGATGGTGGGCGCCAAGTCGATGGCCGAAATGCTGGAAGCCGCCGCCGCCTATGCCACTTGCGTGGAAAGCCGCAGCCAGTTCACCCGCCCGCAACTGATGCGGCGGATGATGGCCTCGGCGGGCGGCAAGCCGATCAGCCGCGAGGACGGGTTGCGCAGTTTCGGCACCCTCTTGCGGACCGGACGGATTGAGAAGGTCAACCGCGGACACTACAGCCTGGCCGACAACTCGCCCTACCTGGCCGAGGCGCGCCGCCTGACCTGACAGGTCGCAATGGACCTTCGAAAAGTTCAGACGGACGGGTCCTACCCGTCCGTCCTTTTTATATCGGGTTCGGCCCGATCAGGATCGGGCTGGCCGATCCCGCGGAAGACAAAGCGGAACGGCAGCGCCCAGGCAAAGCCCAGCGCCACATAGATCGCCAGTTCCACCAGGAAGGAGGGGCGCTCCAGCAACCCGACCAGAGTCACCGCTGCGACCACATAGACCGGCAGCCCGACCAGAAGGATCACCAGCGCCCAACGTTTGCGGGCCTTGTAGCTCAGCGGCATCCTCGCCCCCTCAATCCGCGAAGGGATCGGTCACCAGGATCGTGTCGTCCCGCTCCGGGCTGGTCGACAACAGCGCGACCGGGCACTGGATCAGTTCCTCGATCCGCCGGACATACTTGATCGCCGCACCGGGAAGTTCGGCCCAGCTGCGCGCCCCGGCGGTGGTTTCCGACCAGCCTTCAAGCTCCTCGTAAATCGGTTTGCAGCGCGCCTGTTCGTCCGCCGCGATCGGCAGATAGTCCAGCCGCTGCCCGTCCAGATCATAGGCCACGCAGATCTTCAGCGTCTTGAATCCGTCCAGCACATCCAGCTTGGTCAGCGCGATGCCCGACACGCCGGAGGTCGCGCAGGTCTGCCGCACCAGCACCGCATCGAACCAGCCGCAGCGACGCTTGCGGCCCGTGACGGTGCCAAACTCATGACCGCGCTCTCCCAGGCGCTCGCCATCGGCGTCGTGCAGTTCCGCCGGGAACGGGCCTTCGCCTACCCGGGTCGTGTAGGCCTTCACGATCCCCAACACGAAGTCGATGGCTGTCGGCCCGACCCCGGTCCCGGTCGCCGCCTGGCCTGCGATGGTATTGGACGAAGTGACATAGGGATAGGTCCCGTAGTCGATGTCCAGAAGCGAGCCCTGGGCGCCTTCGAAAAGGATGCGCTTGCCCGCCCGCCGCGCCTCGGTCAGCACCTTCCAGACCGGGCCCGCATAGGGCTTCAGCTTCGGCGCGATCTCCAGCAAGGCCGCCTTCAGCGCCGCCGGGTCCACCGGCTCCAGCCCCAGCCCGGCGCGCAGCGCGTTGTGGTGGGTCAGCAAGCGCCCGATCCGCGTGTCCAGCGTCGCCGCGTCGAACAGATCGGCAACCCGGATCGCCCGGCGGCCCACCTTGTCCTCATAGGCCGGGCCGATGCCCCGGCCCGTGGTGCCGATCTTCGCAACGCTCGTCTGCGCCTCGCGCCCCCGGTCCAGCTCGCCATGGATCGGCAGGATCAGGCTGGCATTCTCGGCCAGCATCAGGTTCTCGGGGCTGATCTCCACGCCCTGACCGCGCAGCTTCTCGATCTCGGCCACCAGATGCCAGGGGTCGACCACCACGCCATTGCCAATGACCGAGAGTTTCCCGCCGCGGACGATACCACTGGGAAGCAGCGACAGCTTGTAGACCGTGTTGCCGATCACCAGCGTGTGCCCGGCGTTGTGCCCGCCCTGAAAGCGCGCGATGACATCGGCGCGTTCCGACAGCCAGTCGACCAGCTTGCCCTTGCCCTCATCGCCCCACTGGGCGCCCACGACGACGACGTTGGCCATGCTGTCTTCCCCGAGTCTCGTTCAAACCACGCGGGGTATATCGGCAGGCGGCTGGCGGGGGAACCCTTCAATTGCGCAGCAGTCCGACATAGAGCTGTTACAAATCCACCATAGGGCTTTCGCATGGACACCCTGATCTACCACAACCCCGGCTGTGGCACCTCTCGCAACACGCTTGCCATGATCCGCGCGGCCGGGATCGAACCAACGATCATCGAGTATCTGAAGTCGCCTCCCTCGCGCGACACAATACGCGCCCTCGCCCAGGCCACCGGCCAGCCGCTCCGGTCGCTGGTCCGGGAAAAGGGCACCCCCTTCGCCGACCTTGGCCTTGCAGACCCAGCGCTCACCGACGACCAGCTCCTCGACGCGATCGAGGCGCATCCGATCCTTCTGAATCGTCCTATCGTCGTCACCCCGAAGGGAACCCGTCTCTGCCGCCCGTCCGAGGCCGTGTTGGACCTCCTGCCGCCGATGACCGGGACCTTCACCAAGGAAGACGGCGAGGTTGTGAAACAGCGATGAGCCGCGCCCTGACGGCCGAGGCCCTCGGCACCGCTCTCCTTGTCGCCACTGTCATCGGCTCGGGCATCATGGCCGAGCGACTTTCCGGTGGCTCTGACGGCCTGGCACTTCTGGCGAACACGCTTGCAACAGGTGCGATCCTCGTCGTGCTGATCACGACGCTGGGCCCGCTCTCAGGCGCGCATTTCAACCCGGTCGTCAGCCTGGTGATGTCGCTGCGCCACGCTTTGCCCTGGGACCAGTTGCCCCTCTACGTTGCCGCGCAGATTCTCGGGGGCATTGCAGGCGCTGTGCTCGCGAACCTGATGTTCGACCTTCCTGCCATCACGCTATCTGACACTGTGCGCGGCGGAACCGGCCAGCTGATTTCCGAGGCCGTCGCCACCTTTGCCCTGATCGGCGCCATCCTCGGCGGGTTGGCCCACGCGCCGATGGCGATCCCCTGGCTCGTCGGGCTGACGATCACCTCCGGCTACTGGTTCACCGCCTCGACGTCCTTCGCGAACCCCGCCGTGACCCTGGCCCGCACGCTGTCCGACAGCTTCGCTGGTATTGCCTTCACCTCTGTTCCCGGATTCCTGGCCGCGCAACTGGCGGGCGCATTGATCGGCGTAGCGCTCTGGGGCTGGCTTTTTGCACGGCCGTAGACCTGCCGCTCCCTCTCCCTGTAGCTAGTCCGGAACACCGTCCGGTCGCCATGCAAAAGGGGCGCAACCAGTTTGCGCCCCTTCCGTTTTGACCGGCAAGGCCTCAGAACGCCGCGGTCATCGCTGCATTGAAGGCACCGTGGCGCGGATTGAGGATCGAATCCGCCACGCTGTTCATCGGCAGCGCCGGCCCCTTTGCCCCCAGCGGCACGGTCAGGCCAAGCCGGACGGTCTCGATGTCTTCGCTGCTGCCAAGATCGGTCCGCGCGACTTCAAGCGAGACGGTCGCTGCAAAACCGGTCGTGGCGCCCAGATCATAGCCGAGCCCCAGCCCCATCGTGTCGAGCGACGCCGAGGAGATGAAGAAATCGGCCTGGCTCACGCCGCCGAACGCGATGAACGATTCGCCGAAGACATAGCTTGCCGCCACCCCGGAGAAATCGATGTTCTCCGACATTGCGCCCGACGTCAGCTCGGCGCGCAGCCAGGTCGCCCCCACATCAAGACCGGGCATCCCGGTGTAGCTGGCGGTGATCCCCTTGTTGTCGATGTCAGCCGAAAAGATCGGAGGGCTGATCGAGGTCTTGCCAACGAAGGCCTCGACATCGAAGCCCTGACCTTCATAGCCAAGCGACAGGCCATTGGTCTTGAGCGTGATGTCGACGGGCGAGAGGTCCACCCCCATCGTCAGCCGGTCGGCATAGGCACCGACGCGGAAACCGCCTGCAAAGCGATAGCCGGCGTCGAGGCCGATGAACTCGCCCTCCAGGGACACCGGCGTTCCCGAGATGGGCATGTCGATCTTGCCCACCTGCACCCCGATCGTGGCGCCGTTGCCGAAATCCACCTTCATCCGGCCATCAAGACCCCTGGCATTGATGTCGCTACCGCCGAAGCCCCCATCGATATTGCCATAGCTCAGCGTCAGCCCGCCGGTGATTGTCTGTGCAAAGGCAAGGCCCGGCGCGGCGGTGACGATTAGGGCAAGCAAAGCAGTTCTTTTCATTTTCATACCTCCTTGGGCGCTTTTCGCGCCATTTTTTCTGAATTCCTTGACTATATGGCACTCGGGTGGAATTCGCCCGGCTCCTTGCCGGTCCTGCGTCCGACAAATTCAGGCTGTTGCACATATTACACAGGGCGACCTACCTGCCTGGACCGGACTCCGGTGCCTTTCCGTTTTCCTTCCGGCCCGACCCGGGCTAGCATTGCCGCACAAACCACCCGAGGGACGTGACATGGGCATTCTTCTGCGCTGGCTTGGTGCCTTCCTGCTGCTGGCCGCGATCTTCAACCCGACCAGCTGGAACTATGTCCGCTGGGCGCGCGAGGGCTGGGACACGCAGACCCCGCTGATCGTCTTCACCGGCCTGATCCTCGCCGTCGCGGCGATGGTCTACCTGGTGGCGACCATGCGATCGATCGGCATCCTCGGGGCCATCATCATCGCCGCGATCTTCGCCGCCGGGCTCTGGGTGTTGACCGACTGGGGCCTCCTCGGCCTCGGCAATTCCGCCCTGAACATCTGGCTCGGCATTCTGGTCCTTTCGCTGATCCTCGGCATCGGCATGTCCTGGTCGATCCTGCGCCAGCGGCTTTCGGGCCAGCAGACGACGGACGAGGTCGATGGCTGAGACCTTTCTCTACCTCACGCTCGGCACCAGTGACCTTGCCCGCGCCGCCCGCTTCAATGACGCCGCCCTTGCGCCGCTCGGACTGATCCGCCGAGCCACCGAAGAAACCGAGGTCGGCTACGGCCTGCCGGAAGACCGGCGCACCCGGGTCTGGATCACGCTGCCCTTCGACGGCAAACCTGCCAGTGTCGGCAACGGCTCGATGCCCGCCCTCGTGGCCCCCAGTCAGCAGGCGGTCCGCGATTTCCACGCCGCCGCCCTCGCCCATGGCGGCGGTGACGAAGGCACGCCCGGCCTTCGCCCCCACGGCCCGGCCTTTTTCGCGGCCTATGTCCGTGATCCTGACGGCAACAAGCTCTCCGCTGTCCATGAGGGCCCGGGATGAGCTCTTCCGGCTGATGCTCCATCGCCCGCGCTCCTTGCTCTTTTCAGAAAATACTCCCGCCGGAGGCACCCGCCCTCTCCCCCCGGCGATCCGGACAGCCCGTCTTCCGCGGCAGCGCCGTCCGCGCGGCTCGATGCCGCAAGGACGGCTTCCCGTCCGGGAGCAGACCCTTGCGCACACCCTTGCGCCCCGGCCCCCTTCCGCCTAGATAGGCGCGTCAGCCGCCGGAGCCTGCCTTGGAAAATGTCGTTCTCACCATCCACCTGATCCTCGCGCTCCTTCTCATCGGCGTGGTGCTGTTGCAGCGCTCCGAAGGCGGCGGCCTGGGTATCGGCGGTGGCGGCGGCACGATGTCGGCGCGGGGCGCGGCGACCGCGATGTCCAAGCTGACCTGGATTTTCGCCGCGGCTTTCATCGTGACCTCGATCACGCTGACCATTCTGGCGACCCGTGGCGGCGACAGCGGCTCGGTCGTCGACAATTCCGCGGCGGCCCCGGCGACCGAGGCTCCGGCCACGGATGCCCCCGCCACGACCGGCGGCGGCCTTGCCGGTACCGACCTTACGCTGCCTGGCATCAGCACCGATGCGCCAGTGACGCCTCCCCCGGCCGATGCGCCTGCGGCCCCGCCCGCCAATCCCTGATCCTACAACTGCTTGGCTGTAATTCGGCACCGTCCGCATGATCTAGCGGCAGGCGTTGCCTATCCTTGCGGGAGTCGCTATATGTCAACTCCCGTGGTGCCGCGATTCCACCCATCCCGAATCGCGCTGTTTGACACGGGGAGCCGCACTTGGCGCGTTACATCTTCATCACCGGCGGCGTGGTTTCTTCTCTGGGCAAAGGCCTCGCCTCTGCCGCCTTGGGCGCGCTTTTGCAGGCAAGGGGTTACACCGTCCGCCTCCGCAAGCTTGACCCCTACCTGAATGTCGACCCCGGCACGATGTCGCCCTTCGAGCATGGCGAAGTCTTCGTCACCGACGACGGCGCCGAGACCGACCTCGACCTCGGCCATTATGAACGCTTTACCGGAGTTTCCGCCCGCCAGACCGACTCGATCTCCTCCGGCCGGATCTATTCCAACGTGCTGGAGAAGGAACGTCGCGGCGACTACCTTGGCAAGACCATCCAGGTCATCCCCCACGTCACCAACGAGATCAAGGACTTCCTCCGCATCGGCGACGAGGAGGTCGACTTCATGCTCTGCGAGATCGGTGGCACCGTCGGCGACATCGAGGGCCTGCCGTTCTTCGAATCCATCCGCCAGTTCATCCACGAACGCCCGCGCGGCCAGTCGATCCTGATGCACCTGACGCTGCTGCCCTATCTCTCCGCCTCGGGCGAGCTGAAGACCAAACCCACCCAGCACTCCGTCAAGGAACTGCAGTCGATCGGCCTCGCCCCCGACGTCCTCGTCTGCCGCAGCGAACACCCGATCCCGGAACGCGAGCTGGAGAAGATCGCCCTTTTCTGCAACGTCAGGAAACAGGCCGTCGTCCCCGCCTATGACCTGAAGACGATCTATGAAGCCCCTCTGGCCTACCACAAGGCGGGCCTCGACCAGGCCGTTCTCGATGCCTTCGGCATCACCCCCGCCCCGAAACCCAACCTCGCCCGCTGGGAAGACGTGATGGACCGCATCACCCACCCCGAAGGTGAGGTGCGCGTCGCCATCGTCGGCAAGTACACCCAGCTGGAAGACGCTTACAAAAGCATCGCCGAGGCCCTGACCCACGGCGGCATGGCGAACCGCACCAAGGTCCGCGCAGAATGGATCGACAGCGAGATCTTCGAACGCGAAGACCCCGCCCCTTACCTTGAACGCTTCCACGCCATCCTCGTCCCCGGCGGCTTTGGCGAGCGTGGCACCGAGGGCAAGATCAAGGCCGCGACCTTCGCCCGCGAAAAGAAGGTCCCCTACCTTGGCATCTGCCTCGGCATGCAGATGGCGGTGATCGAGGCCTCCCGCAATCTCGTCGGCCTCAAGGACGCCGGGTCCGAGGAGTTCGACCACGAGAAGGGCGCGAAACGCTTTACCCCGGTTGTCTACCACCTCAAGGAATGGGTGCAGGGCAACCACACCGTCACGCGCAAGGCCACGGACGCCAAGGGCGGCACCATGCGCCTTGGGGCCTATACCGCGAACCTCAAGGACGGCTCTGCGGTCGCCCGCATCTACGGCACCACCGTGATCGAGGAACGCCACCGCCACCGCTACGAGGTCGATGCCAAGTACATCGACGGGCTGGAAAAATGCGGGTTGATCTTCTCGGGCATGAGCCCCGACGGCCGCCTGCCCGAGATCGTCGAGGTCAAGGACCATCCCTGGTTCATCGGCGTCCAGTTCCACCCCGAGCTGAAGTCCAAGCCCTTCGCCCCGCATCCGTTGTTTGCCGATTTCGTCCGCGCGGCGGTCGAAGTGAGCCGGCTGGTGTAACCACACCCGCTGTGCTGCGGTCAGTCCGGGGTCTGCCCGACCAGATGGCCGTCGCCCACATCGACCAGCCGCACCCGGCGCGGCCCCGATCCGGGCGGGTGCAGCGGGCTCGGCACTTCTCCGGCAAGACGCGGGGCCGCAGTCCGCTGATGGCCCGGATCGGGCACCGGAACGGCCTCGATCAGCCGCCGTGTATAGGCGTGCTGCGGGTTGCCGAAGATCTGCGCCCGGGTGCCAAGTTCGACGATCTGGCCCAGATACATCACCCCGACCCGGTCCGAGATGTTGTCGACCACCGCCATGTCGTGGCTGATGAACAGGTAGGACATGCCGAACTCGGCCTGTAGCGCCCGCAATAGGTCCAGCACCCGGGCCTGCACACTGACATCCAGCGCCGAAACGCTTTCGTCGGCGATGATCAGGCTCGGCTGCAGGGCCAGCGCGCGGGCGATGCAGATGCGCTGGCGCTGCCCGCCGGAAAATTCATGCGGGTAGCGGTCGAGATGCGCAGCCTCCAGCCCGACGCGGGCCATCAGGTCGGCGGCCTTGGCCCGCTGGCTGGTGGCGTCGCCAAGCCCGTGGATCACCAGCGGCTCCGCGATCAGGTCACCGACGCGCATCCGCGGGTTCAAGGCGGCCATCGGGTCCTGGAACACCATCTGGACCTTGCGGCGCATCGCCTTCATCGCCTGCGGATCAAGCCCCGTCATCGCCTGACCGGCGATCTCGATCCGGCCCTGATGTGGGGCCAGCCCCACCAAAGCCTTGGCGATAGTCGACTTGCCGCAGCCGGATTCCCCGACCAACGCGAAGGTCTCGCCCTTGCGAATGTCGAAGCTGACATGCTCGACCGCGTGGACGTTCTGCGTCACGCCGCCCAGAAGCCCGCCGCGTAGCGGATAGCGGACGACCACATCATCCAGCCGGGCGATGGGCTCTCCCGTCACCGCCGGGCGGGCAGCGCCCTGCCCCATGCGCGGCACGGCGGCGAGCAATGCGCGGGTGTAGTCGGCCTGCGGCTTATCGAAAATATCCGTCGTCGCGGCGGTTTCCACCTGCTGCCCGGCCTTCATCACGATCACCCGGTCGGCCATCTCGGCCACCACGCCCATGTCATGCGTGATCAGGATGATCGCGGTGCCCATCTGCCGCTGCAGGTCGCGCAAGAGGTCCAGCACCTCGCGCTGCACCGTCACGTCCAGCGCGGTGGTCGGCTCATCCGCGATCAACACCTCGGGCCGCAGGGCTAGCGCCATGGCGATCATCACCCGCTGGCGCATCCCGCCCGACAACTCATGCGGGTACTGGCCCATCCGCCGCTCGGGTTCCGACAGCCGCACGGCGCGCAGGGCCTCCACCGCCCGTTTCCGCGCCTCGGCCCGGGCCACCGGCTCATGCGCGCGGATGGCTTCGGTCAGCTGCGCACCCACGGTCATCACCGGGTTCAGGCTGGTCATCGGTTCCTGAAAGATCATCGCGATCCGGTCACCTCGGACTGCCCGCAGCGCGGGTTCGGACAGCGCGGTCAGGTCATCGGCGCCAAAGCGGATGTGCCCCCCCGTCACCCGGACGGCGGGCTGCGGCAGAAGGCCCATGATGGCCAGCGAGGTGATAGACTTTCCCGATCCGCTTTCCCCCGCAATCGCCAGCGTCTCGCCCTTCCGCAAGGTGAAGGAGAGGTCTTGAACCAATGGCTTCAGCCCCTGTTCGGTTCGGGCGCTGACGCACAGGCCCTCGACCCGCAGGACAGGTTCCGGGGCGGTGGCCGCCCCGGTGCCTGGCATGGCTTCGGCAAGGCTCATTCGAAGACGACCCGGGGGAAGTAGAAGCTGACCACCCAGTTCGGCATGTCGACCACCTCAGAGATACGCAGATCGCCGCAGACCGAGCAGAGCATGTAGGCGTCCACCGCCGAAATCCCCTGCTGCGCGGTCAGAAGGTCGATCATCCCCGACACCGCGTCCTTGGCCGCCGCCATCAGGTCCGGCCCGATCCCGGTCGTCGCCTCATAGCCCTTGGCGTCCAGATGCCGCGTCACTGGCCCCGGCGTGGTGAAGCGCGGGGTCTTCAGGGTCTGGTTCTTCACCAGATCCAGCGTCAGCACCACGTTCATCGGGCTTTCGATCGCCGTCCCGCAAACCTCGCCATCGCCCTGCGCGGCATGGGTATCGCCCACGCTGAACAGCGCCCCTTCCACCTCGACCGGCAGATAGAGAGTGACGCCCGCCGTCAGGTCGCGGATATCGAGGTTCCCCCCGACCCGCCGGGGCGGCACGACCGAGTGCAGGCCCTTCTCCGCCGGGGCATTGCCGATGGTCCCGCTGAACGGCTTCAGCGGCACGCGGGCCGACTTGCCCCAGAGCGCGGGCGCCATGCTGGCTGGATCATAGGACCAGACACAAAGCGCCGGGTCCTCGAACTGCTCGGCCAGCAGCCCGAAGCCGGGGATATTCGCCGTCCAGCCAAAGCCCTTGCCGTCGAACACTTTCGGGGCGAACCCCTCCAGCGTCACCTTCAGCACATCGCCCGGCTTCGCCCCGTCAACAAAGATCGGCCCCGAGACCGGGTTGATCTTGCCGAAGTCGAGGTTGACCACATCCTGCACGGTGGACGACGGGCCAAGCTGGCCCGCCGAAGAATCCTGACAATGGAACTCGATGGTCGATCCCGGCGCGACGCGCAGCGCAGGTGGCAGGGAATTGTCCCAGCCAAAGTGATGCTGCGCGCCATGGATCGTGTAGTCGCAGGCTTTGCACATTACTGTTTGACCCAGACGTAGTCATAGTTGACCGGGATCGACACCGGATCGACGTACAGCGCGTCTTCGCCGCCCATCCGCTCCGACTTCATCGTGTAGCGCTCCTCGTTGAAGACCGGGACCCAGGGCGCGGCTTCCATCACACCCATGTAGACGTCGGACCAGAGCTTCAGCCGCTCTGCCGACTTCGCGGGGTCGAACATGCTGTCGGCCTCGACCGCCTTGGCATCCAGCGCCTCGTCGCAGAACTTCGCCCAGTTCCAGCCGCCCGGGGCCGCGCCACCGCAGCCGAGGATCGGGCCGTAGAAGTTGGACGGATCGGGGAAGTCGGCGATCCAGGCCATGCCGCCCGACCAGATCATCGGGGCGGTGCCTGCACCACCCGCCTCGATCACGTTGGCCTGCGCAAGGTTCTGGATGTTGGCCTTGATCCCCACCGCCGCAAGATCCTGCTGGATCGCCTGCGCGATCCGCGGGTTCGGGTCGGTGTTCATGACGTAAAGCTCGGTCTCGAACCCGTCGGCAAGGCCCGCCTCGGCCAATAGCGCCTTGGCACCCTCGGGGTCATAGGCATAGCCCGCATAACCCTCGGTATAGCCCGGCATCGAGGGCGGCAGCGGCTGCGTCGCCACCACGGCGCGGCCGTTGATGATCTGGGTGATCCGCTCCTTGTTGATCGCCATGTTCACCGCCTTGCGCACCTCAAGCTTGTCGAAGGGCGGGGTGGTGACGTTCAGCGTGATATAGCCGGTGTGGAGCTGCCCCCCCTGCACCACCCGCGCGGCCTGTGCCGGATCGCCCATCACCTCGGTGAACTTGGCGGGCGGGATGCCGTCGCCCGGCACGTCGACCTCGCCGTTCTGCAGGCGCAGCAGCGCCACGACCGGCTCTTGCCCCACCTCGAAGACGATGGAATCGAGGAACGGCACGCCGGGCCGCCAGTAGTCAGCATTCTTCTCGAACACCAGCCGCTGCCCCAGCGTCCATTCCGCCAGCTTGTAGGCCCCGGTCCCGACCGGCTTCTTGCCGAAGTCCGCTCCGGCTTCGTCCACCGCCTCTTTCGGCACGACGCTGGCAAAGTTGATCGCCATGACATGCAGGAAGGTCGCATCGGGGCGCGAGAGCGTGATCTTCACGGTCGCGGGGTCCACGACCTCAACCCCAGAAAGCCCGCCCTCACCGGCGTTCTCGAACCCGGCTATGGAACCGAAGAACCCTGCGCCGGGCGATTGCGTCGCGGGATTGGTCACGCGGTCCAGCGAGTATTTCACATCCTCGGCGGTCATCTCGCGCCCGTTGTGGAACTTCACGCCGGGGCGCAGGTGGAAGGTATAGACCAGCCCGTCCTCGGAAATCTCATAGCTTTCCGCAAGGCCCGGACGCAGAGTCGTGGTGCCCGGGACATAATCCATCAGGCTGTCGAAGATCGACTTGATCATCGACCAGTTCTGCCAGTCATAGCCGATGGCCGGATCAAGGGTCGCCACGTCATCCTTGTAAGTGATAGTGATCGACCCACCGGGCTTGGCATTTGCGTCGGGGGTATAGTCCTGCGCGGCCACCGGCAGGGCCAGCGCCAGCATCACGGCGGTAGAGGCGAGCAGTTTTCTCATTGTTTCTCTCCTGTTGGGTTAGCGAAGTCTTATTCTCGGGTCGATCAAGGGCGCGACGAGGTCGGCCAGAAGGTTGCCCAGCACGATGGCGCAGGCCGAAACCAGCGTGACCCCCATGATGATCGGGATGTCGACACGCTGGATCGCCTGCCATGCCAGTTGCCCGATGCCGGGCCAGCCGAACACGCTTTCGACCACCACGATCCCGCCCATGAAGACGCCGATGTCGATGCCGATCATCGCGATCACCGGCAGGATGGCGTTCGGCAGGGCGTGGCGCAGCACGATACGGGCGCGGGTAAGCCCCTTGGCGCGGGCGGTGCGGATATAGTCGGCACGCAGCACGTCGATCATGCTTGACCGCATCATGCGGGAATACCAGCCAGAGCCCAGAATCCCCAACGTCACCGCGGGCAACACCAGATGCGCAAAGGTGCCGTAACCGCCGATCGGGAACCAGCCCAGCTTCACCGCGAAGACGTAAAGCAAGAGCAGGCTGACCACGAACTGCGGCGCCGAAACGGTAACGAAGGACGTGACCATCAAGGTCTGATCCAGCGCCCTGCCCCGCCACAGCGCGGCGATGATGCCCATGGTCAAGCCCAGGATCAGTTCGCAGACAATCGCAGCCGCCATCAGCAACAGCGTTGCAGGCAGGCGCGACAGGATCAGGTCCGCGACTTCGGTCTTCTGCAGATAGCTCCGCCCCATGTCGCCCTGTACCAGCGCGCCAAGGTAGCGGGCGTATTGCACGACAAAGGGCTGATCGAGGCCCAGTTGCTGCCGGATATTCTCGACCGTCGCAGCAGTCGCCGACCGGCCGGCGATCTGCCGCACCGGGTCGGCGGGCAGGACGTAGAGGAGGAAGAACGTGATGAAGCTGACACCCAGCAGAATCAGCGCGGATTGGATCAGGCGTCGGATAAGATAGGCCGCCATCAGTCGCGCCCCCTTTGCGTGGGGTCCAGAACATCGCGCAGGGCGTCTCCCACCAGGTTGAAGGCCAGCGCCAGAAGGATGATCGCCGCACCGGGGATGAAGACCAGCCAGGGCGCGGTCTGGAAATAGGTCTGGTTCTCGAAGATGATGTTGCCCCAGCTGGCCGTCGGCGGCTGCACCCCGATGCCAAGGAAGGACAGCGTTGCCTCCAGCAGTACCGTGGTCGAAATCCCCAGCGTTCCCCAGACGATGATCGTCGGCAAAAGATGCGGCAGGATGTGACGGAAGAGGATGCGGCTGGTCGAGGCCCCCAGCGTCCGCTCCGCCGCGATGAAGTCGCGCGTGGCGAGCGACGAGGTCTCGGTATAGATCACCCGCGCGGTCTGCACCCAGTTCACCAGCGCGATGACCAGGGCGACGATCCAGAGCGAGGGCTGGAAGATCGCCGCCAGGCAGATCGCCAGCAAAAGCGCAGGAAACGCCATCATCAGGTCGGTGAAGCGCATCAGCACCCCGCCGATCCAACCGCCGAAGAACCCGGCCGTGGTCCCGACCAGCGTGCCGATCACCAGCGCCAGCCCGTTCGCCACCACCCCGATGATCAGCGAGGTCTGAGCCCCATACAGCAACCGGCTGAACAGATCGCGGCCCAGAAGGTCGGTCCCCATCAGGAACTTCCCGTCCGGCGGCATCGGCGCGCCTTCCAGCGTCAACCCGTCGAACATCTGGTCATTGGGATCGAAGGGTGCGATCCACGGCGCGAAAACCGCCCCGGCGACCACCGCCGCGATGATCGTCAACCCGACCAGCGCCAGCTTCCGCTGCATCAGCCGCGCAAGCGCGCCCTGCGCCGGGGCCTCAACCGCGCTCAGATCGGTCATCCGGCCCCCCTTGCGCCGCCACGATCCGCGCCGCCGCATCCTCGAAACTGAAAGAGCAACCCCGACCTGATCGTCACCGTCGATAACGGCATCGCCAGCGTCGACGGCGTCGCCCGCGCCCGC
>JAFLCY010000033.1:22078-35213 GCA_017303485.1 Rhodobacterales bacterium
GATCCGCCAGGCCATCGCCATCTGGCGCAGCTGCGCATAGGCCTCCGCCTCGGACTTCCCCCGCGCCGCCAAGAGCGTCACCGCCCGCACGACCGTCTGCCGGTCCTCCAGCCGCCGCCGCAGGTCAGCAATCTCCGCCGACAGCGCCTTCTGCGCATCAAACGCATCCCGGGCGATCAGCAGCGCCGAATAGGCCCCGTTGTCCCCCACCGGCTTCAGCAGTTGCGCATGTGACCCCGCTTTCAGCGACCATTCGATCCGCCCCGGCGCCTCCGACCCGATCAGCGCGATCATCGGGACCGGCGGCTGCCCCGCCTCCCAGGGGAACATCCCGTCATGGCTCATGTCGGCGTCGAAGAAGATGTAGTCGGCCGCCAAAGCCTCGGGCCCCAGTTCCGGCCAGATCTGCGTCACAGCCAGACCGATGGCCGTCAACTGCCGCGTCAAGGCCTGAACCGTCGGGTGAGGACGGTGCAGGATCACCGCCTGCGCCCCGCCAAGGTTCGGGATACGGATCGCCCGGCGCTTCATGACACCACCCGCAACACCGGCGCCGGGGCGGATCGGCTGCGCGTCAGGTAAGGGTCCCCCGCCACCGCCTCCCACCGCTTCAGCGCCTTGAACGCCCCACCCTCGACCCGGGCGATGATCACCGGCAGGACCGTGTGATGCGTCTCGGGATCGACGATCCCGCCCCGCCCGGCCAGCAACTGCGACAGCGGCCAGTTCTCCGCCCCCTCGCGCCCCGCCAGGAGCCGCGCCAGCTCCGTCACCGCCGAGAACGCCGCCGCCTCATGCGACGACCCGAAGTTTCCCTCCCCCGGCCAACCCGGCACGCCCCGAAAGTAAGGCCCCGCCGCCACCAGCCCCTCGGCAGCCGCGCCCAGCGCGGGCAGTTCACACTCCGTCATGTTGCACGACAGCACCGGGCAGTTCTCCGGCCGGAAGGCCGCATCCTCCAACCCCAGCGCCCGGTAGGCCGCCATGAACTCATAGGACGACGGCCCGATCAGCGAATTCAGGATGAAATCCGGCCGCGCAAAACGGACCTCCTCGATCATCCGCCCCACCTCGCGCGAGCCGATGGGCAGGTAGCGCTCGCCCAGAACCTCGCCCCCCGCCGCGCAGATCCGCTCGCGCGCAAGGCGGTTCATCTCCCAGCCCCAGATATAGTTCGACCCGGTCAGGTAGGCCCGTCGCCCATGCGCGGGCATCACCCAGTCGAGCAGCGGCAAGAGATGCTGGTTCGGGCAGGCATGGGTGTAGACCACATGGTCCGAGGCCTCGAACCCCTCATAGGGCAACGCATACCACAGCGTTCCGCCGAACTTCTCCACCGTCGGGATCACCTCTTTCCGGCTCCATGAGGTGATGCAGCCCACCACATGCCGCGCCCCGGTGTCGCGCAGGATTTCCTCGCACAAGGGGCCATAGGCATCGGCATTGCCGGCGGGGTCGCGTTCCACGGGCACGAAGCTGACATCCAGCGCCGGATCGGCGTTGATCCGGGCGATCGCCCCCAGCACGCCCGACCGGCAGGCATCCGAGATCAGCGAATAGTTGCCCGAGCGCGAGAATAACAACCCCAGTTCGATCCGCCGCTTCACATTGGCTCCCCAAAACCAAAAAGGCCCCGCCGCAGCCCCCGAAGGTCTGCCTGCAAGGCCCGTATGCCATCCGACGATTTGCCGATTTTCCAGCTGCCAGCTTAGGCCGCGCGCCGTGCGGGTCAAGGCCCCGTCTGAAATTTTCGTGCGCAAGGCCGGCGGTTTCGGCAAGACCTGGCAAATAGTACGGCGGCTGTGACGACGCGAATGTCTTTCCTGTCGGAATTTCGACGGCTATCCTGCCCGCATGTCGAAAAACCGCATCCTGTCGGCCCCGCCGCCCATGCCGCATCTGCTGCGACCGGTCGCGCCGCCGACAAGGGTCAGTTTCGTCATCGTGCCGCGCTTCAACATGGCGACGCTGATCACCATGATCGAACCCCTGCGCGTCGCCAACTACCTCGCGCCGGAGCCGCTGTACCAATGGGAAATCCTCTCCCCCGACGGCCCGGAAATTCCCGCCTCGAACGGGCTGTCGATCACCGCCCTGCCGCTCGACGACCGCAACCGCCGGGGCGAGACGGTGTTCGCCCTCGCCTCCTGGGGGGCCGAGGATTATGCCAATCGCGACCTCGCGGGCTGGCTCCGGCGCCAGTCGCGCGACGGGGCGCGGCTCTGCGCGGTCGAACTGGGTTGCTACCATCTGGCCAAGGCGGGCCTGCTGACTGGCCGCCCGCTGGCAACCCACTGGTCCTGGGCGCCGGGCTTTCAGGAACGCTACCCCGAGGTGCCCGTGGTCGAGCAGCTTTACACGCTGGACGGCCCGGTGATCTCCTGCGCCGGCGGCATGGGCGGCGTCGACCTGATGCTGCGCCTCATCGCCGACCGTCACGGCGAGGGCATGGCGGGCGAGGTAGCCGACCAGATCCTCACCCCACAGGTCCGCCCCCCGACCGCCCCTCAGCGCCGGACGCTGGGACAGGGCACCGACCAGTTCCCGCTGGTGCTGCAAAAGGCCATCGCCCTGATCGAGGCGAACATAGCCGACCCCCTCGCCGTCCCCGAGATCGCCGACCATCTGGGCCTGTCCCAGCGCCAGCTTGAACGGTTGTTCCACCGCGGCCTCGGCTGTTCCGTGGTGCAGTTCGGCACCCTCGTCCGCCTGCAACACGCCCGGGTGCTGCTGATCGCGACGAAGCTTTCGGTACGCGAGATCGCCACCGCAACCGGCTTCAACGCGCTGTCGCATTTCGCCAGCGCCTTCCGCAAATGCTTCGACCGGCGGCCCAGCGACTACCGGCAAGGCTGGGCACCGTCCGAGGCGACGCCCACCTGGCCCGGTACGCTGACCGGCTACCTGGACACCTTGCAGCAGCGCACCACCCGCGCCGTGCGCGGCAAAACCTCCTCGTTCGACTTCGTCTCCTCGTCGGGCGCCCCCGGCGAGGAGTGACGAAGTCCACGACGAGCGGCCGTCAGGCGAAGGCCGGGATCACTTCTTTGCAGAACAATTCCATCGACCGCTTCTGCTCCTTCAGCCCAAGGCCAAGCGAGGCGTAGTAGATGAACTCGTCCACCCCGATCGCCTCATAGGCTTTCAACTTGGCGATCACTTCGTCCGGCGTGCCGAACATCAGGTTCCGGCTGAGCATTTCCGGGTCATATTCCGCCCGGTTCCCCAGCTGGTCGAAGGGGATCGACTTCGGGAAGCCGTTCTCGACGTCACCCATGTTCTTGAACAGGTTCTCGAACTGCGACAACTGCCGCTGCGCCGCGCGGACCGGGACCATCCAGTCCTCTTTCCGGTCATACAGCGCCGTGTGACGCATCATCGCCATCGTCGGCCGCTTCGATCCGGGGTTGTTCGCCACCGCCTCGTTCAGCCGGTCCATATAGGCCTGCGCCTCGCCCATATCGCGGGTCAAGGGCCAGGACTGGATGTTGCAGCCCTGCTTGACCGCATAGTCATAGGTGATCGGCGCGCGGGCAGCGACCCAGACCGGAACCTCCTTCTGCAAGGGCTTCGGAACCGAGGTCGAGGCCGGGAAAGACCAATGCTCCCCCTCATGCGCATAGTCGCCCTGCCACAGCTTGCGGATCACCGGCAGCATTTCCTGCATATACCGCCAGGCGTCGGTCTGCTTCAGCCCCGGACGCATCCGGTCGAACTCGCGCTGATAGGCGCCCGAGCCGATGCCGAATTCCAGCCGCCCGCCCGAGATCAGGTCGACAAACGCCGCCTCTCCCGCCGCCTTGATCGGGTGCCAGTAGGGCGCGGCGATGACCGCCGTGCCAAGGCGGATGTCGTTCGTGTGCCCTGCCCACCAGGTCAGGATGGAAAACGGGTTCGGCGCAATGGTCATCTCCAGCGCGTGATGTTCCGCCGCCCAGGCGATGCGGAACCCGCCCTGGTCGGCCATCTGCACCATTTCCAGTGTGTGCTTGGCCACATCCTTCATGTCGAGCGTATCGTCGATCCGCTCCATGTTGATCGCCAGATGGAATTTCATCTTCTATCTCCCTGAAATATCAGCGCATCACGAAAGGGTTCGCGATGGGCTCGGATGAGGTGTTGACCCAGATCGTCTTGGGCCGCGTGTAGTCGTACATGGCCTGAAACCCGCTCTCGCGGCCAAAGCCCGATCCCTTGACCCCGCCGAAGGCCGCGATGGGCGACACGACGCGGTAGGTGTTGACCCAGACGATACCGGCGCGGATCGCCCTCGCCACCCGCATCTGCCGCGCGCCGTCCTTGGTGAAGACTCCCGCCGCCAACCCATGCTCCGACTGGTTCGCCAGCGCGATGGCCTCGGCCTCGTCTTTGAACCGCAGGACCGACAGCACCGGCCCGAACAGCTCGGTATCCACGATGGTCAGGTCGGGCGAGGGGCAGTCGACAATCGTCGGCTCGTAATAGGTCCCGCCCAAGCTGGGCTGCTTGCCCCCGGTCAGGACCTTGCCACCTTCCTTCACCGCCAAAGCCACCTGAGCCTCGATGTGCTTGAGCTGCCCCTCGGTGCAGAGCGGCCCCATCTGGGTGTCCTCGGCCAGGGGATCGCCAATGCGGATCGCCTCAGCCGCCGCCACCAGCCGCGCCAGAAACTCCTCCGCGACGCTCTCGTGAACGATCAGCCGAGACCCCGCCACGCAGCTTTGCCCGGTCGCCCCGAAGATCCCCGCCACGCAGCCATTCACCGCGCTTTCCAGATCGGCGTCCTCGAAGACCACGAAGGGCGATTTCCCCCCCAGCTCCAGCGACACCTCCGCGAAATTCTCCGCCGAATTCCGCACGATATGCCGCGCCGCCGATGGCCCCCCGGTAAACGACACCCGCGCCACCAAGGGATGCGAGGTCAAGACCCGCCCCACCTCGCCATGGCCCGAGATGATGTTCACCACCCCCGCCGGAAACCCCGCCACCGCGATGAGGCGACCAAACTCCAGCATCGGCACCGAAGCATGCTCCGACACCTTCAAAACCACCGTATTCCCCGCCGCCAGCGCCGGCCCCAGCTTCACCGCCGAGAGAAACAGCTGCGAGTTCCACGGCACCACCGCCGCCACCACGCCCAAAGGCTCGCGGTTGGTGAAGACCAGAAGGTCCGGCTTGTCGATCGGCAGCACCTCGCCCGACAGCTTGTCCGCCGCCCCGGCATAGAACTGGAAGAACTCCGCGATGTATTTCGCCTGCCAGCGCGTCTCCTTCAGCATCTTGCCGGTGTCGAGGGTCTCGGCCCGGCCCAGCTCCTCCGACGCTTCCGCCAGTAAGTCGCCCAGCTTCCGCAGGCACTTTCCCCGCGCCGACGGCGTCATCCGGCCCCATTCACCCGACAGAGCCCGGTCCGCTGCGCGCACCGCCCGGTCCACATCCGCCGACGTCGCCTCGGGCACCTCGGCCCAGACCGCACCCGACACCGGCGAGACGGACGGAAACACGCCGCCGTCCGAGGCGGACACCCACTCCCCGTCAATCAGCATCTGGCAGCGCTTGATCTCGCCCATCCCGGCCTCCCTGTGCTACCCCTGTCATGCCGCTACAGAATGCCGCACGTTTCCGATTTTTCGCCACTCTATGACGAAAATTCGAAACTCCGCCACGAACGGCAATGGCAAAGGGAAGCACCACGGAAAGGATGCCGCCCCCATGATCGACCCCCACGGCACTGCCTATGACCTGACCGGGCCAGAGGATGCCCCTGTGGTCGTCCTGGTCCACGGCCTCGGCCTGAACCGTGCCGTCTGGCAGTGGATCACGCCCGACCTCGCCCGCTTCCGCGTGCTGACCTATGATCTGATCGGCCATGGCGAAACCGCCCCGCCCAAAGGCCAGCCCGTCCTGCAGGACCTCGCGGCACAACTCGCGGGTCTGCTCGACCACCTCGACATCGACCGGGCCGCCATCGTCGGCTTCTCGCTCGGCGGCATGATCGCCCGCCGCTTCGCGCAGGACTATCCGGCCCGCACCACGGCGCTGGTGATCCTGCATTCCGCCCATCGCCGCAGCGAAAAGGCGCAATCCGCCATCCTGTTCCGCGTCGCCCAGGCCGAGGAGCATGGCCCCGCTGCCACCGTCGAACTGGCGCTGGAACGCTGGTACACCGACGCGGCCCGTGCGACCCGGCCCGACCTGATGGACCTGACCCGCCAATGGGTCCTTGCCAACGACCCGGCTGTCTACCCCAAGCTTTACCGCATCCTCGCGCATGGCGTGGACGAGATCGTGGCACCCAATCCCCCGATCACCTGCCCGACCCTCGTCCTGACCGGAGACGAAGACCACGGCAACAGCCCGGACATGTCGGTCGCCATCGCCACCGAGATTCCCCGCGCGCGGCTGGTGATCCTGAAAGGCCTGCGCCACATGGCGCTGGCGGAAGACCCGCAAGCCGTGAACCGCCCCGTCGTCGATTTCCTGACCAAGGTGCTGCTATGACCACAGATTCCAAGGCCCTTCGCAACGCCTTCGGCGCCTTTGCCACTGGCGTCACCGTGATCACCACCCGCCAGCCTGATGGCACCCCGCGCGGCTTCACGGCGAACAGCTTCACCTCGGTCTCGCTCGACCCGCCGCTCCTTCTGGTCTGCCTCGCGAAGACCGCGCATTCGGCGGATGTCTTCGCCTCCGCCCCGCATTTCGCCGTCAATATCCTCTCCGAGGACCAGAAGGCCGTCTCCGGCCTCTTCGCCTCGCGCGCGGCGGACAAGTTCGCCCAATGCGTCTGGACGCAGGGCCACGCCAACCTGCCAATGCTGGACGGCGCGCTGGCCCAGTTCGCCTGTGCCAGCCACCAGCTTGTCGATGCCGGCGACCATTTGATCCTGATCGGACGGGTTGAAACCTTCGCCACCAGTGAAGGCCAGCCGCTCGGCTATTTCCGGGGCAACTATTTCTCCATCGGGATCGAGCGTGAACTGGCCGAAGCCGCCGCCGCGACGAAGGGCAGCCGCCTTGGCGCAGTGCTGGCCTGCAATGGTGGCGTGCTTCTGAAGGATACGGGTGGCGCGCTCAGCGTTCCCCTTGCCCCGACCCCCTCGCTCGACAGCCTGACCGCCGCGCTGAGCGCCGAGGGCCTGCACCCCGACATCGACTTCGTCTACGCCGCCTTCGACGACCGCACGGCTGGCGGCCATGCGATCTACTACCACGGCAAGGTCTCCGGCACGTTGCCGCAGGGCTACCGGATCGTGCCCTTGGCCGACCTGGCCAGCGCGCCCCTCGCCAACCCGGCCGAGGCGCAGATGCTCTCCCGCTATGCCGATGACTTCCGGAACGGCAGCTTCACCCTCTACCATGGCACCGAAACCTCGGGCCGGGTCCGCCAGATCGGCGCCCCCTGAGACGGATCAGAAAGGAAACCCCATGTCCCTCACGGAATCCCTCCCCGAACTCCGCAAACTCGTCACCTATGACGAGGATACCGTCTCCGACGGTGGCCGCGCCTGCACCCCGCCGCTGCGGATGATCGCCGTCGCCGCCGTGGTGACGAACCCCTGGTATGGCCGCGGCTTCGTGGAAGACCTCTCACCCGAGATCAAACGGATGGGCCCCGCTCTCGGTCAACTTCTCACCGACCGGCTGATCCGGCTGGCAGGCTCCGGCGACGCCATCGAGGCCTACGGCAAGGCCGCCCTCTGCGGCACCGCCTGCGAACTGGAACATTGCTCCGCCCTGATCCACACGCTCCGCTTCGGCAATTTCTTCCGCGAGGCGGTGGGGGCGAAGACCTATCTCGGCTTCACCAACTCGCGTGGCCCGGCGAACACCCAAGTGCAGATTCCGCTGATGGACAAGCACGATGCGGGCCGCCGCTCGCATTACCTGACGATCCAGTTCTCCGTCCCCGACGCGCCGGGCCATGACGAGTTGGTCATCGCACTTGGCGCAAGCCTCGGGGGCCGTCCGCACCACCGCATCGGCGACCGCTATCAGGACATCAAGGACATGGGCGGCGAGATCGACAACCCCGCAGGCGTCTGACCTGGCAACCCTCCTCGTTCGACTTCGTCTCCTCGTCGGTGGTGCCCCAGCGAGGAGGGACGAAGTCCCCGACGAGCGGCCCCCCGCGAGGTTGCCTCCGCCGTGACCTCGCGACCTACCCGTTGAACAGGAAGTGCAGGACGTCGCCGTCCTTCACCTCATAGGTCTTGCCCTCGACCCGGAACTTGCCCGCTTCCTTCGCCCCCGCCTCGCCGTTCCCGGCGATGTAGTCGTCGTAGGCCACCGTTTCCGCCCGGATGAAGCCCTTTTCGAAATCCCCGTGGATCACCCCCGCCGCCTGCGGCGCCAAGGTCCCCTTGGTGATCGTCCAGGCCCGCGCCTCCTTCGGCCCCACGGTGAAATAGGTCTGCAGGCCCAGCAGCGCGTAGCCCGCCTTGATCAGCCGGTCGAGCCCCGCCTCATGCAGACCCATCTCCTCCAGGAACATCACCGCCTCGTCCTCGGGAAGCTGCGCCAGCTCCTCCTCGATCCGGGCCGAGATCACCACCGAAGCCGCCCCCTGCCGCGCCGCCATCTCCGCCACCCGGTCCGACTGGGAGTTGCCCGAAGCCGCCTTCGCCTCCTCGACGTTGCAGACGTAAAGCACCGGCTTCGCCGTCAGAAGCTGCAACATCCGCCACTGCTTCCGGTCCTCCTCGGCGATCTTCAGCGACCGCGCCGGTTTCCCCTCGGCCAGCGCAGCCTGCGCCGCGCGCAGCAGCCGGTCCTGGTCCAGCACCTCCTGATCTCCGCCGCGCAGCTTCTTCGCAAGCGCGGTCAACCGGCGCTCGACCGACTCCAGGTCGGCCAGCATCAGCTCGGTCTCGATGGTCTCGGCATCCGCCACCGGGTCAATCCGGCCCTCGACATGGGTGATGTCGCCGTCCTCAAAGCAGCGCAGCACATGGGCGATGGCATCGCATTCGCGAATGTTCGCCAGGAACTGGTTCCCCAGCCCCTCCCCCTTCGACGCCCCCCGCACCAGCCCCGCGATGTCAACGAAGGTCATCCGCGTCGGGATGATCTGCTTCGATCCCGCAATCGCCGCCAGCTTCTCCAGCCGCGCGTCCGGCACCGAGACCTCGCCCACGTTCGGCTCGATGGTGCAGAACGGGAAGTTCGCCGCCTGCGCCGCCGCCGTCCGGGTCAGCGCGTTGAAGAGGGTGGACTTGCCCACATTCGGCAGCCCGACGATGCCCATCCTGAAACCCATTGCGCGCAACTCCGTTATCGTTCCGGGCCGCTTCTAGTGGGCGCGCCGCGCCTTATCAAGTTGCCCCGGCACGCGATACTCCGTGCTATCCTGCCCCAACACCGAAAGGAGGCTCCCATGCCCATTCCCTACCTCCACTTCCAGGGCCACTGCGCCGAAGCGCTGGCCTTCTATGCCGACATCTTCGGCGCCACCGACCTGCAGCTGATGCGCTACTCCGATGCGCCCGACATGGACGACGCCCTGCGCGACCCGACCCGGGTGATCCACGCCCAGCTGACCTTGCCGGACGGGGTGCTGATGGCCTCGGACTATCCCCCCGGCATGACGGGCGATCCGCAGGCGGCGGTGTCGCTGATGCAGGTGGCCGGGACGGTGGCCGAGGGCAAACGCCTCTTCGGCGCGCTGGCGGCGGGCGGGACGGTGATCCAGGACTTCGGCTCGACCTTCTTTTCCCGCGGTTTCGGCATGCTGACGGACCGCTACGGCACACAGTGGATGATCTCGGTGGCCCCGGAATAGACCCTGGCGCCGACCCCTCTGGTCTCGCCCGGCCGAGCCCTCAATGACAGCACCTGTGGGCGCGGATCAGTGCGATCCTTCCCACAACCCGTCGAACATCGTCATGTTGTGCATCACGATCCGTTCGAGAACAGGCAGGTCCCAGTTCGCGGCCAGGGCATCGCCCGCTTCTGACGACAGCAGCGAGACGCCAAGTCCCGCCTTGCCGCCGGCCACCGTGAAGCCCAGCCAGTCCAGAACGGTCGGATAGACATCCAGCATGGAACCGGGTCGCGCGTTCGACACCCCCTTCTCGGCCCCCCCGATCAGGATCACCGTATTCACGGCAAGCTTGGGATCGTCCGGCAAAACCTTGCGGGCGTGATTGAGATGATCGGACTGCAGGATGATCCGCAAACCATTGGGCCGCCCGGACCTGCGGTGGCTTTCCTGAAGATCCGCCACCAGATGTTCGGTCAGTTCCATAAGGCAACGGGCCGCCTCGAAGACATCCGCCGTCATAACCGCTTGCCCATCACTGGTACACTGGCGCGACAGATAGTTCGGCTCCACCCCGTGCGGACCACCGGTGGAGATGGTAATCAGGAAAGGGCGATCCCCAGCCAAGGCATTGGCAAACTCAATGCGTGCAGAGTCGTAGATCATCTGGTCGTCCGAATAATAGACAACGCTGGCCTTCGCCAGTTCCTCGGGCGGGAAGATATTCTCCATTTCCCTTTGTGCGATGGCGTTCTGATACTGGTGCGTCAGATAGAAGGCGACCGTTCCGGCAAACCTAGCCTCAGCCCCCATCACGAAGGTCTGGCGATAGCCCTGACCGGCCAGCACATCGCCCAGGCAGGTGACGCCCGGCAAGAAACGATCATCGACAGATTCGATGACTTCGTTGCGCAGGTATCCGCGCGGAATGAGCGGCACGCCGCATTGCGAGGCGACCATGCCCGCAATGCTCCAACCGGTTCCCGCAACCTGGCGGATATCGGTAAAGCTCAGGCCCTGCCCCTCCAGCGCACGCAGAATCTTCGCTGTCTCCGCCCCGAGGTCCGGGTCGAAGAAACGGCGATCAAGGCCTTCAAGATAGATGTAGACGATATCGGGTGGCAGCGGGTTCGCAGCAATCTGCGGCTTCACAATCTTGGCGGCCAGATCGACATCGGGAACCGGCTGCAGCAGCCGTTTGGCCTGGAAGGTGAGGAACGGATTGCCCAGCACCAGCAGCGCAGCCACCAGCATGGGGAGGTGACGCAACCGGGGCAAGGAACTCAACAGGTAGGTGATCAGGATGATGCTGATCAGCGCGCAGAGGGCGATCTGAATCTCGTCCTGCAGCACCCAGGGGCTGACGCCGGCGATCCCGGCGTTGAGGTGGAACAGGAACGAGATCATGTCGACCTCGCCAAAGGCCCGGTAGACCACCACGAACGGCAGGGCCAGGATGGCAGCGATCACCACAAGGCTCAGCGAGACCGGGGGCCTGCGCAGCGCCTTGCGACCCAGCAGCAGGATCGCCGCAAGCAGCAGTCCGGGAAAAACCAGCACTGGCTGACTGATCACCAGCCACGGTGCCACCAGCACCATCACGGCGAGCCCGGCACCCGTCAAAAGGAGCAAAAAAGCCAGAAGATCCCGCGTCTGCCTGCTCAAAATCTGCATTTTCTATACACTTGAATAGCAACACACTTTGCTCAGCAATAGACCTATCACTCGCGGCAGCACCAGTATTTTCTGCCCAGACGCCCCGGTCACGCTCAATCTCGCGGCGATCTGGCAACACCAAGATCGCCCTGCCGGATGCCTGCGGCCCGACATCCTGCCAGACATTGCCCCGCCGCCGCTTCGGCATGCTGACCGACCGCCAGGACATGCAGTGGACGATCTCGGCGGCCTCGAAACAGGATCGGCCATGGCATCTCGGCGCCCCGCCTGCTAGGGCAGACAGATGACAAGCAGAGACATCGACATCGCAGGCCAGTCCTTCCGGCTGGACCTCACGACCGCGCCGCAAGAGCGGCTGGATACACTCGCGGGCGAAGTCACCGCCCTGTTCCTGAAACGCGAGACCGAGTTCGGCGTCAATCCGGCAGTGCGGATCGTCTATCCGGACACCTCGCCGGACGGGGAGTTCCTGACCGATCCGGTCGATCTGATCGCCCGGCTATCGGCGGAAGAGGGGCAGCGCGTCTCGCGTGTGGTCGTGCTGACGACCTGGGGCGCGGCGGTGCATGACGCATTGGTCACGGCAGGGTTCGAGGCCCACCGGATCGACATGCCTGCCGGGCCGGATGACACCTGGGCCTTCCTGCGCGGCGCGGAAGAGGCCGGTGCGCAAACGCTCTACGTGGAAGCGGTGAACGAGGCCGACGAAAAGATCCGCCCCTCTTATGTGCTGCGCTTGCTGGACGAAAAGGGTGAGATGGTTGCCGGGGCCTGCGGCTCGATCCATGCGCGCGACGGGCGGCGATACGCCTATCTGGCGATGATGGCCGTTGCCCCCGGCCTGCCGCTGGGAACCGGGTCGCGGCTGGTCGAGGCGCTGGCCGAGGCCCTGCGCGGCGAGGGCGTCGGTACCGTCCACCTCGGCACCCAGACCGCGGGTCCGTTCTACGAGGCGAACGGGTTTCGCGTGACCCTGCGGCTGGTGCCCCGGCTGCGCTGGCGTCCAGCCCCGGATGGCGGGAAGATCTGGCACGACCTTGTCATGATGGCCCGCGATCTCTGACGGCTCCTTCGCGCGCCGCCGCCTTGACCCATTGCTTTCCACCGCCCGACCATGGCAAACCGAACCGGACTTGCAGGGGGACCGCCATGACACGGATCGACGACACTTTCGCGCGGCTTCGGGCCGAGGGGAAGAAAGCCTTCGTCGCCTATATCATGGGCGGCGACCCCGATGCGGCGACCTCGCTTGCGGTGATGCAGGGCCTGCCCGCTGCCGGGGTGGACGTAATCGAACTCGGCATGCCCTTCACCGATCCGATGGCCGATGGCCCCACCATTCAGGCCGCTGGCCAGCGCGCGCTGGCCGCCGGCCAGACCATGAAGAAGACCCTGAAACTGGTGAAGGAATTCCGCAAGACGGACGAGGACACCCCCATCGTGCTGATGGGCTACTACAACCCGATCTATGTCTATTGCGTCGACAAGTTCCTCGTCGAGCTCGAAAGCCAGCTCGACGCGAAGAAGGTCACGATGGAAGTGTCGCCCGAGGCTCGCGCTTGGCTCGCCGAGAACGGCTACGACCGCCTGATGGGCGCGCGACCGATGAACCGGCTGATCCGCGAGAAGATCAAGAAGCCGCTCGCGGAAGAGCTGCTGTTCGGTCGACTCGAGGGTGGCGGCCACGTCAAGGTGATCGTGCGCGAGAACGACATCGCG
>JAFLCY010000034.1 GCA_017303485.1 Rhodobacterales bacterium
GGGTCGGCCCAGGTCACATTGTCGCGCGTAACCTCGCGGATCATGTCGCCACCGCCCATGAAGGGCCGCATCTCGGCCTGGCGCTCGCGGCGGATCCAGATCCCGCCGGAGCCGGAGGGGCCGTAGAGCTTGTGCCCGGTGATGGCGTAGAAGTCGCAACCGATGGCCTGCACATCGACCGGCATGTGGACGGCGGCCTGGCTTCCGTCGACCAGCACCGGAACGCCCTTGTCCCGCGCGCCTTTGCAGATCGCGGCCACGTCGACCACGGCGCCAAGGACGTTCGACATATGGGTCACGGCAACCAGTTTCGTCTTCGGCCCGATGGCGTCCAGCACCGCCTGGGGGTCAAGGTCGCCGTTCGCGTCCACGTCCACCCATTTCAGCACCACCCCCTGCCGTTCGCGCAGGAAATGCCAGGGCACGATGTTGGCGTGATGCTCCATGATGCTGAGGACGATCTCGTCGCCCGCCTGCAGGCGCGGGGCGGCCCAGGCGTAGGAGACAAGGTTGATCGCCTCGGTCGTGCCGGTGGTGAAGACGATCTCGTGTTCCGACGCAGCGTTCAGGAAGCGGGCGATGGTGCCACGGGTGGCTTCGTATTTCTCGGTCGCGAGGTTCGACAAATAGTGCAAGCCCCGGTGAACATTCGCATATTCTTGCGAATAACCCCGCGTCACCGCGTCGATCACCACCTGCGGCTTTTGCGCCGAGGCGCCATTGTCTAGGTAGACCAGCGGCTTGCCGTTCACCTGCCGCGCGAGGATCGGGAAATCGGCACGGATCTCCTGGACGTCATACATCGGCAAAGGTCTCCGGTCCGAAAAGAAGGATCAGGGCGGTGCCGAGGACCAGCCCGGTGGCGATGGCGGTCAGCACCATGCCCAGGAACACCAGCCCGCGCGAGGCAAAGCCGTGCAGTTCGGCGATGAAGGCGGTCATCAGCCAGAGGAACAGGACAAAGCCGCCAAGCCCGATGACCCCGGCCAGGGGCGGCGCGATCAGGCTGGCGACCAGTTGCAGAACCTGCAGCACCAGCGTCAAGAGCTGCAGCCAGACAACGATGAGAAGCGCATCGGCAAGGGCTCCGCGCCCGCCGAAGGCCCGGCCGACGCGGTGGATCAGCACGACCGACAGGGCCAGGAACAGCCATTGCACGACCGCCGCGCGGAACGGGCTGGCCAGCATGAAGGCGCTGAACGGGTCCAGCCCCTGCCGGCCGGTGCCGAGCTGAAGGCTGGCGAGCAGCGCCGAAACGACCGCGACCAGCAAAAGCCCCGCCGTTCGCGCCCGCAGGGGCACGCCTTCGGCCAAGAGCGTCCGGGCAGCCTGCCGCGGGTCCTGCAGCGTCAGGACCGCCAGCGCGCTGATGCGGTCACCCAGGGTGGAGTGAGGGCTCATGTCAGCGCGGCCCCCGTTTCCGCCTCGTGCAGAAGCGTGCCCCAGAGCCAGAGAAACGCCACACCGATGCCAAGGGTGACAGCCGTCAGCGCCGGGCCGGGGCCGATCATGCCGGAGACGAGGCCCTGCAACAGCATCAGCGGCCCGACGGCAGCCAGCGCCCAGAACAGCGCCACGCGTGCAGCATACCACGACCCCTGCCCACCCATGGCCCGCGCGGCAAGGTGGCCAAGGGCAGCAAGACCATACCAGAGCGGGATCGTGGCCAGCACCGCCAGCGCCCGCGCCAGGATCCGGGGAGAAGCCGAAGGCTCGCCGGCCAGAAAGGCCTCGCGCGCGGCGACGGGCCACTGGCCGATGAAGGCAAGCGCGAGGAAAACGAGGAGGAAAGACAGGACAAAGGGCTCGGACGGCCCGCGTGCAAGATGCTGGCGCAGAATCCGGCGCGGATGCCGCCAGGTGGCGACAAGGTCGGTCGAGACCGTCATCCCCTACCCCTCATCCGGTCTTATCCCTTGGTCCCATGCCGTGCCAGCCAGCGTTCCAGCCGTGCGCGGATGTCCTCGGCGATATTCTCGTCGGCGATTTCCTGGATTGCCTCGGCCAGGAAGGCCAGCACCAGCAGCGCCTGTGCCGACCGACGCGGCACCCCGCGCGAGCGAAGGTAGAACAGCGCGGTCTCGTCGATGGCGCCGGAGGTGGAGCCGTGGCTGCATTTCACATCGTCGGCGTAGATTTCCAGCTCGGGCTTGGCAAGGAACTGGCTGTCCTCGTCCAGAAGCAGCGACTGGCTGATCTGGTAGCCGTCGGTCTTCTGCGCGCCGGGCTTCACCAGGATCTTGCCCTGGAACACGCCGGTCGCCCCGTTCATCAGCACCTTCTTGAAGACCTGGCGGCTTTCGCAGGCCTCGGCCGCATGGGTGATGAAGACGGTGTCGTCGTGCAGGAAATCCCCGTCGCCCACGGTGGCCCCGGCCACATGGGCACGGCCCTCGTCCCCGGTCAATTCGATCACCGCCTCGTTGCGGGTCAGCCGCCCGTTCGCGGTCAGCGTGAAGGACCGCATCTCGGACTTCACGCCCAACCGCGCGAAGACATGCGTCACTGCGCGACGTTCATGGTCGCGGCCCTGAATGCGGATGTGATGGAATTGCGCTCCGTCGGCGACCTCCACCTCCAGCACCTTCGAAAAGCGGGCGGCGGCGGGGCCGTTTTCCAGCAGCGTCAGCTCCGCCCCCGGCTCCAGCTTCACGCAATGATGCAGGATCGCATCGGAAGTCTCGGATTCATGGACATAAATCAGGGACACCGGCTTGGCCGCCCGACCCGTGACATGGATCAGCACACCATCGGTCGCGAAGGCCGAATTGAGCGCGGCGAACGGTCGGGCAACCGGGGACTGGCCGCGTGTCTCCAAGACACCGTAAAGACCCTGCGCCCAATGGATGTCTGCCTCGCCGGCTCTGGAGAGCCGTTCGATGGTCACTCCCGCAAGCGTCAGGTCATCCGAGGCTACCGGATCGAACACGCCATCTACGAAGACGATCTTCAGCCGGTCCATGCCGTCGAAGGGCGCGGCCTCATCCGTCGCATCGAAGCGGTGCGCCAGCGGAGCCTCGGCGACATTCAGGCTGGCGGGATCGGTGTAGCGCCAGTATTCGTCGCGCCGGGCGGGCAGGCCCATCGCCTGCAAACGGGTCAGGGCGTCACTTCGCGCCGTCGCCAGCCAACCCTTGCCCGACAGCGCCGGAAGCGCCGCGAGCCGCGCCTGCAACGCGTCTTCCCTTGCCTGCGGCAGTGCCATCAGCCCACCTCGTCCAGGATGTCGGCATAGCCGTTGGTCTCGACTTCGAGCGCCAGTTCCGGCCCGCCGGTCTTGACGATGCGTCCGCCCGCCATGATGTGAACCACGTCCGGGCGGATATGGTCGAGAAGCCGCTGGTAGTGCGTGATGACCAGGAAGGACCGCCCCGCGCTGCGCAGCGCGTTCACCCCGTCCGAGACCAGTTTCATCGCATCCACGTCGAGGCCGGAATCCGTCTCGTCCAGGATGCACATGCGCGGCTCAAGGATCGCCATCTGCAGGATTTCGTTGCGCTTCTTCTCGCCGCCGGAAAAGCCGACGTTGACCGGGCGCTTCAGCATCTCGGCGTCGATCTTCAGGGTCTTGGCCTTCTCACGCACCAGTTTCAGGAAATCGCCGGCGCTGACTTCCGCCTCGCCGCGTGCCTTCTTCTGCGCGTTCAGCGCCGTGCGAAGGAAGGTCATGTTGCCGACACCCGGAATTTCGACCGGATACTGGAAAGCCAGGAACAGACCGGCAGCGGCGCGTTCCTCGGGCTCCATCTCCAGGAGTTCCTGCGCGTCGAGCGTGGCCGAGCCTTCCGTCACCTCATAGCCGTCGCGGCCCGACAGGACATAGGACAAAGTCGATTTGCCCGACCCGTTCGGCCCCATGATCGCATGCACCTCGCCCGCGCCGATCTTCAGGTCGACGCCGCGGAGGATCACCTTGTCCTCCTCTTCAAGTTTGACGTGCAGGTTATTGATTTCCAGCATTTTCTTTCCTCTTCGTCAGCGCGGATCGGTAAACCAGCCGATGGCCTGGGTGGCCATCTCGGGCGGGATCGCGCCGGGGGTGACGGTAAAGCGGGCCATGCGGCCGACCATTTCTTCCTTGCGGGCCAGGCGTTCCACGTCGCGGTAATAACGCCGGGTCTTGTAGTCGTCGAAAAGAACCGTGACGGGCGCCTTCGCGCGCAGCATGACCGCAACGAGGCAGGCCGCGCGGAAGCGGCCGTCGATCAGCACCAGGTCGGGCTCGACGAAATCCGGGCGGTCCCAGACCGAAAGCGCATAGCCGTGGAACTTTCGGTACTCGCGCGATTTCACCGGCACGCCCCATTCCCCCGTCCGGCCGACATCCGCGTAGTGGATCATCGCCTTGTCCGAGATCGGCTGCAGAAATGCGGCGATGCGCTCGGCCCAGTCCCTGTCGCTTTCCACACTGATCACGGTGCGGCCAAGTTCGGCCGCCAGGACAGTAGACCCGCCGCTGCCATATTCCAGGATCGTATCGGCGGCTTCGTAGTAGCGGCAGAGGAGTTCGCTTTCCTCAGGGCCGAAGGTCAGCCCGAAGCTCGGGATCGACGTGTCGGCCTCCGGCTCTGGCGCGGACTTGACGGATTGCTGGTCCATGCTCATCCCCCGTCGCGGGACGGCTGCTCCGTCCGGTGAGGGCTGGTCAAGCGCAAGGCTGAAATCGGCGCGGCCTTTGGCCGTTCCGAATCCGGTTTCACCATTGCAATCGCGCAGTCCATTGGTCAGCCAACCGAGCCTTCCAGGCTGATCGCGACCAGGCTCTGAGCCTCCATCGCGAATTCCATCGGCAGGGCTTGCAGGACCTCCTTGCAGAAGCCGTTCACCACCAGGGCGACCGCTTCCTCTTCGTCCATCCCGCGCGAGCGGCAGTAGAACAGCTGGTCGTCGTCCACCTTGGAGGTCGTCGCCTCATGCTCGACGCGCGAGGAATTGTTGCGCACTTCGATGTAAGGCACGGTATGCGCCCCGCATTTGTCGCCGATCAGGAGACTGTCACATTGGGTATAGTTGCGGCTGTCCTTGGCCTTGGGGTGCATGGAGACGAGCCCACGATAGGTGTTCTGCGCCCTACCCGCGCTGATCCCCTTCGACACGATGCGCGACTTCGTGCGCTTGCCAAGGTGGACCATCTTGGTCCCGGTATCGGCCTGCTGGGCGTTGTTGGCGATGGCGATGGAGTAGAACTCGCCCTGGCTGTCATCGCCGCGCAGGATGCAGGACGGGTATTTCCAGGTGATCGCCGAGCCGGTTTCCACTTGCGTCCACATCACCTTGGCCCGGTCACCCCGGCAATCGGCCCGTTTGGTGACAAAGTTGTAGATCCCGCCGACCCCGTTCTCGTCGCCCGGATACCAGTTCTGCACCGTGGAATATTTCACCTCGGAATCCTTCAGGATCACGATCTCGACCACCGCAGCATGCAGCTGGTTGGTGTCGCGCTTGGGCGCGGTGCAACCCTCCAGGTAGCTGACATAGGAGCCTTCGTCGGCCACGATCAGGGTGCGCTCGAACTGGCCGGTATTCTCGGCGTTGATGCGGAAATAGGTCGACAGTTCCATCGGGCAGCGCACGCCCTTCGGGATGTAGACGAAGGAGCCGTCCGAGAAGACCGCCGAATTCAGCGTCGCAAAGAAGTTGTCGGTCGGCGGCACCACGCTGCCCAGATACTGCTTCACCAGCTCGGGATGTTCGCGCACCGCTTCCGAGATCGAGCAGAAGATCACCCCGGCCTTCGCCAGTTCCGCCTTGAACGTGGTCCCGACCGAAACGCTGTCGAAGACCGCGTCCACCGCGACCTTGCGCGGCTCGGCCTCACCTTCAACTCCGGCCAGAAGCATCTGTTCCTTCAGCGGAATCCCAAGCTTGGCATAGGTCGCCAGAAGCTTCGGGTCGACCTCGTCCAGCGACTTCGGCTTTGCCGCCATGCTCTTCGGCTTGGCGTAGTAATACTGGTCCTGATAGTCGATTTCCGGGTAGTTCAGCATGGCCCAGCGGGGCTCTTCCATCTTCTGCCAGCGCCGGTAGGCCGCCAGCCGCCAGTCGAGCAGCCACTCCGGCTCGCCGTTCTTCTCGCTGATCAGGCGGACGATGTCTTCCGACAGGCCCTTCGGCGCGTATTCCGTCTCGATCTCGGTTTCCCAGCCGTACTTGTATTTGCCGGCCATCGCCTGCACGGTCTCGATCGTCTCGCGGTCGACTCCGTCGCGAACCTCGACAGCGGCGGCGGTCTCGGTGGTGTCCAGAACGGCGGTCATCGGCGTCTTCCTTTCAGGCGGCCCGCGCGCGGGCCTTGGCATAGGCGGCGGTCCAGGCATCGCCAAACCGCAGCACGTCGTCTTGTCTCACCCCCGGGCCGATGGAGACCCGGATCGCCTGTGCGGCCAGGGTTTCGCTGAACCCCATCGCCGTCAGGACGCGGCTGGCCCGCACCTTGCCGGAGGAACAGGCCGAGCCTGCGGACACCGCAAACCCGGCAAGGTCCATCGCCATCACCTGCGTCTCGCCCTTCCAGCCGGGCGCAATCAGGCAAAGCGTGTTCGGCAATCTAGGCGAACCATTCCCGACTGAAATAGTCTCAATTGCCGCAGCCGACAACTGCAATTCTAGAATATTTCTAAGTTCTGCGACCTCATCCCAGACCCCATTGGCCAGATCCCGCGCGGCGGCCTCGGCGGCGGCGGCGAAACCGGCGATGCCGATCAGGTTCTCGGTCCCGGCGCGGCGGCCCATCTCCTGCCCGCCGCCCTTCATCTGCGGCGGCACCTCGACCCCCTGCCGCACCACCAGTGCGCCAATGCCCTTCGGTCCGCCCAGCTTGTGCGCCGAGATCAGCCCCATCTCGCAGCCCAGCCAGTTGAAGGCGAAGGGCACCTTGCCGAAGGCCTGCGTCAGGTCGCTGACCGCAAGGCCCGCTGGCAGCTCCTGCATCACCCCGGTCTCGGAGTTGGCCAGTTGCAGCGCCGTGCGGGTCGGGTCGCCAACCGCCACCCTGCCCTGACCGTCCACCGGCAGCGAAGACTCACACCATGCCGCCACCGCGTCATGCTCCACTGCCGCGCAGACGAGCCCGCGCCCCGCGCAGGCCAGCGCTGCCGCCTCGGTCGCGCCGGAGGTGAAAACAATATCCGCCCCCTCGGCCCCGAGCGCCGCCGCGATCTTCGCGCGCGACTTCTCCAAGAGCGATTTCGCCGCCCGCCCCTCGGCATGGACGGACGAGGGGTTGCCCACCAGTTCCATCGCCGCGACCATCGCCGCCTTCGCCTCGGGGCGGAGGGGCGCGGTCGCGTTCCAGTCGAGGTAGAGCCTAGTCATGCTCATCGACCACGCGGAACAGCGAGGGCACCGCCGGGCAGGGTGTCAGATCGTTCTTCACCACGTCCGACAGCCGCACCTGATGCAGGAAGACATAGACGTTGGCCGACAGGCTTTCCCAAAGGCGATTGGTCAGCGACTGCGCGCGCGACCCCGACAGGCCGCCAGAGGCCCCCGCCCCGGTGTGCATCGCGTCCACGGTTTCCTCGACCGCCTCCATTACTTCGGAAATGCGGATGTCGTTCGGGCTCCGGGCCAGCTTGTAGCCACCGCCCGGGCCCCGCACCGCCTCAACCAGCCCGGCGCGGCGCAGCTTGACGAACAACTGCTCCAGATAGGGCAGCGAGATGTCCTGCCGCTTCGATATCGCGGCCAGCGAGACCAGATCCTCTCCCCCAGCCTTCGCCTCGGAAAGTGCCAGGTCCGCCAGCGCCACCATCGCATAGCGGCCCTTGGTCGAGAGCTTCATCTCCGCCTCCTGCCCCGGTCCGGGGAATCGCAACCGCATTGACGCCGCGCGCAGGCGGCATTACCTCAGTCAAGCCCCGAAAAGTCGGTTCCCGCCGCTTTAGAACGGTTCTAGTTTATCCGAGCGAAAGCGTCAAGAAATCGCTCCCGCATGAGAAGAGTGCAATGCCCGAAGTCATCTTTGCCGGCCCCGATGGACGCCTTGAGGGCCGCTACCACCCGCAAAAGGACCGCGACGCCCCGATCGCCATCGTGCTGCATCCCCATCCGGCCTATGGCGGGACGATGAACAACAAGGTCGTCTACAACTTGCATTACGCATTCTACAACCTTGGTTTTACCGTGTTGCGGTTCAACTTCCGCGGCGTCGGAAGGTCGCAGGGCGAATATGACCAGGGGATCGGTGAACTCAGCGACGCGGCTTCGGCGCTCGACTACCTGCAGGCGATGAACCAGAACTCCAAGCAGTGCTGGGTCGCGGGGTTCAGCTTCGGTGCCTGGATCGGCATGCAGCTGCTGATGCGGCGGCCCGAGATCACCGGTTTCGTCTCGGTCGCCCCGCCCGCCAACCTCTACGACTTCTCCTTTCTCGCGCCCTGCCCCTCCTCGGGCCTGATCATCAACGGCACTGCTGACAAGGTCGCGCCGCCCAAGGACACCAAGACGCTGGTCAACAAGCTGCACGAGCAGAAGGGCATCACCATTACCCACACCGAGATCGAGGGAGCGGACCACTTCTTCAAGGACGAGGAAGCCCATATGAAGCCGATGATCCAGACGGTCTCGGACTACGTCCGCCGCCGGATGACCGAGGGCACCCGCTGATGTCCACCTTGCAGGAGATGGCCGACAAGCTGGCCGATGACGTTCTGGCCGCCGAGATCGAACTGGGCGATGACCGGCTGTACGAAAAGGTCAGCCAGGTCCTCCTGGCCGCCTCGCCGACCTTTCAGGAGGCCTATATGACCTCGATCCGGGTCCGGCTGGCCGAACGCCGGGGCCGCGAATATCTTGAGGCTTTGCTGGCCGCCAAACGGGGTGGCACCGTGGCGCCCGACGTGCCGCCGGTGGAAGAGTTCACCGGATCGGGCCATTGACCGAAAGGCTTGAGTCCCAGTTCGCCTTTCTGAACGAGGCCGACCGCCTGAAATCCGTCCTGCGCGCGACCACGCTGGTCGATGGGTCGCGGCCCGAGAACTCCGGCGAGCATTCCTGGCATCTGGCGCTTTACGCGCTGGTGCTGGCCGATCAGGCCGGGCCGGGGGTGAATGTCGACCGGGTGATCCGGATGCTGCTGCTGCATGATCTGGTGGAAATCGACGTCGGCGACGTGCCAATCCATTCGCAGAACGGCACCGCACATGGCAGTGCCGAGACGCAAGCCGCGGAGGCGAAGGCTGCCGACCGCATCTTCGGACTGCTGCCCCCCGACCTCCGCACCAGCCTCCGCGCGCTCTGGGAAGAGTTCGAGGCGGCGGAAAGCCCCGACGCCCGTTTTGCCAAATCGCTCGACCGCGTGCAGCCGGTGATGGCCAACCTGATGTCGGGTGGCGGGACCTGGACAACCTACAACGTCACGTTCGAGCAGCTTGAGGCCCGCGTTGGTATGAAGATCGCCAAGGGCGCGCCACGGTTGTGGGACTGGGTGCGAGACAAGTCTCGTAGCTTCTTCGCGTGATCCGGACGGCATTTGGTCTTCTGGTCTTTGTGCTTGGCAGCCTGATGGTCTGGTCACTATCCCAGCGCTTTTTCGCTTCGTGGAGCGACGTCTGCTTCCAAACTGGTCCGGGCTGGAACATTGGCTTGACCGAACTGCTTGGGCGATGGCGGTGGAGTTCGGACCTGATGCTTTCCTCTGCCGCACCGTTCCTGCCCTACCTTTTCCTTGTCGGGCCAAGGCAAGGAAAGACCAGGCAAGTCGTTATGATCGGTGCCATGACCTTGACCGCTGCCACGCTCTATGGGCTCGCCGGGCCGGTAAACGCGGTGTATTGCGATAGCAAGGGGCCATTTCCGGAAATCGGCCACCTGCTCGCGGGCGTCGCAATTTCCTTACCGCTGGCGCTTGTTCTTGCGTGGCTGACCAGACCAGACCGCAAACTTCCGCAGGCTTGAAGCTCCTTCGGTATACAATCGCATACCGCACTTCCCAAGCCCGTTCTTTTCCGCTAAGACCGCCCGCAACGAATCCCGACAGGAGGACCGCATGTCGAAGATCAAGGTAGCCAACCCCGTCGTCGAGCTTGATGGCGACGAGATGACCCGGATTATCTGGGACTTCATCAAGAAGAAGCTGATCCTGCCCTATCTCGACATCGACCTGAAATATTACGACCTCGGGATCGAGGAGCGGGACCGCACCGACGACCAGATCACCGTCGATGCAGCCCATGCGATCCAGAAATACGGCGTCGGCGTCAAATGCGCGACGATCACCCCCGACGAGCAGCGGGTCGAGGAATTCGGCCTGAAGCAGATGTGGAAAAGCCCGAACGGCACCATCCGCAACATCCTTGGCGGCGTGATCTTCCGCGAGCCGATCATCTGCAAAAACGTGCCCCGCCTCGTGCCGCACTGGACCCAGCCGATCATCGTCGGCCGCCATGCCTTTGGCGACCAGTACCGCGCCACCGACTTCCGCTTCCCCGGCAAGGGCAAGCTGACGATGAAATACGTCGGCGACGACGGCACCGTGATCGAGCGTGACGTCTATTCCGCGCCTTCGTCGGGCGTCTACATGGGGATGTACAACCTCGACGACTCGATCACCGATTTCGCCCGCGCCTCGCTGAACTACGGCCTCGTGCGCAATGTTCCGGTGTATCTCTCGACCAAGAACACCATCCTCAAGGCCTATGACGGCCGCTTCAAGGACATCTTCCAGCAGGTCTTCGACGCCGAATTCGCCGAAGAGTTCAAGAAGCGCGGGCTGACCTACGAACACCGGCTGATTGACGACATGGTCGCCTCGGCGCTGAAATGGTCGGGCGGCTATGTCTGGGCCTGCAAGAATTATGACGGCGACGTGCAATCCGACATCGTGGCGCAGGGCTTCGGCTCGCTGGGCCTGATGACCTCGGTGCTGATGACGCCCGATGGCAAGATCGTTGAAGCGGAGGCCGCGCATGGCACCGTGACCCGCCATTTCCGCGAGCATCAAAAGGGCAAGCAGACCTCGACCAACTCCATCGCCTCGATCTACGCCTGGACCGGGGGCCTGAAGCACCGCGCGAAGCTGGACAACAACGAGGCGCTGATGCGCTTTGCCACCACGCTGGAGAAGGTCACCGTCGACACCGTCGAGGCCGGTTTCATGACCAAGGATCTGGCGCTGCTGGTCGGGCCGGACCAGAAGTGGCTGACCACCATGGGCTATCTGGAGAAGGTGGACGAGTATCTCGGCAAGGCGCTGAAGGGCTGATGCTTCCAGGATCGGCGTAGGGTGGGCGATATCGCCCACCCTACCTTGCGACAGGGCCGGGGGGCGACCTCCGGCCCTTTTTTCTGCCGCCACATTTTAGGTCAGTCTTATTGACATTATTTAGGTCAGAGTATATGCCGTAGTTGCAACCCGGAGGCGCAGATGCCCGACCGTCCCGACCAGATCTCCAACCGTCCGCGACACTCGCCTGTGGACGACGTGCAGGGGATCGCCTTTGGCGTCACGATGGCGGGGCTGGGCATGCATATCCTGACCCATATGGGCTTTGTCACCGGGCAAACGACCGGCCTTGCCGTTCTGATCGCCCATGCCACGGGCCTGCCCTTTCCGGCGGTCTATTTCGCGGTGACGCTGCCGTTCCTCGGCCTTGCCTGGAAACGCATGGGGCGGCGATTTGCTCTACGGACCCTTGTCACTACGGCGGCGCTTTCCGGGCTGGTCGCTGTGCTGCCAAACTGGCTGGAGCTTGGGCGGATCGAGCCCACCCTTGCCGCCATTCTTTTCGGACTTCTCTTCGGCATCGCCGCCCTCGCCGCCATCCGCCACGGCGGCAGTTTCGGCGGGCTCTCGGTCCTTTGGCTTGAATTGCAGGACCGCACCGGCTTTCCCGCAGGCCACGCGCAGCTGCTGTCCGACGTGCTGATCTTTGGCCTTGCAGCACTGATCCTGCCGCTCGACACCCTGGCCTACAGCTTCCTCGGCGCTGCGGTGTTCTCCCTCTTCCTCGCCGTGAACCACCGCCGCGACCGCTATATTGCGGCCTGAGGTGTGCGGACAGAGGTTAACAAACCCTGAACGCCCGCAGCCAAGTCATTGATTTTTCTACATCAGAAAACAGCGCCGCGCGCGGTGCCTTCTGCCCTCTGGCCACGCCTCCGAAAACCCTGTAAGGCCGCGCCAACCTTCTCAGGACCCGGACCCCATGGAACTGCGCAACATCGCGATCATCGCCCACGTCGACCACGGCAAGACCACCCTCGTGGACGAGCTTCTCAAACAGTCGGGGGCGTTCCGCGACAACCAGGCGGTTTCCGAACGCGCCATGGATTCGAACGACATCGAACGCGAACGCGGGATCACCATCCTTGCGAAATGCACCTCGGTGGAATGGAACGGGACGCGGATCAACATCGTCGACACCCCCGGCCACGCCGATTTCGGCGGCGAGGTGGAGCGGATCCTGTCGATGGTGGACGGTGTCTGCCTTTTGGTAGATGCCGCAGAAGGTCCGATGCCGCAGACCAAGTTCGTGCTGACCAAGGCCCTTGCCCTCGGCCTGCGGCCCATCGTCGTCCTGAACAAGGTCGACAAGCCCGATGCCGAGCCCGACCGTGCCTTGAACGAGGTCTTCGACCTCTTCGCCAACCTTGGCGCGGACGACGATCAGCTGGATTTCCCGCATGTCTATGCCTCGGGCCGTTCTGGCTGGGCGGATGCCGAGTTGGACGGGCCGCGCAAGGACCTGTCGGCCCTCTTCGATCTGATCGTCCGCCATGTTCCCGCCCCGGCGCAGATTGCCCGGCAGGACGAACCCTTCGCCATGCTGGCGACCACGCTTTCCGCCGATCCCTATCTGGGGCGCATCCTCACCGGCCGGGTCGAAAGCGGACGGATCGCCACCGGCACCTCGCTGAAGGCCATGTCGCGCAACGGCGACCGGATCGAGCAGTTCCGCGTGACGAAGATCCTCGCCTTCCGTGGCCTCAGCCAGACCCAGATCGACGAGGCAGTCGCCGGTGACATCGTGACGCTGGCCGGCATGACCAAGGCCACCGTGGCCGATACGCTTTGCGCGCTGGACCTCGACACGGCCCTTCCCGCCCAGCCGATCGACCCGCCGACCATCACCGTGACCTTCGGCATCAACGACTCCCCGCTTGCCGGGCGCGACGGCAGCAAGGTGCAGTCCCGCGTCATCCGCGATCGGCTGATGAAAGAAGCCGAGCAGAACGTCGCCATCAAGATCGCCGACACCCCCGGTGGCGAGGCTTTCGAGGTCTCTGGCCGGGGCGAACTCCAGATGGGCGTGTTGATCGAGAACATGCGCCGCGAGGGCTTTGAGCTGTCGATCTCGCGTCCGCGCGTGATCATGCAAGAGGTTGACGGGGTCCGGAACGAGCCGATCGAGGAAGTCATCGTAGACGTGGATGACGAATATTCCGGCGCGGTGATCGATAAGCTGACGGGTGAGCGCAAGGGCGACCTCGTGGAGATGAAGCCCGCTGGCGTCGGCAAGACCCGGATCATCGCCCATGTCCCCTCGCGCGGGCTGATCGGCTATCAGGGCCAGTTCCTGACCGACACGCGCGGCACTGGCGTCTTGAACCGCATCTTCCACGGCTGGGCACCGCACAAGGGCCCGATCCAGGGACGGCGGCAAGGGGTGCTGATCTCGACTGAGGCCGGGGTCTCGGTGGCCTATGCCTTGTGGAACCTGGAAGACCGCGGCCGGATGTTCATCGGGCCGCAGGAACAGGTCTATACCGGCATGCTGATCGGCGAGCATTCCCGCGACAACGACCTTGAGGTCAACCCGCTGAAGGGCAAGAAACTGACCAACGTCCGCGCCAGCGGTACGGACGAGGCTGTGCGTCTGACCCCGCATATCAAGATGAGCCTGGAAGAGGCGATCGCCTATATCGACGACGACGAGCTGGTCGAGGTGACGCCAAAGGTCATCCGCCTGCGCAAGCGGGAACTGGACCCGAACGAACGCAAGCGCGCCTCGCGCAAGGAGTAGGGTGGGCAATCTGCCCACGTCCTTTGCAAAAGAATGGTGGGCAAATTGCCCACCCTACGCCGCAGCGGCCAGACGGCAGGGCAGGAAATCCTCGACCATCGCGGTGTCGCCGTCGAAAGTGCAGAAACTGTAGGGCGGCACTTCCTCCCAGCCGCCCTCTTCCGCCTCCAGCGGTTCGGAGACGACGGCCCGGCCCTGCCGCGTATCCGACCAGCGGTGATAGAGCGAGGGCGCCGCATCGTCGGTGGCATAGCGCACGGCGTAAAGGCGCTGTCCGTCCGACAGCGCCGCCGTCATCCGCAGATGCGGCCCCTGCCCCTTGTCCCGCGCGAGCCGGATGAACCGGGCCGCCGCCCGTTCCAGCGCGCCGCACGGATCGTCATCCAGCCCCTCGGCCAAAGCCACCAGGAACAGCGCCTCGCTGTCGGTGGCACCCTTGCGGTGCGGATAAAGCGCCTCGGGGATCATCATGTCGGCGTCGCGGCGGAACGTATCATAGCCGCCGACCTGGCCGTTGTGCATGAAGCTCCACCGGCCGTGGGTGAAGGGATGGCAGTTGTTGCGGCTTGTCGCGGTGCCGGTCGAAGCGCGGACATGGGCGAGGAAGAGATGCGACTGGACCTGCGCGGTCAGGCTTTTCAGGTTCGGGTCCGACCAGGCCGGCAGGACGTCGCGGAAGAGCCCCGGTTCCGGCCTTGCGCCATACCAGGCGATGCCGAAGCCGTCAGCGTTGATCGCGCTGTGGCACTGCGTCGCGCAATGGCTTTGGTGGATGAGCGAGTGACCGGGGCGGCTGACGATCTCCTCCAGGAAGATCGGCGCGCCGGTATAGGCGGCCCAGCGACACATCAGGCTGCCCCTCTGGTGGAATGGATCATCTGCCCGGCCCTTCTTTTCGCCGAAGTCTAGCAGAAATCGCCGGGGCCGGGAGAGAAAATCCAGTCAATTCAAGGCAAGATGAGCGGGAATTCCCTACTCGACCTCCTCGACGACCATCAGGTCGCGCACGGATGCCCCCTTCGCATGGGCAAGGGCGGCCTGATAGGCGGGCGAGTTGTAGCACTCCACCGCCCGTTCAAGGCTCGGGAAGCGGGCCACCACATTGCGCGGCCGGTCGTTGCCTTCCAGCTGCACATAGCGCCCACCCCGGGCAAGGAAAACGCCGCCATGGGCCGCGATGGCCTCGGTCGCGCCCCTTGCGTAACGGCCGTAAGCCTCGACATCGGTGACATGGACATGGGCAATCCAGAGGGCGGTTGGCATGTCAGGCTCCTATCGCGGCTTCGGCCGCCCTGATTGCGGCGTCGGCCTGGGCAATGTCGGCCCCTCCGGCCTGCGCCATGTCGGGACGGCCACCGCCGCCCTTGCCGCCCATCGCCTCGGCCGCCGCTTTCACCAGCGTGACAGCGGAGAGCTTGCCGGTCAGGTCCTGCGTGACACCCGCGGCCACGGCAGGCTTGGCGCCGGTGTCGGCGATCAGCAGCACCGCACCAGACCCTAGCCGGGCCTTCATCTCGTCGATCAGTGCGGGAAGATCCTTGCCGGAAACCCCGGAAAGCACTTGAGCAACGAACTTCACCCCATTGATTTCCTTGGCGTCCGGGCCAGCGGCTTTGCCACCCATCGCCACCTCGCGCCGCAGTTGCGCCACCTCGTTCGCCAGCGCCTTGCGTTCATCGAACAGCGCCTGCACTCGGTCGGCAAGCTCAACTGCCGGGGCCTTGAGGATCGCCGCGATGTCGTTGAGGCGCGCATCCTGCTGGCGCAGGTGATCCAGCGCCGCCTGTCCTGTCAAAGCTTCGATCCGGCGGACACCGGCAGAGGAGGCGCTTTCCGACAGAAGCACCATAGCTCCGATGTCGCCGGTACGCCTGACATGGGTGCCGCCGCACAACTCAAGGCTGTAGGTCCTGCCGTCGCTGCCCTTGCCCGAGCCGTCCAGCGTGCCCATCGACACCACGCGGACCTCATCGCCGTATTTTTCGCCAAAGAGCGCCTGCGCACCGATGGCGCGGGCGTCGTCGGGGGTCATGATCCGGGTCTCGACCGGCGCGTTCTGGCGGACGAAGGCGTTGACCTCGGCCTCGACGGTGGCAAGGTCCGGCGCGGAGATCGCCGCCGAATGGCTGAAGTCGAAGCGCAACCGATCCGCCGCATTGAGCGAGCCGCGTTGTGCGACATGATCGCCAAGCGTCCGGCGCAGGGCTTCATGCAGAAGGTGCGTGGCAGAGTGGTTGGCCCGGATCGCGGAGCGGCGGCTGTGCGACACTTCCAGTTTCGCGGGTTGTCCTTTCAGAACAGTGCCTTCCGTGACGCGCCCGATGTGGATGAAGACCCCTGCGGCCTTCTTCACGTCACTCACTTCCGCCATGCCGGTATCGGTGCGGATGATCCCGGCGTCGCCCACTTGGCCACCGCTTTCGGCGTAGAACGGGGTCTGGTTGACCACGATCTGCACGGTTTCACCCTCGGCCGCCTGCCCGACAGACGCCCCGTCGCGGACCAGCGCGGTGATCACGCCTTCCGCCGTTTCGGTGTCGTAGCCAAGGAACTCGGTGACCCCATGTTCCTCGGCCAGGTCGAACCAGATCTTCGCATCGCCAGCCGCGCCCGTCCCGGCCCAGGCGGCACGGGCTTTGGCCTTCTGTTCGGCCATCGCGGCGTCGAAGCCCTGGACATCGACCTCCCGCCCCTTTTCGCGCAGCGCGTCCTGCGTCAAGTCGAGAGGGAAGCCATAGGTATCATACAGCTTGAAGGCCGCCGCCCCCGGCAGCGCGCCATCTTCGGGCAGGCGGGCAAGTTCGTCATCCAGAAGCCGCAGGCCCCGGTCGAGGGTCTGCTTGAACTTGGTCTCTTCCAGCTTCAGCGTCTCCTCGATCAGCGCCTGCGCCTGCGACAGCTCCGGATAGGCCCCGCCCATTTGCCGCACCAGCGCCGGAACCAGCCGGTACATCACCGGATCCTGCGCCCCTAGCATATGGGCGTGACGCATCGCGCGCCGCATGATCCGGCGCAGAACATAGCCGCGACCTTCGTTCGACGGCATCACCCCGTCGGCGATCAGGAACGAGGTCGAGCGCAGATGGTCGGCGATCACGCGGTGGTGGATCTTCCCCGGACCGTCGGGATCGCTGCTGGTCGCATGGGCCGAGGCCTCGATCAGGCTGCGCATCAGGTCGGTGTCGTAGTTGTCGTGCTTGCCCTGGAGAAGCGCGCCGATCCGCTCCAGCCCCATGCCGGTGTCGATCGATTGCATCTCCAGCGGAACCAGCCGCCCGTCGGCGAACTGTTCGTTCTGCATGAAGACGTTGTTCCAGATCTCGATGAAACGGTCGCCGTCTTCCTCGGCGCTGCCCGGAGGGCCGCCCCAGATATGTGGCCCGTGGTCGTAGAAGATTTCCGTGCAGGGGCCGCAGGGGCCGGTCGGACCCATGCGCCAGAAGTTGTCGTCTGTCGGGATGCGGATGATCCGGTCATCGGACAGGCCGGCGACCTTCTTCCAGATTCCCGCCGCCTCGTCATCGGTGTGGTAGACGGTGACCAGAAGTTTGTCCTTGGACAGGCCGAAGTCCTTGGTCAAAAGCTCCCAGGCGAAGGCGATGGCCTGATCCTTGAAATAGTCGCCGAAGCTGAAATTTCCCAGCATTTCAAAGAAGGTATGGTGACGCGCGGTATAGCCGACATTGTCGAGGTCGTTGTGCTTTCCCCCTGCCCGCACGCATTTCTGCGCCGTCGTCGCGCGCTTGTAGTCCCGCGTCTCGACCCCGGTGAAGAGGTTCTTGAACTGCACCATGCCCGAGTTGGTGAACATCAGCGTCGGGTCGTTGCGCGGCACCAGGGGCGAGCTGTCCACCACCCGGTGGTCGTTGCGTCGGAAGAAGTCGAGGTAGGTGGAGCGGATGTCGTTCAGCGAGGCCATGTGGGGGCGGTCCTTGAAGAAAGCAGGAAGTCGGCCCCCGATGTAGCCCCACGGGCCGGGCCTGTCCACCACCGGCTTCCGCTCAAGGAAAAAAGGCCGTCAGCGCAGGACTTCGACGGCGTCGCCCAGATGGATCACCCCGTCCTCGACGATGCTGCACAGGACTCCGCGCAGCCGGTAGGCCCGGTGTTCCGGCGCGCGCACCCAGGTGTAGGCATCCGCGCCGTAGCGCACCTTCCATTTGGCGCAGCTATCGTTGAACACCTCGGACACGCTCAGGATGGCGGTGCCGACCGCGAGAAGCTGGCCTTCGGGCAGGTTTGCCTCGGTCATGTCGAGATCGCAGACAAAGGTGTCGCCGGGAGAAACGGTGTTCCCGCGGTCGCGCCAGACGAGGTCAAGCACCCGGCGCGGCAGGATCGAGACCTGGATGCCGGGATGACCGGAGCCATCCTCAAGTTTCAGCCAGGGCGCGGTTCCCCAGCGTTCGCCGGGAATGCCTTGGTCGCGCGTCAGCGTGAGTTCATCGACAAACCGGCGTTCGCCATATCCAGGACGGAAGCAAAGAAGCTCCACCGCGCTGCCGGTCCTGGGCGCGGCAAGCACCCCCGGCAGCGCGGCCATCAGCTCGTCATATGTGGCGTGACCGCTCACTCGTCCAACACGTCCCCGCTGTCTTCACCGGCCATGGTGAAGTCGAGCCCGTTGGCGGCACGGATCTTGTCCTCGATCTCCAGCGCGACGGAGGGGTTCTGCTTCAGGAAGGACTTGGCGTTCTCGCGGCCCTGACCGATGCGTTCGTCCTTGAAGGAATACCAGGCGCCCGATTTCTCCACGACCCCGGCCTTGACGCCGATGTCGATCAGTTCCCCGGTCTTCGAGATGCCTTCGCCATACATGATGTCGAATTCGATCTGCTTGAAGGGCGGCGCGACCTTGTTCTTCACCACCTTGACGCGGGTGGTGTTGCCCACGACTTCCTCGCGGTCCTTGATCGCGCCGATGCGGCGAATGTCGAGGCGGACGGAAGCGTAGAATTTCAGGGCGTTGCCGCCCGTGGTGGTTTCGGGCGAGCCGAACATCACGCCGATCTTCATCCGGATCTGGTTGATGAAGATCACCATGCAGTTCGACCGGCCGATCGAGGCGGTCAGCTTGCGCATCGCCTGGGACATCAGGCGGGCCTGCGACCCCATCTGCATGTCGCCCATGTCGCCCTCGATCTCGGCCTTCGGGACGAGAGCGGCGACCGAATCGACCACCACAAGGTTCACTGCGCCGGAGCGGACCAGCGTGTCGACGATCTCCAGCGCCTGCTCGCCGGTGTCGGGCTGCGAGATCAGGAGTTCATCGAGGTTGACGCCCAGCTTCTTGGCATATTGCGGGTCCAGCGCGTGTTCGGCATCGACAAAGGCGCAGACGCCGCCCTTTTTCTGTTCCTCGGCAACCACATGCAGGGTCAGCGTGGTTTTGCCCGAGGATTCCGGCCCGTAGATCTCGATGATGCGGCCCTTGGGCAATCCGCCGATGCCAAGCGCGATGTCGAGGCCGAGCGATCCGGTCGAGGTGGATTCGATCTCCATCGCCGGGCTGTCGGCGCCAAGGCGCATGATCGAGCCCTTGCCGAACTGCCGTTCGATCTGCGCGAGTGCGCTTTCCAGCGCCTTCGACTTGTCCATATCCCGCTTCCCACCAAGATCGAGGAGGTTTGCCACCGCCATGTCGTTCTCCTTATTTCACAGCCGCCGGGGGGCGGCAATCCAGGACCCGTGTTCCCCAAGTGTTCTTGCACTTATGCAAACAAAAAGAGAACGTTTCAACTCAAATCTCGTGGTGGCAGTTTTTGCGCGGTTTGGTTAAGGGAGGGTTTACAAATGCCCGCCACAACCGGGCGGAGCAGGAATATCTGGGGCTGAGGGTCAAGATGCTGGTGTTCTGGGAGCAGAGGCTTGCGTTTCTGGCCACGCCGAAGACCGGGTCGACGGCGATTGCGGCCGCGCTCGAATCGATGGCCGCGGTGTCGATCCAGCGGCCGCCGCTTCTGAAACATACCACGGTGCATCGCTATCGGCGCTTCATCGGGCCGTTCCTGGAGGCTGCATCGAAGGACCAGTTCACCCTGGTCGCCTTGATGCGCGAGCCGAAGGACTGGCTGGGGTCCTGGTACCGCTTCCGCCAGCGCGAGGAAACCGATGCGGGCAAATCGACCCGGGGCATGAGCTTTGACGATTTCGTCCGCGCCTGGTGCCAGGAGGAGCGGCAGGATTTCGCGGATGTGGGCAGCCAGGGCAAATTCCTGCGGCCAAGGCAGGGTCAGGGCGTGGACCGGCTGTTCCGCTATGAGGAGATCGACAGCTTCGTGCAGTTCCTCGAAGACCGTCTGGACTGCGAGATCATCCTGCCGCGGCTGAACGTTTCGCCCTCAGGTGCGACCGATCTGTCGGCCGAGACCGAGGCCCTCCTGCGTGAGGTGGCGGCAGAGGATTACGCGCTTTACGCGACACTGACAGCCTAGGCGCTGCCCCGCCGGTCAGGTGTTACAGACATGACAGATGGGCGGAAAGCGGCTAGCTTGGTGGCAAGGGGCGCTTCAGACCCCATCGAGGCATGAAAGGGCGGACAATGACCGATATCTTGATCACGCGGCGCGGGCTGGTGCTTGGCGCGGGGGCCGTAGTTGCGACCGGCGCTCTGGCAGCCTGTGACAACGGGATCGGCTCGAACGGAGCGGGCCAGATCGAAGCGCGGGTCACCGCGACGCAAGAGTTCCTGTTCAACCAGTATCCTGGCACCCGCGACCTGGCGGCCCGCGCGGCGGGCGTTCTCTACATGCCGCTGATGACCGAGGCCGGCCTTGGGTTCGGCGGAGCTTTCGGGCGCGGCGCCTTGCGGATCCAGGGGGTGACGGTCGACTACTACTCGGCCGCGAAGGGTTCGTTCGGGCTGCAGATCGGGGCGCAGCAATATGCCCATGCCCTGTTCTTCATGACCCCCGAAGCCCTGGAGAAGTTCCGGCGCGGATCGGGCTGGGCAGTGGGCGGGGACATTCGCTATGCGAGCCCGGAGGAAGGCGCGTCGATCGGCAAAGAGTCGACCGAGATCAATGAGGTCATCGCGCTGGTCTTCGGACAGCAGGGGCTGATCGCAGGGGCAACACTGAGCGGGATCAAGTATACGCGGATCATCCCCTGAACCCGCCACGCACGACGGCTTTTCGAGGCCAGACCGGTTCAACGGGCTGGTTGCGGGCGTTCAGGAAATCTCACCTCGTACCGCAACGCTCGTGACCAGGAGAAGATGGGCAGATTGCCCATCCTGCGCGACGTTCTGCGCCCGGTAGAGAGGGCGGGCGCCTCCGGCGGGAGTATTTCTGGAAAAGAGCAAGGATGCGTGTTGAAACTACTTCAGCCGCCGGATCAGGCTTGACGTATCGTTCCTGCCGCCGCCCATCAGTTGCACATCCTTGTAGAACTGGTCGACCAGCGCGGTGACGGGGAGCCGCGCGCCGATCTCGTCGGCGGTTTCGAGGCAGATGCCGAGATCCTTGCGCATCCAGTCCACCGCGAAGCCGAAGTCGAACTGGTCGGCCAGCATGGTCTTGTGGCGGTTGACCATCTGCCAGGAGCCTGCGGCGCCCTGCGAGATCACCTCGACCACCTTCTCGCCGTCGAGCCCCGCCTTCTGCCCGAAGGCCAGAGCCTCGCTGAGCCCCTGCATAAGGCCTGCGATGCAGATCTGGTTCATCATCTTGGCAAGCTGCCCTGCCCCGCTGTCGCCGATCCGGCGGCAGATGCGGGCGTAGGACGCCATCACCGGCTCGGCCCTTGCATAGTCGGCGGGATCGCCGCCGCACATGATGGAAAGCTGGCCGTTCTCTGCCCCGGCCTGCCCGCCCGAGACCGGCGCATCGACGAAACAAAGGCCGAGGGCCTTGGCCTTCTCCGCCAGCGTGCGGGTGATCTGCGCCGACACGGTCGTATGATCGACGAAGATCGTACCGGGCGCCATGCCGGAGAAAGCGCCGTCTGGCCCGGCGCAAACCTGGACGAGATCCGCGTCATTGCCGACGCAGGCCATCACGAACTCCGCCCCCTGCGCCGCCTCCCGCGGGGTGGCAGCCGAGCGGCCCTTGTGCCTTCCCACCCAGGCCTCGGCCTTTGCGGGCGAGCGGTTGTAGACCGTCACCTCATGGCCCTTCGCGGCCAGATGCCCGGCCATCGGGAACCCCATGACTCCCAAGCCAAGAAATGCCACCTTAGCCATCTGTGCGCCCCCTTCTCATTGCCCTTCACCGGCGCATCGACTAGGAACCGATCCGCTTCCCGCCGTCAAGGAGAGGCCTGAATGGACTGGCCCCAATGCTGACCGCCTTTCGCTGGCTGATCCGGATTGTCTCGGGGCTGATCGCCCTGGGCGTGGTTGCCGCCTTGCTGGCCTATTACATCCTGTCGCGATCTCTGGTGGATTATGACGAGGATTTCACCGTGGCGGGAATCTCCGCGCCGGTCGAGATCGTGCGCAACAACGACAATGTCCCCCACATCTTCGGCAAGACCGACAAGGACGTGTTCTTTGCGCTTGGCTTCGCCCATGCGCAGGATCGCCTCTGGCAGATGACGATGCTGCGGCGGACGGCGCAGGGGCGGTTGTCCGAGATTTTCGGACCCTCGACAGTGAAGGTCGACGAGCTGATGCGGCGCTATGACCTGTACGGGCTGGCCTTGCAGTCGGTGAAGGCGCAGGACCCCGAGACGCTGGCGGCGCTGGAGGCCTATTCGGCCGGGGTGAACGCCTGGATCGAGGAGGTGAACAAGGGCGCGCGGGGGCGCGGCGCGCCGGAGTTCTTCCTGTTCGAGCCGGAGATTTCCGCCTGGGCCCCGGCGGATTCAATCGCGATCCTGAAACTGATGGCGCTGCAGCTGTCCAGCGCCCTGCAGACCGAGGTCTTGCGGGCGCGGGTGTCGCTGCTTTTGTCGCCGGAAAGGTTGGCCGACATCCTGCCGGACGACCCAGGCCAGGCGATTGCCGCCCTGCCCGATTATGCGTCGCTGGTGCCGGGGGTGGAGCCGTCGTCGAAGCCGGTGGACCTTGCCGAAGGCCCGTTCTCTCCCATTGCCGATCCGGGCATGGCGGGTGCGTCGAATTCCTGGGCGGCGATGCCGGGGCGCTCGGCAGCGGGGGGGAGCCTTCTGGCGAACGATCCCCATCTGGGGCTGACCGCACCGACGATCTGGTATCTGGCGCGGCTGGAACTGTCTTCGGGCGGCGTGATCGGGGGGACGATCCCCGGCGTGCCGCTGGTGCTGGTGGGGCGGTCGGAAAACCTGGGCTGGGGGCTGACCACGGCCTATGTCGACGATCAGGACGTGGTGATTGAGGCGCTGAACCCGGCGAACAAGGAAGAATACCAGACGCCGGAGGGCTGGGCGAAGTTCGAGAGCCGCCAGTCGATCATCAAGGTCAAGGATGCCGAGCCGGTGACGCTGACGCTGCGCTGGTCGAAGAACGGGCCGATCCTGCCGGGGACGCACTACGACCTGGGGTCGATAACTCCCGCCGGTCATGTGGCGGCGGTCAGCTGGACAGCGCTGTCAGGGGCGGACACCTCGATCTCCGGGGCGATGGCCCTGATGCGGGCGCAGAACGTGGATCAGGCGCTGGAGGCGGGGCGGAAGGTGATCGCTCCGGCGCAGAACGTGATGCTGGCGGACGGGTCGGGGATCGCGCTGCAGGTGATGGGGGCGTTGCCCGCGCGCGATCCGGGCCATCCGTCGCAGGGGCGCTTGCCGGCGCTGGGGTCGGATGCGCGGGTGGGGTTCAAGGGGGTGCTGCCCTATGAGGAGAACCCGAGTTTCCGCAACCCGACCTCGGGGCTGTTGGGGAATACCAACAACAAGACGGTGGACCGCCCGTTCCCCAATCATGTCAGCTTCGACTGGGGCGACACGCAGCGCATCCAGCGCTGGCTGACGCTGATGAAGGCGCGCGAGGTGCATACGCGGGAAAGCTTCATCGAGGCGCAGCTCGACACGGTGAACCCGACGGCGCGGTCGCTGTTGCCACTGATCGGGGCGGACCTGTGGTTCACTGGCGAGGCGGCGCCGGAAGGCACGCCGGAGCGGCTGCGTCAAAGGGCGCTGGTGTTGCTGGCGGAATGGAACGGCGAGATGAACGAGCATCTGCCGGAGCCGCTGATCGCCGAGGCCTGGTTGCGGGCGCTGATGAAGCGGCTGATCCAGGACGAGCTGGGGGCGATGTCGGAGAGCTTCACCCATATCTCGCCGGTGTTCATCGAGCGGGTCTATCGCAACGTGGGCGGCGCAAGCGTGTGGTGCGACGTGATCCAGTCGGCGGCGGTGGAAAGCTGTACCGACATCGCCCGGATCGCGCTGGACGAGGCTTTGCTGGAGCTGACCGAGAAGTATGGGCCGAACATCGAAAGCTGGCGTTGGGGCGATGCCCACCAGGCGACACATGACCATCCGGTGCTGGGCGATGTGCCGTTCATCAAGTATTTCGTGAACATCCGGCAGTCGACCTCTGGCGGCGACGATACGCTGATGCGGGGGGTCACGCGCGGAGAAGGGCCGGAACCCTATCAGAACGTGCATTCGGCGGGCTATCGCGGGGTCTATGATTTCGCCGATCCGGACAGTTCGGTCTTCATCATCGCGACCGGGCAGTCCGGGCATCCCTTGTCGCGGCACTATGACGACCTGGGCGAGCTGTGGCGACGGGGGGAGTATATCCCGATGTCGCTGGACCCCGAGCTTGCGCATGCGGCGGCGGCGGGGGTGATGGTGCTGACGCCAGAGGGCCAATGATCCGGACCGACCGGCTGCTACTGCGCCCCGCGACCTGGGATGACCTGGACGCAGTGCATCGGCTGTTTTCGAACCCTCGGGCGATGCGCTACTGGTCGCGGCCGGAGCATGAGACGCTGGAGGAAACCCGGCACTGGCTGCGCTTTCTGGTCGAGCCCGCAGCGGACAGCCTGGATCTGCTGGTCGAGAAGGACGGCGAGGTCATCGGCAAGGCCGGGGCCTGGCAACTGCCGGAGGTCGGCTTCCTTCTGCATCCCGACCACTGGGGCAAGGGGCTGGCGCATGAGGCTATGGCGGCGGTGATCGCCCATGTCGAGGCCGCCTTTCCTGCCCTGCCGGAACTGACCGCCGAGGTCGATCCGAGGAATGATGCCTCGCTGCGGTTGCTGGGCAGGCTGGGGTTCCGCGAGACGCGCCGGGAGGAACGGACGCTGTTGTGGAAAGACGAATGGTGCGACAGCGTCTGGCTGGCGCGGCCTCGGTCGTCCTAGCGCCGGATTTCACGAAGATCGCAGGTCAGAGGTCGCGGTAGCGTTTTTCCTGCCGTGCAGTCCAGCGAACGGCAATCCGGTAGCCATCCTCGGTTTCCGTTTCCGACTGTACCACGCCCTCTTCGTGCAGCCACGCCCGTTTGCGGCCATCGGCAAAGGGCAAGGTGAGGGAACGCTCGGATTTCTCTTCGTCGAAAGCCTGCGAAATGGCCGCGAGAAGTGTTTCGACCCCCTCGCCCGTGACGGCCGAGATCGGGAAGACATTGCTCCGGCCTTCGGCATTCACCGCAAGGGCGGCGCGGGCGGAGGGATCGACGAGGTCCAGCTTGTTCCAGACCTCGAACTGCGGAACCGAGGCTTTCACGCCGAGAGAGGTAAGGATTTCGGCGACGTCCTGAGCCTGTTCGGCGCTTTCGGGGTGGCTGATGTCACGGACATGCAGGATGAGGTCGGCTTCCAGCACCTCTTCCAGCGTGGCGCGGAAGGCGGCGACCAGCTGCGTCGGCAGGTCGGAGATGAACCCCACGGTATCCGAGGCGATGATCTTGCGGCCGGAGGGCAGGACAATACCCCGCATCGTCGGGTCGAGCGTGGCGAAGAGCATGTCCTTGGCCAGCACCTCGGCCCCGGTCATCCGGTTGAACAGCGTGGACTTGCCGGCGTTGGTATAGCCGACCAGCGCCACCAGCGGGAACGGCACCTTGCGACGGGCGGCGCGGTGGAGTTCACGGGTGCGGACGACCCGGTCAAGCTGGCGCTTGAGGCGGATGACCTGATCGTCGATGGCGCGGCGGTCGCTTTCGATCTGCGTCTCGCCCGGACCGCCGACAAAACCGAAGCCGCCGCGCTGACGTTCAAGGTGGGTCCAGGCGCGGACCAGACGGGTGCGCTGGTAGCTGAGGGCGGCAAGTTCGACCTGCAGCACGCCTTCGTTCGTCCGGGCGCGGTCGGCGAAGATCTCAAGGATCAGCGCGGTGCGGTCGAGAAGCTTGACCCCCCATTCCTTTTCCAGATTGCGCTGCTGGACGGGCGAGACCTGGCCATCGACAAGGACGAGGTCGATGTGATCGGCCTCGAACCGGGATTTCAGTTCTTCGACCTTGCCAGATCCCAGAAGCGTGCCGGGATGGACGCGGGACAGGCGGACGACTTCGGAACCGATGACGTCAAGTTCCGGCAAGGCGGCGGCCAGGGCGACGGCCTCGGCCAGACCATGTTCGGGCAGGCGACGGGATTTCGCGGATTTCAGTGCCGGATGCAGGACAAAGGCACGTGTGGCGGACGCCGCCGTGTCGCGCAGCCGCTGTCCGGCACGGTCAGCGATCAGGTCTTCCTCATCCTGAGGGTCGCGGGAGATCAGTCTTCCCCTTCGTAGAGGCTGATCGGCGCGCCGGGCATGATGGTCGAGATCGCATGCTTGTAGACCAGCTGCGACTGGCCATCGCGGCGCAGAAGCACGCAGAAGTTGTCAAACCAGGTGATCACGCCCTGCAGCTTGACGCCGTTGATCAGGAAGATCGTCACCGGAACCTTGGCTTTGCGAACATGATTGAGAAAGGCGTCCTGCAGGTTTTGCTTGTCAGCGGCCATCGTTGTTGTGCCTTGTTTTTCTATCGCTTCACTGTCGCGTCGTGGTCGTTCTTGGTTGAGCCCCGGCTATTCCGCCCGAAAGGGTTAACCCAAGTATGATGCGGCTTTACAGGAGTTTCCAGCGCAAAAAATCAGCCAGTTAAGCGGCGCGGCTCCGCCCTCAGCGGCGCCCGCGACCGGGCAGGACCAGCGCAAGAAGGGCCAGGGTCTCCAGCCGGCCCACCACCATGGCGATGCCAAGGATCACCTTCACGCCGTCCGAGAGGTCGCCATAGAGGATGGGCTCGGCCGCGCCAAGTTCGGCAAGCTGGCCGGTCGTGGTAAGGCTGGCGATGGCCAGCACGATCGTCTGTTCAAACTCGACGCCAGCCAGCAACAGAAGGCCAGCCGCGACGGAGATCGAGATGGCGAAGAGCATGAAGAACACCCAGGCGAACTGCGCTCCTTCGCGGCGCATCCGGCGCGCCTCGGGCCCGCCCCGCCCGATGGAGTTGGGATGGATGATCTTTTCCAGCTCGCGCTCGCCATGACGAAGCAGCGCATAGACGCGCAGAAGCTTGACGCCCCCCGCTGTCGTCGCAGTGCCGCCGCCGATGATGGCCAACCCAAGGAGGATAAGCCCCGGCGTGCCGATGCCCGACCAGTCGGCGGCGGCATGCCAGTTGGCCGAAACATAGCCGGTGGTCGACAGGAACGACGCCGCGGTGAACAGGATGCCCCAGAGGGCCGGCAGCGCAGCGGGCGAGACGGCGGAATCGATCCGTGCGGCGATGAACCAGTGGCGCAGGAAGAGAAGCAGCGTGACGATCAGGAGGATCAGCGCAGCAAGGCGCAACTCCGGGTCCTGAAGAAGCGGGCGGCGGTTCTCGGCCAGCCGGACGCCGGGAAGCGCGCGGCGGGTGATGGCGAAGACAAAGCAGACGAAGACGACAGCCTCGCCCGGGATCCCCGCCGTCGAGGCGGCAAAGCCCGTCTGGCCGGAGATGCCCGAGGTGGACAACGTGCCCATGGCGTGGATCACGGCAGAAATGCCGGTCTCGCCCAGAATTAGAAGTGCGCACCACAGAAGGAAAGTAAGCGCGGCATAGACCGGAAACAGCATGAGGGCGAAGCGGGTCAGCCGCTGCGCAGGATCGACGGTATGGGCGATCTGCTGGGTTCCGATGCTGCCCCGCCCCGGCACCCGGCCCGAAGCGACCTCGGTCCCGCCCAGGTTCAGGGGGGCAAGGATGGCATAGGCCGCAAGAAGCATGAGGAAACCGCCGAACCAGCCCACGGTCGCGCGCCAGAGGTGGACGGTATCGGCAAGCCGCTCGGGGGCATAGACGGAAGCGCCCGTGGTGGTGAAGGAGGAGACCATCTCGAACCAGGCGTTCGTCAGCGTGGTATCGGGTAAGGCCTCGGCAAGGGGAAGCGCCAGGGCAAAGGGCAGGACGGTATAGGCAAGGACGAGGGCGGCAAGGTGGCTACGCGCCGGATCGCGCGGTGAATAGGCCGCCGTTGCAATGCCGAGCATCACGGTGACGATCAACAGGATCAGCGCGGAATACAGGAAATCGCGAGCATGACTCAGATCGTTCGCGCCAAAGGCGTAGAGGGCGGGCACCAGCGCGATCGCCCCGCTGAGCCCCAGAAGGACGACCAGAAGCGGAAGCTCTGCAAGTCGGGCCAGCATCAGAAGAAGTCGATCGAGACCTGCAGGAGGCGCTCGACCTCGGGCACGTCCTTGGCCATGGCGAAAAGGGCGATGACGTCGCCGGGCTCGATCCTAAGATCGCCGGTGGGCTTCTTCACCTTGTCGCCCTTCATCACCGCTCCGACCAGCACGCCTTCGGGAAACTCGATATCGCGAACGAGACGGCCCGCGAGGGGCGAGGTGGAGAGGACCTGCGCCTCGATCATCTCGGCCTCGGCGTCACCGATGGAATAGACGGCGCGCACCCGACCATGGCGGATGTGGCGCAGGATCGACGAGACGGTTGTCGCGCGGGGGTTGATATAGGCGTCAATGTCCAGTGGCGCCATCAGGGGCGCGAGCGTCGGGTCATTGACCAGCGCGATGGTCATCGGACAGCCGGCCTGCTTGGCGCGGACCGCGACGAGGAGGTTGGTCTTGTCGTCATCAGTGACGGCAAGGATCGCGTCGGCACGGTCCACCGAAGCTTCCATCAAGAGGTCACTGTCCATCCCGTCGCCGTTCAGGACGATGGTGCGCTCCAGCGCGTCGGCGGCCAGTTCGGCGGTGGCGCGGTTCTTCTCGATGATCTTCGCGCGGATCCGGTCGGTGCGGGTCTCCAGCGCGCGAGCCACGGCAAGGCCGACGTTGCCCCCGCCGACAATGACCACGCGTTCCTGCTTTTTCGTTTTCTTGCCAAAGATTTCCAGCGTGCGGTTCACGTCCTCGAAATGGGTGAAGACGTAGATCTGGTCATCGGCCAGAAGCTGATCACCCGGATCGGGAGCGAAAAGCCGGTCCTCGCGCCGGATGCCGACGACAATGGCACGGAGAGTGGAGAAAAGCTCATTCAACTGACGCAGGGGCGTGTTCAGGACCGGGCAGTCCTCGTCCAGCTGGATGCCGAGAAGCTGCGCCTTGCCACCCATGAAGCTTTCGGTGTCAAAGGTGGCGGGGGCGGCAAGCCGCTGGAGCGCCGCCTCGGCGACCTCGCGTTCCGGGCTGATCACCACGTCGATGGCAAGGCCGTCCTGGTTCGTCAGATTGGCATAGGACGGGTCGAGGTAGTTCTGCGCCCGGATGCGCGCGATCTTGCGGGTGATGTTGAAGGCGGTATGGGCCACCTGGCAGGTGACCATGTTCACCTCGTCCGAATAGGTGGCGGCGATCAGCATGTCGGCGTCGCGCGCGCCCGCCTTGGCCAGGACATCCGGATGGCTGGCAAAGCCGACAACGCCCTGCACGTCCAGCGTGTCGGTCGCGCGGCGGACAAGGTCGGCGTTCACATCGACAAGCGTGACGTCGTTCTTCTCGCCGGACAGGTGGCGGGCAATCTGCCAGCCGACCTGACCCGCCCCGCAGATGATGACCTTCATCAATGACCCCGCGATGCACCGTCTGCGCCTGAATGTCAGATCGGAGCGAGGGGGTCAATCGTCCGGCCCGTTGCTTCCCTGGCCAGTGGCGATCCGGGTGAAGCACCCCGCGACACAACCGGCAGGAACCATTTCTACGGGCGAATCTGTGCGTCTATTTTCTACCTAAGGTAGAATATTGCAGCAATCTGGTTACAGTTTCTCCCCGCCCGTGGCCCGACTGGCACTACCAGCTTTCATTCCCTGATATCCATGCGACGCTATATGTTGTGTGCCTACCGCAGGTGTAGCTGGAACGGAGTGAAATGGCGACTATTTCGGGCGGCAGCGGCAACGACAGCCTGGTCGGCGACACCGACAGCAACCTGAATGATGTCATATCCGGGCTTTCCGGCAACGATACCTTGCGCGGGCTTACGGGCAACGATCTTCTCTATGGCGGGAACAACAGCGACCTCCTGGACGGTGGGTCCGGGAACGACACCTTGTCCGGCGATGCGGGCAACGACACGCTGACTGGCGGCATTGGCTTCGACATAGCGAGCTATCTTGGCGCCACGTCGGGGGTCAACGTGAACCTCGGCTCCGGAACCTCCTCGGGCGGTGCAGGGAACGACGTCATCTCCGGAGTCGAAGGCGTCATCGGCAGCGGGTCCGCGGATACGATCACCGGCGACACTGTTGGCAACCTCCTGCGGGGCGACGCCGGGGCGGACACGATCTACGGCGGGGCAGGTGATGACACGCTTTACGGCGATGCGGGCATCGACCGGATCTACGGCGGGGCCGATGGGGATCTGGCCTATGGCGGCAGCGAAGGCGATCTCATCTACGGCAACGACGGGATCGACACACTATTCGGCGATGCGGGCGTCGACACGCTGTACGGCGATGCCGGCAATGACCTCCTGGACGGCGGAACCGAGGGTGACGGTCTATATGGCGGCACCGGGTTCGACACGCTGTATGGCGGGGCCGGGAACGACACCCTTCGCGGCGGCGACAATGACGACCTGGCTTATGGCGGAAACGAAGCCGACGATCTGGCGGGCGAGGCCGGGAGCGACACCCTCTACGGCGGGCTGGGCGTCGATACGCTGAGCGGCGGCGACGGCAACGATTCCCTGCAGGGCGACGACGGCGCGGACGTGTTGGACGGCGGCTCCGGCGACGACACGCTGCGGGGCGGAGCCGGTGCCGATTCGCTGAACGGCGGATCGGGAATGGACTATATCGACTACAGCGATTCCGGCGCTGCAGTCTCGATCAACCTGGCGGCGGGCAGCTTCTCGGGCGGGGATGCGACCGGCGATTCCGGTGCCGGGGTCGACGGGATCATCGGCAGCGCCTTCAACGATACGCTCATCGGTTTCGACGGCTTCGCCACCACCGGCTCGGACATCTATACCAACATCTTCTACGGCGGCGCGGGCAACGACAGCATGTCGGGTCTGGGCGGCGGCGACTCCCTTTATGGCGGGGCCGACAACGATACCGTGTCCGGCGATGCCGGCAACGACCTGGTCGAGGGCGGTGCCGGGAACGACCGGCTCTACGGCGGCGCGGATAATGACACTCTTCGCGGAGATGACGGACGCGACATCCTGTACGGCGGTGCCGGTCGCGACGACATGTATGGCGGCGACGACTCGGACCAGTTCTTCGTCAGCTTTACCGGCAGCGCCAATGACGTTGCCCTGGGCGAGTCGGTGGACGGCGGGCTGGGTGGTACCGACAACGACACCCTGACAGTCGACATCACCGGCTTTGGCTGGGGCCGGATCGACGTGGCCTATGATCCCACGAATGGCGCGAACGGGACGATCACCTTCTATGCCGCGAACGGGATCACGGTTGTCGGCACCCTGAACTTCTCCGACATCGAGACGCTGGTGATCGTGTGCTTCACGGCAGGCACGCAGATCATGACCGACCGTGGCGAGGTTGCCGTCGAGGCGCTGCGCCCGGGCGATCTGGTGCTGACGCGCGACCACGGCTTGCAACCTCTGCGCTGGATCGGTCAGCGCAGGCTTTCTGCGGCCGAGTTGCTGGCCCGCCCCAGGTTGCAGCCGGTCCGGATCGGCGCGGGCGCGTTGTTCGGGACGGGTCCGGCACGCCCGATGCTGGTTTCACCCCAGCACCGGATGCTGATCGAGGGGGCACGGGCCGAGCTGAATTTTGGCGAGGCTGAGGTGCTTGTCCCTGCCAAGCATCTGCTTGACCTGCCCGGCGTGACGCAAAGTTGCCCTGCCGACGGCGTGACTTATGTCCACATCCTGTTTGACCGGCATGAGATCGTGTTGTCCGACGGCGCCTGGAGCGAGAGTTTCCAGCCGGCCGAACGGTCGATGAACGCTCTTGACGCAGCAGTGCGCGCCGAGGTGATGGAGCTGTTCCCCGAACTAGATGCCTTCGACGCCGCCTTTCCCGCCGCGCGGCTGTCACTCAAGGCGCATGAAGCGCGGGTCCTGATCGCGGGATGATCCCGTGGCGCGCTTGGCCTTCGGCTAGTCCTCGAACTCTCCGAACCCCCTGCCCCCACGGGTCGAGCTGACCACGCCAAGCGATTTGAGCTTCCGGTGCAGCGCCGAACGTTCCATGCCGACAAAGCTGGCCGTGCGGCTGATGTTGCCGCCAAAGCGGTTGATCTGGGTCAGGAGATATTCCCGCTCGAACAATTCCCGTGCTTCGCGCAGAGGAAGCGTGGCGATGGTGCCGGTGAAGGAAAGCGTGGTGTCGGCCTCGGGTTTCGGTTCGGTGCCGGGAATCTCGGCGGTCTCGATCGGGCCGGTGCCATCGCCAAGGATCAGGATGCGCTCGATCACGTTCCGCAGCTGGCGGATGTTGCCGGGCCAGGGCAGTGTCTGCAGCACGGTGTCGGCCTCTTCCGACAAGACGCGGTTCGGCAAGCCTTGGGTCTTGTGGAACCAGTCGATGAAATGGCGCGTCAGTTCCGGCACGTCCTCGCGCCGGGCCGCCAGTGAGGGGACGGCGATCGGGACGACGTTCAGACGATCATAAAGTTCCTGCCGGAAATGGCCGAGCCCGATCTCGGTGCGCAGGTCGCGGCAGGTCGAGGAAATCACGCGCAGGTCGACGCGGACCTTGTCGGTGCCGCCGGCGCGGGTGAACTGCTGTTCGGTCAGGACGCGCAGGATCTTGCCCTGGGTGCCAAGCGGCATGTCGGCAACCTCGTCGAAATAGACGATCCCGCCATGCGCCTGTTCGAGGAGACCCTGTTCCACCCCACGTTCCGGGGTTTCGCGACCGAAAAGGACCTCTTCCATCCGGTCGGGCTCGATCGAGGCCGAGGAGACCGTGACGAAGGGCGCGGCGGCGCGGTTCGAATGCATGTGGATGTAGCGCGCGGCCATTTCCTTGCCGGTGCCGGGCTCGCCCGACAGCATGACGCGGGCGTTGGATTTGGTGACCTTGTCGAGGTTGGCCTTCAGCGTCTTGAAGGCCAGCGAGGAGCCGACCATGTCGGAGGAGGTCACGTCCCGGCGGCGCAACTCCTGGTTCTCGCGCCGCAGGCGGCTGGTTTCCATCGCACGGGCTACCACGACCATCAGCTGATCAATGTTGAAGGGCTTTTCGATGAAGTCGTAGGCGCCCTGTTTGATGGCGGCGACGGCAATCTCAATGTTTCCGTGGCCTGAGATAATCACGACCGGAATGTCAGGATTGTCGCGCTTCACGGTCTTGAGAATGTCGATCCCGTCCATCCGGCTGTCCTTCAGCCAGATGTCTAGAATCATCAGCGCAGGCGGCTCGGCGTTGATTTCCGCGATGCAGTCGTCGGAATTCGCGGCAAGGCGGGTGGTATAGCCTTCATCGCGCAGGATGTCGCCGATCAACTCGCGGATGTCCTGTTCGTCGTCGACGATGAGAATGCTCATTTTGGGGCCTCCTTCGCGGGCGGAACGGCTTTCAGGGGAATATGGGACCGGGGACGCTTGCGGATGGCGCGCGGCAGGCGAATCTCGGCCATGGCGCCGGGGTGGTCGTTCCCCTCGAACACCGGCGCGTCGACGAGAGCGAGCGTGCCGCCATGTTCCTCGATGATCTTCTTGACGATGGGCAATCCAAGGCCGGTGCCCTTTTCGCGGGTGGTGACATAGGGCTCGAACAGGCGGGCGCGGTCGGGTGGCAGGCCGGTGCCGTTGTCCATGATGCGGATCACGGCTTCGCTGTCATCAGCGGTCAGACTGATGCGGATTTCGGGATCGAAGTTTTCGGGTTTCGATTTTTCCTGATGTGATTCAATCGCTTCCCCGGCGTTCTTGATCAGGTTCGTGAAGGCCTGGCCGATCATGGTGGCATCAAGGTCAAGCTGCAGCGGATCGGCGGGAATCTTCTTGACGAAGCGCACGCCGGGCTGACCGTTTTCCTGCAAGAGGACCGCGCCTTTCAGGAGAGCGGCGAGGTCGCAGTCGCGGCGGTCCGGTTCGGGCATGCGGGCGAACTTGGAGAATTCATCGACGATCCGGCGCAGGTCGTTGGTCTGGCGGACGATGACGTCGGTGTATTGCTCAAGGTCTTCCTGGTCGCGGACCTGGGTCGAAAACTTGCGCTTGATACGTTCAGCGGAAAGCTGGATCGGGGTCAGCGGGTTCTTGATCTCATGCGCGATGCGGCGGGCGACATCGCCCCAGGCCGCCATGCGCTGCGCAGAGACGAGGTCGGTCACGTCGTCGAAGGCGACGACGAAGCCCTCCAGGTCGCCCGCTTCGCTGCGCCGGGTGGACATGCGGACAAGCAGGCTTTCCAGCTTGCCCTTGCGGGTCAGGCGGACCTCCTCCTGTACGGCGTTGCTGCCATTGTCGCGCAGGCGGTCGAAGAGTGCGGCAAACTCCGGGACGGTGGCGGCTAGCGGCGTGTCGACCTGGCCGTCGGCAAGGTCGAGCAGCCTTTCGGCAGCGCGGTTGACAAAGTCGATGTCGCCGTCGCTGTCGAGGCCGATCACCCCGGCGGTGACGTTCGACAGCACGGAATCGAAGAGCCGGCGGCGGGTTTCGGTCTGGGCGTGGCTTTCGACCAGCGCC
>JAFLCY010000035.1 GCA_017303485.1 Rhodobacterales bacterium
GACTGGCATTGGGACCGGGCGACCTATGGCCGGCTTCTGAAAGTGACCGGCGGCAAGGAGCGGATCGCGGCCTGGTGCGGTGAGATCGGGCATGAGATGCCGCCCGACCAGATCGCCGTGCTGCATGCCGACAAGACGCGGCATTACACATCAATGATGGCAGCGGGGCAGATTGGCCTCAGACCCGGCATCGCCCGGATCATGGCCGAGGCGCGCGCGCGGGGTGTCGCCCTTGCCATCGCCACCACGACCAGCCGCGCGAATGTCGAAGCGCTGACCCGTGCGGTCTGGGGCGCGACGGCCCGCGAGATGTTCGACGTGATCGCGGCAGGCGACGAGGTAGTAGCGAAGAAGCCCGCGCCCGATGTCTATGAGCTTGCGCTGCGCCGTCTGGGGATCACCGCCGCGGCGGCCCTTGCCTTCGAGGACAGCCGCAACGGCCTGATTGCCGCGCGGGGTGCGGGGCTGCGCACCATCGTCACGCCGTCGGTCTATACGGCGGGCGAGGACTTCGACGGTGCCTTCGCGCTGCTGGATAATCTCGGGGAGTTCAGCCCTTTTGCCAGCGGAAAGCCCGCCCCGGGGAAGGCGGTGCCCGTGCCGTGAGATGTGCCGTACCGCCCGCCCCCTGTTCAACGCAAGGTCATGCTCCTAGACTGGCGGCACGGGAATGGAGGCGGCCCCGGCGCGGGGCCGAACGGACAGAACGGATGGCGCGCGCGATCAGTGACGAGGTGACACGGCCGGCGGATTTCTCGGAAACCGCCTGGGCCGATGTGCTGACGGCGGTCGACCGTACCTATGCCGATCTGGTCGACTATCAGGAACGGCTTGAGCAGCAGAACTCCGAGCTTGAGGAGTTGCGGCGCTTTCTCGCCTCGGTCCTGGGCTCGGTCTCTGACGTCATGCTCGTCACCTCGCGCGAGGGATCTGTGCAGGAGGTCAATGCCTCGCTGCTGGCCCGGACCGGGCTTCAGCGCGACGCGGCGACGGGCCGGGCCGTGGCCGAACTGTTCGACCCTGCCGACCGCAAGCGCCTTCTCGACGCCATGACGGAGGTGCAGAGCCGTCGCCAGCCCCAGACGATCGAAGCCGGGCTTTCGACCGCCGAGGGGCCGACGCCGATCGAGCTGAACATCAGCCCGCGGCTGGATGACCGGGGCCGGGGCGTCGGGCTGGTGCTGATCGGGCGCCCGGTGGGTGAGCTGCGTCAGGCCTATCAGAACCTGGGCGACAGCCACCGTGCCTTGCAGGAAACCCAGAGCCAGCTGGTGCGGAACGAAAAGCTTGCGGCGCTTGGCAGGTTGCTGGCCGGGGTGGCGCATGAGCTGAACAACCCGATCAGCTTCGTCTATGCCAATGCCCATGCGCTTGAACGCTATGCGACCAAGTTCGAGACCTATTTCACTCGCGTCCAGCAGGGCGCGAGCCGGGCCGAACTGGTGGCACTGCGCGAGGAGTTGAACCTTGACCGCGAGTTGCGGAACCTGCGCGACGCGGTGCAGGGCGCGCGCGACGGGGCCGAACGGGTGCGCGATATCGTCGAGGATCTGAGGCGGCTGTCGGCGGATGGCTCGGGCGAGATGGTGGTTTTCGATCTGGTGGAAACCACGCGGATCGCCGCGACCTGGGTGCTGCGTGGGGCGAAGGAAGCGCCGAAGGTCGAGACCCGGGGCGCGGCACGTCTGATGGTGCGGGGCAGGCCGGGCCATATTCAGCAGGTCGTCATGAACCTGGTCCAGAACGCCGTCGATGCGCTGAAGGGCTGCGAAGGGGCGGCGATCACCCTGACGCATGGCTGCGAGGATGGCATGGCGGTGCTGGAGGTTGCCGACAACGGGCCGGGCGTGCCCGAAGGCGCCCGCGCCGAGATTTTCGATCCGTTCTTCACCACGAAACCCGTGGGACAGGGCACCGGGCTTGGCCTGTCGATCAGCCACAAGATCGCCGAGGAACATGGCGGCGCGCTGCGTCTGGTCGAAGGCGCTTCCGGAGCGGTCTTTCGCCTGACACTGCCTGCGGAGGATGGCCAATGCGGGTGATCTGGCTACAGGCCGCCGGCTGCGGCGGCTGCACCATGTCGCTTCTCTGCGCCGAGGACCCGAATGTGCTGGACCTGCTGGCAGGGGCTGGCATCACGCTGGCCTGGCACCCCGCGCTCTCGGTCGAAACCGGGGCCGAGGCGCGGGCGATCCTGGAACGGGCGGCATCCGGCGAGGACGCGCTTGACGTGCTGTGCGTCGAAGGCTCGGTAACACGCGGGCCGAAGGGGACGGGGCGCTATCACATCCTGTCGGGAACCGGCGTGCCGATGCTGGACTGGATCACCCGGCTGGCGGGCAAGGCGCGTCATGTGGTCGCGGTGGGCTCTTGTGCGGCCTTCGGTGGCGTCACTTCGGCGGGGGGCAACCCGTCGGATGCGGTTGGGCTGCAATACGAAGGCGCGCATCCCGGTGGCGCCCTGCCTGCGACCTTCCGGTCGGGGAGCGGCCTGCCGGTCATCAATGTCGCGGGCTGCCCGACGCATCCCGACTGGGTGACGGAGACGCTGCTGATGCTTGCCGCTGGAACCTTGGGGCCGGACGGGCTGGACGGCTATGCAAGGCCGCGCTTCTACGCCGATCATCTGGTCCACCACGCCTGTCCGAAGAACGAGTTCTACGAATACAAGGCCTCGGCCCGGAACCTGTCGGAGATCGGCTGCATGATGGAGCATCTGGGCTGCGTCGGCACGCAGGCGGTGGGCGATTGCAACATCCGGCCCTGGAACGGCAACGGCTCCTGCACGCGGGGCGGCTATCCCTGCATCAACTGCACCGCTCCCGAGTTCGAGGAACCGCGCCACGCCTTCACCGAGACGCCGAAGATCGCCGGGATACCGATTGGCCTGCCCTCCGACATGCCGAAGGCCTGGTTCATGGCGCTGGCCTCGCTGTCCAAGGCGGCGACGCCGGACCGGATCGGGCGCAATGCCACCGCCGACCGCATCAAGGTGCCGCCGACGCTGCGAAAGCCGAAGTCATGACCGAACTGGTCGTCGGCCCTTTCAACCGCGTCGAGGGCGACCTTGAGGTGCATCTGACCGTCAGCGATGGCCGTGTGGCCGAGGCGCGCGTCAACTCGCCCCTTTATCGCGGGTTCGAGCGGATGCTCGATGGCAAGGACCCGCGCGATGCGCTGACCATCACGCCGCGCATCTGCGGCATCTGTTCGATCAGCCAGTCGGCGGCGGCGGCACGGGCCCTGGCGGCGGCGCAGGGCCTGACGCCCGCACCGATGGGCGAGATCACTGCGGCGCTGATCCACGCGGTCGAGAATGCGGCGGACCACCTGACGCATTTCAACCTGTTCTTCATGCCGGACTTCGCCCGCCCGGCCTATCAGGCACGCGCCTGGCGTGGTCGCGCGGTGAGCCGCTTTACCGCCATGGAAGGCTCCGCCGCGCGGGCCGCTGTCGAGGCGCGGGCGGCGCTGATGCATATCCTGGGGCTGTTGGCCGGGAAATGGCCGCATACGCTTGCCATCCAGCCTGGCGGCGTGACCAAGACGCCGACGCAGCGCGATCTGGTCAGGATCGGCACCAGCCTGCGGGCCTTCCGCCGCTATCTGGAAGAGGTGCTGTTCGGCGCGCCGGTCGAGGAGTTTGCGGAGCTTTCCTCGCCCGAGCAGCTTGAGCAATGGAGCCGAGGTGATGCCGGACTGTTTGCCGAGATTGCCGCCGACCTTGGGCTTGCCGGGATCGGGGCGGGACCGGGGCGCTATCTCTCATACGGTGCCTATCCATTTCCCCACGGGGAAATGGGGTTTCGCGGCGGCCTCTGGCATGACGGCGTTCAGTCACCCATCGACCCCGCCAAGATCGTCGAGGACCTGAGCCATGCCTGGATGCTGGGGCCTGCCGCGCATCCGCATCAGGGCGCGACCCTGCCGGACGAGGACATGCGCCAGGGCGCCTACAGCTGGTGCAAGGCGCCGCGCTATGGCGGCAAGGTGGTCGAGACCGGGGCGCTGGCGCGGCAAGTGACGGACGGGCATCCGCTGGCGCTGGCCTTCGCTTCTGTCGGTGGCGGCGGAGTTCTGGGCCGTGTCGCCGGACGGCTATTGGAACTGGCGCGGACGCAGATCTTCATGGAGGATTGCCTTGCCCGGATCGACCCGCGCGAGCATTTCATGCTGCGGGGCCCGATCCCGGCCAATGGGCAAGGGGCGGGGCTGGTCGAGGCGGCGCGCGGGGCGCTTGGCCACTGGCTGACGATCGAGAAGGGCCGGATCGCGCGCTACCAGATCATCGCTCCGACGACCTGGAACTTCTCGCCCCGCGACGCTGGCGGGGTGCCGGGCGCGCTGGAGGCGGCTTTGGTCGGCGCCGAGGTCGGCGAGGGCGAGGTCACGCCGCTGACGGTCCAGCATATCGTGAGGAGTTTCGATCCATGCATGGTCTGCACGGTGCATTAACGGCAGGGCTGGGATCTTCGGTCAAGCCGGACGAGGGCCCTGCCGCCGCCCGCGAAGGGTGTTGGGCAGGATGAAAGCGGGAGCGGAAAATTCCCTCAGCATCCGGGTGCGTGGGCAGGTGCAGGGCGTAGGCTTCCGCCCGTTCATCTGGCAACTGGCGCGGGAGTTCGGCCTTCGGGGCCAGGTGCTGAACGACCCGGAGGGCGTGCTGATCGAGGCGGCGGGGGCCGGGATCGACGCCTTCGTCGCGGCCATCCCCCTGCGGGCGCCGCTGCTGGCCCGCGTCGATGCGGTGGAGGTTGCCCCTTTCGACGGCGAACTGCCCGAAGGTTTCGAGATCGCCGCCTCGCGCGGGGCGGGGGCAGAAACGCGGGTGACGCCGGATGCCGCGACCTGCCCGGCCTGTCAGGAGGAGATCTTCAGCCCCGGCCGCCGTGAGGGCTATGCCTTCACCAACTGCACCCATTGCGGGCCGCGCTTCACCATCCTGAACGGGCTGCCCTATGACCGGGCGAAGACCACGATGGCGGCCTTTCCGATGTGCGATGACTGCCGGGCGGAATACCAGGACCCCGCCGACCGGCGCTTTCACGCGCAGCCCGTCGCCTGCCCGGTCTGTGGGCCACGCCTCTGGCTTTGGGCCGAAGGTCGCGAAGTGGCGGGGGATGCTGTCGCTGAGACGGCAGGGCGGTTGCTGGCGGGCGAAATCGTTGCGGTGAAGGGGCTTGGCGGCTTTCATCTGGCCTGCGACGCGACCGACTCCGAGGCAATCTTGCGCCTGCGGCAGCGCAAGCGGCGGCCCGCCAAACCCTTCGCGCTGATGGCGACCCTTGCGATGATCCGCTCCCATGCCCTGCCCTCGCCCGAGGAGGAGGCGTATCTGGCCGACCCTGCGGCACCGATCCTCCTGCTGCCCTCGCGCGGCACCTTGCCCGAGGGTCTTGCCCCCGGCATGACCACGCTGGGCTTCATGCTGCCGTATACGCCGCTGCATCACCTTCTCATGCGCGCCGTCGGGCGGCCTTTGGTCATGACCTCGGGCAACCTGTCGGGCGAGCCGCAGGTGGTGGGCAATGACGAGGCATTGGAGAAGCTTGCCGGGTTTGCCGACGCTTTCCTGTGCCATGACCGCGACATCGCGCGGCGGCTGGACGATTCCGTCGAGCGGCTGACGGCGCAAGGCCCGATGGTCCTGCGCCGGGCGCGTGGGCGGGTGCCGGGCACCCTGCCTTTGCCGCCGGGCTTTGAGGGGGCCGGTCAGGTCGTGGCCTATGGCGGGCAGATGAAAGCGGCGATCTGTCTCTTGAAGAACGGGCAGGCGCTTCTGTCGCATCACCTGGGCGAGCTTGACGAGGCGCTGACCTATGAAGAGTTCCTAAAGGCCGATGCCGACTATGCCGCGCTGTTCGACCATCGGCCGGAGAGGGTCGCGGTTGACCTACACCCCGATTTCCGCGCCACCCGGCACGGGCGGGCGCGGGCCGAGGTGCAGGGGCTGCGGCTGGTCGAGGTGCAGCATCACCACGCCCATCTTGCCGCCTGTCTGGGCGAAAACCTCTGGCCGCTGGAGGGCGGCAAGGTCGCGGGGATCATTCTTGACGGGCTGGGGCTTGGCCCGGACGGGACGGTCTGGGGCGGCGAGGTCCTGCTTGGCGACTATCGCGGCTACGAGCGGCGCTTCTGGCTGAACCCCGCACCGCTGGTCGGCGGCGACCGGGCGCAGGCGGAACCCTGGCGGAACGCGCTGGTCCGGCTGGACCAAGCGGGGCTTGCGGACTGGGCCGATAGGCTCTTCCCGGATCAGCCGCGCGATCCGGTGCGGCAGGCGGCGGCGAAGGGGATCAACGCGCCCCTATCCTCCAGCGCGGGGCGGCTGTTCGACGCGGTCGCGGCCTGTCTGGGGCTATGCCCGGCGCGGCAAAGCTATGAGGGCGAGGCGGCAATGCGGCTGGAGGCGCTGGCGGCGCGGGCGCCCTCAACCGAAGGCAGCTACGAATTCGAAAGCTCCGGGACGGAGATCGACCCCCGGCCAATGTTCACGGCACTTCATGCCGACAGCCTGCAGGGGATTGCCCCCGAGCGTATCGCCGCACGCTTCCAGATCGGGCTGGCACTGGCCTTCGCCAATCAGGCGCGCAGGCTGGTCGAAAGCGGCGAGGCCCGCGCGGTGGCCCTGTCCGGGGGCTGTTTCCAGAACCCCGGCCTGCTTGCGGCGACGGTCGCGGCGCTTGGCGATGTGCCGGTGCTGATCCAGCGCAAGGTGCCCGCGAATGACGGCGGGCTGGCGCTGGGACAGGCACTGATCGCGGCGGCGGATACCGGCTGAGTGCTGCACCGCGGCTGGAAAGCCCGTGTCCGCAACAGACAGGAAGCAGGTCACCTGCTTGCCGCCAGCGTCGGCCGCATCACTGCCAAAACCGACTTATACCATTGAATCATATTCAGAAATTTTAATCCTGACCCAAGACCGATTTCGCCTGTCACATGCCGGTTTCCCTTCCATCCTGATCCCATCGCGCGGGCCGAGGCCTGCCTGGTGCCAATGGATCAGGGGAGGGAACATTGTCTCAGATCGAAACCTTCTACGAGGTCATGCGCCGTCAGGGGATCACCCGGCGCAGCTTCATGAAATACTGCTCGCTGACTGCGGCGGCGCTTGGCCTTGGCCCGGCCTTCGTGCCGAAGATCGCCCATGCGATGGAGACGAAGCCGCGCACGCCGGTGATCTGGGTGCATGGGCTGGAATGCACCTGCTGTTCGGAAAGCTTCATCCGCTCGGCGCATCCCCTGGCCAAGGATGTCGTGCTGTCGATGATCAGCCTGGACTACGACGACACGCTGATGGCCGCCGCTGGGCACCATGCCGAAGCCGCGCTGATGGACACGATCGAGAAATACAAGGGCAACTACATCCTTGCCGTCGAAGGCAACCCGCCGCTGAACGAGGACGGGATGTACTGCATCGTCGGTGGCAAGCCCTTCGTCGAGCAGCTGAAGATGGCGGCGGAACATGCCAAAGCCATCATCTCCTGGGGGGCCTGCGCGAGCTATGGCTGCGTGCAGGCGGCGGCGCCGAACCCGACACGGGCGACGCCGGTCCACAAGGTCATCCTCGACAAGCCGATCATCAAGGTGCCGGGCTGCCCGCCCATCGCCGAGGTGATGACCGGGGTGATCACCTACATGCTGACCTTCGACAAACTGCCGGAGCTTGACCGCCAGGGCCGGCCGAAAATGTTCTATTCGCAGCGCATCCACGACAAATGCTACCGCCGCCCGCATTTCGACGCCGGCCAGTTCATCGAACACTGGGACGACGAGAACGCGAAGAAGGGCTACTGCCTGTACAAGATGGGCTGCAAGGGCCCGACGACCTACAACGCCTGTTCCACCGTGCGCTGGAACGAGGGCACCTCCTTCCCGATCCAGTCGGGCCACGGCTGCATCGGCTGTTCCGAGGACGGGTTCTGGGACCAGGGCTCGTTCTACAACCGCCTGACCAACATCAAGCAGTTCGGGATCGAGGAGAACGCCGACAAGGTCGGCATGACGGCGGCGGGCGTCGTCGGCGGCGCGGTTGCGTTGCACGCGGCGGTCTCGGCGCTGAAACGCGCGCAGAAGAAAACCCAGGAAAAGGTGGAGGGCTAAGCCATGGGAATGACACCGAACGGCTTCAACCTCGACAACACCGGCCAGCGGATCGTCGTCGATCCGGTCTGCCGCATCGAAGGACACATGCGGTGCGAAGTGAACGTGGATGCGGACGGCATCATCCGCAATGCGGTCTCGACCGGGACGATGTGGCGCGGGCTTGAGGTCATCCTCAAGGGCCGCGATCCGCGCGACGCCTGGGCCTTTACCGAGCGGATCTGCGGCGTCTGCACCGGCACCCATGCGCTGACATCGGTGCGCGCGGTCGAGGATGCGCTTGGGATCCAGATCCCGAACAACGCCAACTCCATCCGCAACATCATGCAGCTGAATCTGGAGATTCACGACCATGTCGTGCATTTCTACCATCTGCATGCGCTGGACTGGGTGAACCCGATCAACGCGCTGAAAGCCGATCCGAAGGCCACCAGCGAATTGCAGCAGATGGTGTCGCCCAGCCATCCGATGTCCTCGCCCGGCTATTTCCGCGATGTGCAGAACCGGCTGAAGGCCTTTGTGGAATCGGGCCAGCTTGGCCTTTTCAAGAACGGCTACTGGGACAATCCGGCCTATCTTCTGCCGCCCGAGGCCGACCTGATGGCAACGACGCATTACCTTGAGGCGCTGGATCTTCAGAAGGAGATCGTGAAGATCCACACGATCTTCGGCGGCAAGAACCCGCATCCGAACTGGCTGGTGGGCGGCGTGCCCTGCCCGATCAACGTGGATGGCACCGGCTCGGTCGGCGCGATCAACATGGAACGGCTGAACCTCGTCTCGTCGATCATCGACAAGTGCATGGAGTTCAACAAGAACGTCTATATCCCCGACGTGATCGCCATCGGCGGCTTCTACAAGAACTGGCTTTATGGCGGCGGGCTTTCGGGCAAGTCGGTGCTGGCCTATGGCGATATCCCGGAAAACCCGAACGACTTCAGCGCCGAAAACCTGCATCTCCCGCGCGGGGCGATCATCAATGGCAACCTGAACGAGGTGCATGACGTCGATCAGCGCGACCCCGAGCAGGTGCAGGAGTTCGTGGACCACAGCTGGTACACCTATGGCGAGCCGGGCAAGGGACTGCATCCCTGGGACGGCGTGACCGAGCCGAAGTATGAGCTTGGGCCGAATGCCAAGGGCACCCGCACCAATATCGAGGAGCTGGACGAGGCTGCGAAATATTCCTGGATCAAGGCACCGCGCTGGCGCGGCAACGCGATGGAGGTCGGGCCGCTTGCCCGCTATGTCGTGGGCTATGCCAAGGGGCACGAGGACATCAAGAACCAGGTGGACGGTCTTCTGCGGACGATGAACCTGCCACTGTCCGCGCTGTTCTCGACGCTGGGTCGCACCGCGGCCCGGGCGCTGGAAAGCGAATATTGCGGGCGGCTGCAGAAGCACTTCTTCGACAAGCTGGTGCAGACGATCAAGAATGGCGACAGTTCCACCGCCAATGTCGAGAAATGGGATCCGAAGACCTGGCCGAAGGAAGCCAAGGGCGTGGGCGCGACCGAGGCCCCGCGGGGCGCGCTTGGTCACTGGATCAAGATCAAGGATGGTCGGATCGAGAACTATCAATGCGTGGTGCCGACCACCTGGAACGGCAGCCCGCGCGACGTGGCCGGCAATATCGGCGCCTTCGAGGCCAGCCTGATGGACACCAAGATGGAGCGTCCCGAAGAGCCGGTCGAAATCCTGCGCACGATCCATTCCTTTGATCCGTGCCTGGCCTGTTCTACCCATGTCATGTCGCCGGACGGCCGCGAGTTGGCCAATGTCAAAGTTCGCTGAGGGAGAAAGAGAATGAGAAAGCTTGCATTCACTGCAGCGGCGCTGATGCTGGCCACCCCGGCAATGGCCCATACCGGCGATCACTACACCAGCGGTTTTCTGGCGGGTGTCGGGCATCCGATCGGCGGGCTGGATCATGTGCTGGCGATGGTCGCGGTCGGTCTGTGGTCGGGCTTCGTGCTGCCCCGGCGGGTCTGGGCGGGGGCGGCGACCTTTATGGGGGCGATGACCCTTGGCGCCGGGATGAGCTGGGCTGGCATCCCCCTGCCCATGGTCGAGACCTGGATCACCCTTTCGGTGGTGGTCTTCGGCCTCTTGACGCTGATCTCGCACCGGGGCCAGCGGCCGATCGTGACGGGCCTGTCACTGGCGGCCATCGGGCTTTTCGCGGCCAGCCACGGCCATGCCCATGCCAGTGAGGCTTCGGGCGCGGCGGTCGCCTATCTGGCAGGGTTCCTGGTCTCGACGGCGGTGCTGCATCTCTCGGGCATCGCCCTGGCGCGGTTCGTCGCCAATGGCGCGGTTGCCCGCGCCTTCCAGCGTCTGGCGGGGGCAACGGTGACATTGGGCGGCCTGTGGCTGCTTGTTGGTTGAGGAGGCAAGAGGATGGCCCAATCCACCCCCGACAAGGCCTTGCTCGAAGGGCTTCACGCCGATCCGCATGATCTTGCGACGGCCAGCCGCCAGACCTCGATCTATGTCTACGAGGCGCCGGTGCGGATCTGGCACTGGATCAATGCCCTGGCGATCCTGACGCTGATGGTCACGGGCTATTTCATCGGCTCTCCGCTGCCGACGATGGGCACCGGAGAGGCCTATGACCAGTTCATCTTCGGCTATATCCGCTTCACCCACTTCGCGGCGGGCATGATCCTGACGGTGGGCTTCTTCGGCCGGATCTACTGGGCGTTCTTCGGAAACCACCATTCGCGGCAGCTTTTCTATGTGCCGTTCTGGAAGGCGGAGTACTGGCGCGAGGTTCTCTATGAAGTGCGCTGGTATCTGTTCCTTGCCAAGGAGCCGAAGAAGTATGTGGGGCACAACCCGCTGGCACAGCTGGCCATGTTCTTCTTCATCACGCTTGGGATGACTTTCATGATCGTGACCGGCTGGGCGCTGTATGCCGAAGGCACAGGACAGGGGTCCTGGCCCGATATCCTCTTCGGCTGGGTGCTGGGCATCCTGCACAACAGCCAGCGCCTGCACACGCTGCATCACCTAGGCATGTGGTGGATCGTGGTCTTCATGATCATCCACATCTATGTGGCGATCCGCGAGGATATCATGAGCCGGCAGTCGATCGTCTCGACGATGATCTCGGGCCACCGGACCTTCAAGGATGACCGCCCGGACTGATCACAAGGCAATGGTTCGAATCGCGGGGGAAAGGCGGGCAAGTTGCCCGCCTTTTCTACTGGATACTATTCATCCATTTTGTTCATAAAATGGATATCTATTTGTTAGCCGGTCGAAATCTCAGCAAGCGAAATCCTTATTATATGTACTATTATCAATTCTTTACGCTGAACCTCCGACTTGCGCAGAAACTTCTGCCATCGCGCATCTGCAAGGGATACTTTCACAAGCAGACAGGGGCGAAAGCCCGCCATCCAGCATCTGGGCAGGGGAGGCCCTTTTGATGGAAAGCCAGCTTGCAGAACCGCAAATGCCGTCACCGCAGAGGATCCTGATCCTCGGGATCGGCAATGTCCTCTGGGCCGACGAGGGCTTCGGCGTCCGTTGTGTCGAGCAGATGGCCGGGCAGCTCAGCTTTCCGCCCCATGTCCGCGTGCTGGATGGCGGGACGCAGGGCCTGTACCTCCTGCCCTTTCTTGAAGAGGCCGACGCGCTGATCGTCTTCGATGCGGTGGACTATGGCCTTCCGCCCGGAACGATGAAGATCGTCGAGGGCGACGAGGTTCCCGCCTTCATGGGCGCCAAGAAGATGAGCCTGCATCAGACCGGCTTTCAGGACGTGATCGCGACGGCGCGGCTGATGGGCTACTGCCCCGAACGCCTGTTGCTGATCGGCTGCCAGCCCGAGGAGCTTGAGGATTACGGCGGCGGCCTGCGCGCAGTGACGGCGGCGCAGATCGGGCCGGCGATCCGGGTGGCGCTTGACCGGCTGGCGCTTTGGGGCGTCAGCGTCGGGGAAGGCCGCGCCGATGACAGCCTGCTTGCCGACCCCGCAATCCGCCGCGACGCCTATGAGGCGGGGCGACCCTCCGAGGATCTGGCCTGCCGCACCGGCGACGCCCGCTTTTTCCCCGAGACGGCCTGATGTGCGTGGGCATCCCCATGCGGATCCTGTCGGTCGACGGCATCGCCGCCACCGCCACCGACGGGCGTGAGGTGAGCCGGATCGACCTTAGCCTGCTTGGCGATCTCGTGCCGGGCACCTGGGTCCTGACCTTTCTCGGCACCGCGCGCGACATCATCGACGAGGATCAGGCTGCCCGCATCGGTGCGGCGCTTGACGGGCTGCGCGCAGTGATGGCGGGGGGCGATCCGGGCGATGCCTTCGCCGATCTTGACGCGCGCACGCCCGCGCTTCCGCCACATCTTCAGGCCGCGCTGGATGCCGGCCGCAGCCAGGGATAGGACCATGCACGATCACGCCCATCACGACGACGATGACCTGACCGGCCACGGGTACGGCACGCTGGACCACCCGCTGATCCGGCGGCTTGAGGTCGAGATGGGCTGGCCGCGGCTGGCCAACCTGTCCGACCTTGCCGAATATCTCGGGCGGCCCGGCGTCCACTGCCTGTTCGTCCCCGGCGATCCGGTCAGGAACCTGGAGACGGCGGATGCGGCGGTGATCCTGCCCGAGCTTCACATGACCTTCCAGCGCGCCTTCGACTGCGCGCTGGTCGACGACCCGATCGAGGCGAAGGTGCGCGAGGGCAACAACGTGCTGAAGACGCCCGCGTTCATCTTCTTCCGCGACGGCGAGATGATCGGCGCGATCCCGAAGGTGCGGGACTGGGACGACTACCTGATCCGCATCCAGCAGATACTGGCCAGGAAGGCGGCCTGAGGAGGAAGAGATGGTCCAGAACTTTCATCTGCCGCCCACCGGCTTCGGCCCCGGATCGCAGCCCAGCTCGGACGACGGGGTGGAACTGGAATACATGCCGCTGCCGTCGGGGATGCGGACCTACAGCCCGCGCCTGCCCGAGGTCGGCGAGCGCGCCGATGCCGGGGCGGCGCTGGCGCTGCTGGCGCGGGTCGCCGATGCGGCCGACCGTGTTGCCCTTGGTGGTGCGGCCGAAAGCTACGATCTGACCACGCTCGACCCCGCCAACCTTGCGCTGATCGCCGAGACGCTGGGTCAGGGCGAGGTCAGTCTCAAGATCCGCGGCAAGCCGTCGGTCGCGGCGCAGGAGAGCGTCTTTGCCGGGGTCTGGGTGCTGACCGGCATGGGCATCAACCGGATCGAGGTCGCCCCCGTCCCGACCCTGGCCGAGACCCGCGCCTTCAATCCCGACCAGCCGGCCATCGGCGTGCTGGCGGCGCGGCGGCCCGGTGTCGTCAATGCCCCGGCGATCTTTGCCGAACTGATCGACAAGGCATTGTCCTTTGCAAGGGAGGTCCCGCCCCATGTCGTCAACCTGACGCTGCTGCCCCATACCGAGGAAGACCTCGGCTGGCTGGACGAGGCGCTGGGGAAAGGGTCCGTCACGATCCTGTCGCGGGGCTACGGCAATTGCCGTGTCACCGCGACGGCGCAGGCGCATGTCTGGCGGGTGCAGTTCTACAATTCGATGGACACGCTGATCCTCGACACCTTCGAAGTGACCGCGATGCCCGAGGTTGCCATCGCCGCGCCCGAGGACCTGGCCGACAGCGCGCGCCGGATCCGCGAAGTGCTGGAGGCGATCCGATGAGCATGGATGCCCCGCGTTTCGAAGGGTCCTACATGGGGGCTGCGGCAAAGATCTCGCCCGCGGCGATCATGGAATGCAAGATCTGCTGGTCGGTCTATGATCCGGCCAGGGGGGACGACTACCGCCAGGTTTCGCCGGGCACCGCCTTCCTGAACCTGCCCGAAGACTGGTCCTGCCCCGATTGCGGCGCTCCGAAAGAGCAGTTCATGGTGCAAAGCGATCCCGGCAGCGATGAAGCCCGGGTGGCCGAGGACATTGCCCGGCGGACGAAGCTGCTGGTGCAGGATTTCACCGAGATCTATCACGCCAAGATGCGCGACGTGCCGATCATCAACCACGCGCTTCATGTCGAGGCGGTGGGTTTTCGGGCGCATGAGGGGCGGCTTCTGGGCGTACTGGTCGCCCCGTGGTTCATGAACCTTGTCCTGTTGCCTGCCGAGGGCGAGGACTGGTCCGACCTGCGCCCCGGCGCCAAGGAGGTGATCGGCTTTCCGTCCGGCAACTACGAGTTCATCCAGAACATCCGCGAGCTGACGGGGGGCTACAAGGCCTGTTCGCTGTTCTCGCCGATGGAGGACTTCAGCAGCCAGATGAATGCCGTTGATGTCGCGCGCGGCGTGATGACCGCGCTGTTCGACGGCGCGAACCGCGAGGAAACCGATCGCGCCGCCGAAATCCGCGCCGCGCGCGAGGTGGAACTTGCGCCGCCGCCGGAGGCCGAGGCCGAACCCGAGGTGCCACTTCTAAGGCCCGAGGCGGCAAGCCGCCGCGCCGTCCTGACCGGCGGATTGGCGGCGCGAGTGGAGGAATAGCGATGCAGGCCCGGCTGGCGATCACTCTGACGGAACGGGACGGGCGGTTGTCGCCCCGCCTCGTTGCGCCGGGATCGTCAGCGGCCGAAGCGCTGCTGCTCGGCCGGTCGCCGGAGGATGCGGTCGAAATGCTGGGGCGGCTGTTCAACCTCTGCCGTCACGCGCAGGAAGCGGCGGCACGGTTGGCCTTCGGCCTGCCGCTGCCCGCCATTGACGGCATCCGGGGCGAGATCCTGCGCGATACGCTGTTCCGCCTGTTCATTGGCCTGCCCCGCGCCATGGGTCATGCGACCGTGCCGCTTCCTGTGGGCTGGCAGGATGACCCGAAGCGGGCCGCTCTGGCTCTGTTCGGCCCGGCGGGGCGGTTCCCGGCCACATGGCCGGCGTTTCAGGACTGGCTCAGCAGCGCTGCCGGGCTTGCGCCGCTGGTGGCTGCGCTTTCCGGAACGTTCGCGCCGGGTGAGGCCGCGGCCCGCACCCTGCCCTTTGCGTCAGGCGACGACCTCCCCTGCGAGAATTCCGCCGCGATGCGCCATGCCGGGCATCCGGTGATGGCGCGGATCGAAGCCGATTATGGCCGGGGGCCGCTCTGGCGCACCGTCGCGCGGATGCTGGACGCCGATGCCTGCTTTCAGGGTTGGCAGCCCGTGGCCCGGCTGGTCGCGCCGGGGCTGGCCGAAGCGCCCTCTGCGCGCGGCCTTTACCGGATCGGCGTCAGTGTCAGGGACGGTCGCGTCATCGCTATCCGCCGCCGGACACCGACCGATGATTTCTGCCATCCCGACGGGGCGATGGTGTCAGCGCTGGCCGCGCTGCCCATTGCCAAGCGCCATCTTGCGCCGCTGGTCGTGGAGTGCTTCGATCCCTGCATGCCCTGGGCCGTGCAGGAGATGGCCGATGCATGAAATGTCGCTCGCCGAAGGGATCCGGGGCATCGTCGTCGATCAGGCGCGGCTGCGCGGGTTTGACCGGGTGACGCGCCTGAGACTGGAGATCGGGCGCTTCGCCGGGGTCGAGAAGGACGCCCTTTCCTTTGCCTTCGACGTGGTGATGCGCGGATCGCCGGCCGAGGGCGCGGCGCTGGAGATGATTGACCTGCCGGGGCGCGCGCTGTGCTTTGACTGCGCGCATGAGGTCGAGATTGCCGATCGGCTCGACCCCTGCCCCGACTGCGGCGGCGGCAAGCTGCTGCCGCAGGGCGGCGACGAGATGCGGATCAAGGATATGGAGGTCATCTGATGTGTACGGTGTGCGGTTGCGGGCAGGCGTCGTTCGAGGCGCATGTTCACGCCCCCAAGAAGAAACTGCCTTTCGGACATGTTGACGCAACGGACCACACGCATGGCCATTCCTGCGGCTGCGGCGGCCATGGTCACGACCATGCCCACGATCACAGCCATCACCATCACGACGCGCATGGCGACCTGCACTTCGGTCATGGCCCCGCCGGAACGGAAGTTCCCGGCATGAGCCAGGCGCGGCTGATCGAGATCGAAACCTCGATCCTGTCGAAGAACGATGCCTATGCCGCGCAGAACCGGCTGAGGCTGGAGGCGATGGGCGCCTTTGCGGTCAACCTCGTCTCCTCGCCCGGCTCGGGGAAGACGACGCTCCTCTGTGCCACGATCAGCGCGCTTGGGGCCGTACCGCTTGCGGTGATCGAGGGCGATCAGCAGACCTCGAACGACGCCGACCGCATCCGCGCGACGGGCGCGCGGGCCATCCAGGTCAACACCGGCAAGGGCTGCCATCTGGACGCGCATATGGTGGGTCATGCGATGGACCATCTAAAGCTTGCGACGCACAGTCTTCTCTTCATCGAGAATGTCGGCAACCTTGTCTGCCCTGCTGCCTTCGATCTGGGCGAGGATGCCAAGGTCGCGATCCTGTCGGTGACCGAGGGCGAGGACAAGCCGCTGAAATACCCCGACATGTTCACAGCGGCGCGGCTTGCGATCCTGAACAAGACCGACCTCGCGCCGCATTGCGATGCCGACCTTGACGCCTATGAGGCGAACCTGCGCCGGGTCAATCCGCAGATCGAGATCCTGCGCCTGTCGGCCCGGACGGGCGAGGGCATGGCCGCATGGGTCGCCTGGCTGCAGGCCGGTCTGGCCGCCAAAGCGCGACAAGAGGCCGCCGAGTGATGGCCAAGAGCCCGCGCCCCACTGTCCTTCTGGTCGACGACGAGCCGCATTCGCTGGCCGCCATGAAGATGGCGCTGGAGGATGAGTTCGACGTGCTGACCGCGCCCGACGCCGCCGCCGCGACGAAGGTGCTGGAAGAGCAATGGGTGCAGGCGATCTTCTGCGACCAGCGGATGCCCGGGCAGACCGGCGTCGCCTTCCTGACCGATGTGCGCGAACGCTGGCCGGAATGCGTGCGGATCATCATCACCGGCTATACTGACACCGCCGACATCGTTGCCGCGATCAATGACGCGGGCATCTACCAGTTCATCACCAAGCCCTGGCATCCCGACCAGCTTCTTGTCGCCGCACGGAACGCCACCAACCTCTTCCGCCTGATGCGCGAGCATGAACGGCTGAGCCTTGAGATGCGACTTCTGGGCTCGACGGCGGAATCGAAGCTGGAAACCCGCCGACAGGTGCTGCGTGCGGGCCATGGGTTCGAGACTATCCTGCGGGCGCCGAATTCCCTGATGAACACGGTGATCGCGACCGTGCGGCAGATTGCCAGCTTCGACGTGCCGGCGCTGCTGACTGGCGAGCCGGGGACCGGCAAGGCGGCGATGGCGCGGGCGATGCACTACATCTCGCTCCGTTCCGACAAGCCGTTCTACGAGCTGAACTGTTCGGGCCTGACCGACGAGCTGATCGAGCTGGAACTGTTCGGCGCGCGGCGCGGGGCGGTTGCCGGGTTGAATGGATCGAAGATCGGGCTGGCACAGAAGGCTGACCGGGCGACGCTGTTCCTGAACGGAGTCGACGGCCTTTCGCCGCGGCTGCAACTGTCGCTGCTGCGGCTGGTGAAGGAAGGCGCCTTCCAGCAGATCGGCGCGATGGAGACGACCTCGACCAACCTCAGGCTGATCGCCGGGGCGCACCGGGACCTGAAGGCGCTGGTGGCGGACGGGCTGTTCCGGGCCGACCTCTACTATGCCCTGTCGCTGGGCGAGGTCGCCATTCCGCCACTGCGCGCGCGGGCCGGCGACGTGGCGCTGCTGGCGCAGCATTACCTGTTCGAGGCGGCGCGCATTCATTCCAAGCACATCCATGGCATTGACGAGACCGCGCTGGAATTCCTGGAAAACTACGACTGGCCGGGCAACCTGCGGGAACTGGAAAACGAGGTGACGCGGATGCTGATCTTCGCGCAGGGCACCGTGGTCGGGGCCGAGGTCATCTCGCGCCACATCCTGCAGGCGGCGCCGGGCGAGGGAGGCGCGGACCGCTCCGCCGATGCCGCGCTGATGGCGGCGGGAAGCCTGAAGGACCGGGTGGAACTGATCGAGATGCGCATCCTGCGCGAAACCCTGACGCGGCTGCGCTGGAACAAAAGCCATGCAGCCGCCGAACTGGGGCTGAGCCGCGTCGGCCTGCGGGCAAAGCTTGACCGTTACGGCATCGGCCAGCCCGGCCGCGCCACGGCAGACGAGGAAGAGGAGGAGGACTGACCATGTGTCTGGGTATTCCCGGAAAGATCGTCGCGATCACCGACGCAGGCCGCCTGATGGCGATGGCCGACGTCTCGGGCGTGAAGCGCGAGGTGAACGTCGCCTGCGTGGAGAACGGGCCGCTTGAAGGGCTCGTCGGACAATGGGTGCTGATCCATGTCGGCTTTGCCATGTCGGTCATCGACGAGGAGGAGGCGGCAAAGACGCTGGAGGCGCTGCGTGACCTTGGCGAGGCGCAGGAGACCTTGCAGCAGATGGCAGAAGGCGCGCGGGCACTGGAGGGCACAGCATGAAATTCGCATCCGAATTCCGCGATCCGGTCGCGGCGAAGGGGCTTCTGGCCGCCATCGCCCGCAAGGCGGACGAGATCGGCGCGACTCGCGACAAGCCGGTGCATGTCATGGAAATCTGCGGCGGGCACACCCATTCGATCTTCCGCTACGGGCTGGACAAGCTGATCCACGAAGGGATCGAGTTCATCCATGGGCCGGGCTGCCCGGTCTGCGTCCTGCCGATGGCGCGGGTCGATGAATGCGTGGAAATCGCTGAGCGTCCCGAGGTGATCTTCACCACCTTTGGCGATGCGATGCGGGTGCCGGGGCACAAGAAAAGCCTGTTGCAGGCCAAGGCCGCAGGTGCCGATATCCGCATGGTCTATTCGCCGCTCGACGCGCTTGAGATCGCCCGGCGCAACCCGGACCGCGAGGTGGTATTCTTCGGCCTGGGGTTCGAGACGACCACACCCTCGACCGCGTTGTCTATCCAACAGGCCGCGCGTGAGGGGCTGACGAATTTCAGCGTCTTCTGCAACCACATCACCGTGCCGGAGCCGATCAAGGCGCTGCTTGACGATCCGGATATGGTGCTGGACGGTTTCATCGGGCCGGGCCATGTCTCGATGGTGATCGGCACACATCCCTACGACTTCATCGCGCGGGACTATGGCAAGCCCTTGGTCGTCGCCGGGTTCGAGCCGACGGACCTGTTGCAATCGGTGCTGATGGTCCTGACCCAGATCGGCGATGGCCGGGCCGAGATCGAGAACCAGTATGCGAGGGTGGTGCCCGAACATGGCAACCCGGTCTCGCTGGCCGCCATCGCCGATGTCTACGAGCGCCGACCCTCTTTTGAGTGGCGCGGCCTGGGCGAGATCGACGCCAGCGGGTTGCGCATCCGCCCCGCCTACCGCGCCTTCGATGCCGAGGAGAAGTTCGGCATCGGCTATGCCGCCGGTCCGCGCGACGTGCCGGAGATCGAGGGTTGCGCCTGCGGCCAGGTGATGACGGGGCGGATCAAGCCCACGGCCTGCCCGCAGTTCGGCAAGGGCTGCACGCCGGAAATGCCGCTGGGGGCGCTGATGGTGTCGTCGGAGGGCGCCTGCGCGGCCTATTGGCAGTACGGCGGGGCGCGGGTGGCGGCGGAGTAGGGGGCGCTGCCCCCGCCCCGGACTGGTCCTGGACAGAAGGTGAGACGTCATGGCTTTGCGCGATGATCGGGTGACGATGGCCCATGGTGGTGGCGGCACCGCCATGCGCGATCTGATCGAGGAGGTCTTTGCCGCCGTCTTCCGCCCCGACGGGATGGAGGATCAGGCGCGCCTCACCGAGACGGCTTTGGCCGAGCCGGGCGCACGGCTGGCCTTCACCACCGACAGTTTCGTGGTGACGCCGCTGGAGTTTCCGGGGGGCGATATCGGCAAGATCGCGGTCTGCGGCACGGTGAACGACCTTGCCGTCGGCGGTGCGCGGCCCCTCTGGCTTTCGGCGGCCTTCATCATCGAGGAGGGCTGCGAGGTGGCGCTGCTGCGGCGCATTGCAGCCTCGATGCAGGCCGAGGCCGCGAAGGCCGGGGTCAGGATCGTGACCGGCGATACCAAGGTGGTGGAGCGCGGCAAGGGCGACGGGGTTTTCGTCACCACGGCGGGGGTTGGCGTGATCCCGCCCGGCCGCGATATCGGAGCGCACCGGATCAGGCCGGGGGATGTGGTGATCGTGAATGGCCCCCTTGGCAACCACGGCGCTGCGATCCTTGCCGCAAGGGGCGACCTGTCGCTTGGTGTCACGGTGCCCTCCGATTGCGCCGGGTTGGGTGGGCTGATGGCAGCGGTGCTGGAGGCGGCCCCCTCGCTTGCCGCCGCCCGCGACGCGACGCGGGGCGGCGTGGCATCGGCGCTGAACGAGCTGGCCGATGCCGCCGGTGTCGGCGTGGTGATCGAAGAGGAGGCGCTGCCGCTTCATCCCGAGGTGCGGGGACTTTGCGAGATCCTCGGCCTCGATCCGCTTTACCTTGCCAACGAGGGCACGCTTGTCGCCTTCGTGCCCGAGGCCGAGGCCGACGCGGTACTGGCGGCCATGCGGTCCTGTCCCGAAGGGGCGGGGGCGACGGTGATCGGCAAAGCCGAAGCCGCCAATCCCGGCCGGGTGGCGATGCGGACGTTGTTCGGCGGTATGAGGATCGTCGACATGCTGGTGGGCGAGCAACTGCCGCGGATCTGCTGAGGTTCAGGCAAGAATGGTCTTGGCGAAATGGTCAACCACGTCGCCACCCAGCATGCTGCAAAGGAAAAGGCCCCGCGTCGCCGCAGGGCCTTAACTTAACCTTGGATCTGACCGATCAGACCAGCGCGGCCTTGGCCTGGCCCGCGATGGCGTTGAACGCCTCGGGCTCATGCACGGCGAGGTCGGCGAGGACCTTGCGGTCGACTTCGATCCCGGCTTTCGCCAGACCGTTGATCAGACGCGAATAGGTCATCTCGGCGTCGAAGAGGCGCACGGCGGCGTTGATCCGCTGGATCCACAGCGCGCGGAACTGGCGCTTGCGGGCCTTGCGGTCGCGGGTCGCATACTGGTTGGCCTTGTCGACCGCCTGGGTGGCGGTGCGGAAGTTCGTGGACCGGGCGGCATAATAGCCCGAGGCGGCCTTGATGACCTTCTTGTGACGCGCGTGGGTCACCTTGCCGGATTTGACGCGGGACATCTGATGCTCTCCTTACCGGTCGTAGGGCATGTATTTCTTGACGATCTTCGCGTCGCTGTCGCAGAGGAGCATTGCCCCGGACGCGTCGCGGACGAATTTCGTCGTGCGTTTGATCATGCCGTGGCGCTTGCCGGCGGGACCGGCCTTCACCCGACCGGAGGCCGTGAAGCTGAAGCGCTTCTTCGCCGCCGACTTGGTCTTCATCTTGGGCATTTCCATCTCCGTGGTTGCAGGCACGACTCGGCATGCCACTTTGGCCGGCCGTGCGGGTAACGAAGCCGTCCCTATAGGGGCGGGGCGGGAAAGGTGCAAGGGCTCAAGTCATTCAAACAGCCTTGAAACCACGCCGACCATGACGCCGGGAACCTGGTTGAAGGCATAACCGCCGGGCTTGACCCAGAGCGCGGTGATGATCAGCCCAAGGGCTGCTACCACCATGATCGCCCCGATACGCGGGGCCCGGGTTTCCGCCCAGGCCGCCAGCAGCGACGGCACCGAAAGGACCAGAAGTACGATCCCGATCGTCAGAACCAGATCCGTGTCCATGACACCCTCGCCAGCACTGTTCCGCCGGTGAAGCCTACTCGGGGTCGACCCGCGAGATCAACCGTTCGTCGCAGGGGGCCACGCGCAGGATATTGGTGGTGCCCTTGACGTTGAAGGGAACACCGGCGGTCACGACGACCTGGTCTTCCTCGGTCGCAAATCCGTCGGACCGTGCCGCGCCGACGGCGGCCAGCACGGCACCCTTGAAACGTTCCTGCGGCGGGGTGATCACGCAATGCGCACCCCAGGTCAGCGCCAAGCGGCGCGCGGTCGACATCAGGGGCGTCAGCGCGATGATCGCCACATGCGGGCGTTCGCGGGCCACGAGACTTGCGGTGGTGCCGGACTGCGAGAAGCAGCAGATCGCCTTGATGTTGGTGGCTTCGGCGATTTCGCGGGCGGCGGCAACGATCCCGTCGGCGACCGATTCGCGGCGCACGACACGGCTCGCTTCGATCACCGAGCGGTAGGTCGGGTCCTTCTCGACGCTCATCGCGACGGCGTTCATCGTGCTGACGGCCTCGACCGGATACTTCCCCGCCGCCGATTCGGCGGAGAGCATCACCGCGTCGGCGCCTTCATAGATCGCTGTGGCGACGTCCGAGACCTCGGCCCGGGTCGGGACCGGCGATTCGATCATCGATTCGAGCATCTGGGTCGCCACGATCACCGGCTTGGCCGCCGTGCGCGCACCGCGCACCAGGCGCTTCTGGATCGGCGGCACCGAGGTCACCGGCAGTTCCACGCCTAGATCTCCACGCGCGACCATGATCCCGTCCGACACTTGCAGGATGGCATCATAGGCCTTTACGGCGGCAGGCTTCTCGATCTTCGACAGGATCGCGGCGCGGCCCTTGGCGAGGGTCCGGGCCTCGATCACGTCTTCCGGGCGCTGCACGAAGCTGAGAGCCAGCCAGTCGACGCCCAGTTCGCAGGCAAATTCCAGGTCGCCCTTGTCCTTTTCCGACAGTGCGGCCACCGGCAGCACCACGTCCGGGACGTTCACGCCCTTGCGGTTGGAGATGGTACCGCCGACCTCGACGGTGCAGTCGGCGAAGTCCTTGCCGCAGGCGTTGACGCGCAGGCGGATCTTGCCATCGTTGACCAGAAGCGAGGTTCCGGGTTCCAGCGCCGCAAAAATCTCCGGGTGCGGCAGGTTCACGCGCTTGGCGTCGCCCGGGGCGGTCGACAGGTCCATGCGGAAGGCGGCGCCTTCGACCAGCTCCTCTGCGTCATTGGCGAAGACGCCGACGCGCAGTTTCGGGCCCTGCAGGTCGGCCAGGATGCCGATCGGGCGGCCAAGGTCCTTTTCGACCTGGCGGATGATCACATGGCGCGCCCGGATGTCGTCATGGACGCCGTGGCTCATGTTCAGGCGGAACACGTCGGCTCCGGCCTCGAACAGGGCGCGGATCATCTCATAGGTCGACGAAGCGGGGCCAAGCGTGGCCACAATCTTCACGTTGCGGTGACGGCGCATCGCCATCCTCCTGCTCTAAATTCCGGTTCATGTGGGCCGAGGGCCTTATGGCGCAATCCGATGCGTCCCGCAACGCCCGGATTGCAGGTGCGGCACGGTTCTGGCGGCGATGGCTGGCATCGGGCAGGAAAGGCCCGTAAACCGGGCAAAAGGGGTTGGGGGTGGACGTGGCGTTCAGAATCGAGGGCGAAGACCGCAAGGGCCGCTGGCTGGTGACATGCGACCATGCGTCGAACCATGTGCCGGACTGGGTGGGCGGCGGCGATCTCGGCATCCCGGCCGAGGACATGGCACGCCACATCGCCTGGGATGTGGGCGCGGCGGGAGTGGCTTCGGCGCTGGGGGATTTGCTGGACAGCCCGGTGATCCTGTCGGACTTTTCGCGTCTGGTGATCGACCCCAACCGGGGCGAGGACGACCCGACGCTGGTGATGCAGCTTTATGACGGGACGATCATCCCGGCGAACCGGCACATCACTGCGGCGGGAGTCGAGCAGCGGTTGGACCGGCTTTATCGACCCTATCACGCAGCCTATGCCCGGCTGGCAGCGATGCGGCCGGACCGGGTGATCGTGGCGGTGCATTCCTTTACCCCCTGCCTGCGGGGACGGCCACAGCGGCCCTGGCATGTGGGGGTGCTGTACAGCCACCTTGACGAACGCTTCTCGGCGCCGCTGATCGCCCGCCTGCGGGGCGAGGGCGACCTTTGCATCGGTGACAACGAGCCCTATTCCGGCCACCTGCCAGGCGATGCGATCGACCGCCACGCCTTGCGGCTGGGGCGGCACAACACACTTATAGAGGTGCGGAACGACCTGATCGCCACGCCCGCCGAACAGGTGCATTGGGCAGGGCGGCTGGCAAAAATCCTGACCGAAGTGCTGGAGGGTTTGTAGATGGACGACAAGACCCGGACCGAACTGGAAGCGGCGGCTTTCCGTGCATTGATGCATCACCTGTTGGTCAAGCGGCCCGATGTGCAGAACATCGACCTGATGAACCTTGGCGGGTTCTGCCGGAACTGCCTGAGCCGCTGGTATCAAGAGGCGGCGGCGGAACGCGGGATCGCGATGACCAAGGACGAGGCGCGCGAGGTGGTCTACGGGATGCCCTATGCGGACTGGGTGGCAAGCCACCAGACCGAGGCGGATGCCGCCAAGAAGGCGGCGTTTGACACGGCTTTTGCAGAGAATGTGGGTCCGAAGCAGGCGTAGGGTGCGCTACAGCGCACCAGCCGACGGTGCGCTGTAGCGCACCCTACGAAAATGCCACAGCCTGCTCCCAACCCTCTCACCATGCAGGGTTTTTTGTGGACCTTGCGCGCGAGGCTGGCTATCGTGCGGGAAAACGGGGCAGTCAGACCCTGGACTTGAGGCAGCAATGGCGTTTCCAGAGCGGTTTTCGAACCTGCCGGATTATGCGTTTCCGCGCCTGCGGAAGCTTCTCGACCCGCACGCCCCGGGCGGCGAACCCATTGCCATGACCATCGGCGAGCCGCGCCATGCGATGCCCGATTTCGTCGGGCCGATCCTTCAGGCGAACCTGTCGGGCTTCGCGGTCTACCCGCCGAACGACGGTACGCCCGAGCTTCTGGCCGCGATTTCCGGATGGATCGCCCGGCGTTACGGCGTAGCCGTCGCCGAGGACCGGCTGATGGTGCTGAACGGCACCCGCGAAGGGCTGTTCAACGCGGTGATCGCGCTCTGCCCGGAGACGAAGGCCGGGAAAACGCCGGTCGTTCTGATGCCGAACCCGTTCTATCAGGTCTATGCCGTGGCCGCCCTGGCCGTCGGGGCCGAACCTGTCTACATCCCCGCCACTGCCGCGACCGGCTTTCTTCCCGACTACGGCAGCCTGCCAAAGGATGTGCTGGACCGCGTGGCGCTGGCCTTCATCTGCTCGCCCGCCAATCCGCAGGGCGCGGTGGCCTCTGCCGAGTACCTCGCGGACCTGATGGTGCTGGCGGAAAAGCATGATTTCCGGGTGCTGGCGGACGAGTGCTATTCCGAGATCTGGCGCGATGCGCCGCCGACCGGGCTGCTGCAGGTGGCCGCCGCGCAGGGCGCCGATCCGGAACGGGCGCTGGTGTTCCACTCGCTGTCGAAACGGTCGAACCTGCCCGGCCTGCGGTCCGGCTTCGTGGCGGCAGGGCCGGAGTGCATGAGCCGCATCCGCAAGCTGCGGTCCTTTGCGGGGGCTCCGCTGCCCCTGCCCCTGCAGCGCGTGGCCGAAGCCGCCTGGGCCGACGAGGCGCATGTGACGGCGTCCCGCGCGCTTTATCATCGCAAGTTCGACGATGCCGACCGCGTCTTCGCGGGCTTGCAGGGCTATCAGGCCCCCGGCGGCGGGTTCTTCCTGTGGCTGCCGGTCGAGGATGGTGAACAGGCCGCCTTGCGGCTGTGGCGCGAAACGGGGGTGCGGGTTTTGCCCGGCGCCTACCTGTCGCGCGATGTCGGGGGGGACAATCCCGGCAAAGGCTATATCCGCGTGGCGCTGGTCGCCACGCCAGAAGAAACGCAGCGCGGGCTCACGCTTCTCCGCGACTGTCTTTATCGGTGAGGGACGAATGGCTTCGTATCAGGCACGGCAGCGCGATCCGCTTCTGGATCACGGCACTCAGGCGATGCTGGAACGCAGGGGGCGCGAGCTTCTGGGGCTGGTTCTGGTGCTGGTGGCGCTGGGGTTCACGCTGATGCTGTGGAGCTATTCGCCGGAAGACCCCGGCTGGATGGTCGCCACGGAGGAACCGGCGCAGAACATCTTCGGGCGGTTCGGGGCGGCGCTGGCCTCGACCCTGATCATCCTGATCGGCAAGGGTGCCTGGACGATCCCGCTGATCTTCGGCGCCTGGGGCGTGCGGTTCATGGTGCATCGCGGCGGCGAGCGGGCGGTGGGCCGGGTGGTCTTTGCCGTGATCGCGGTCGCCTTCGCGGCGGTCCATTGCGCGACACTGGTGCCGGGGGACGCCTGGACGCATACCTTCGGCCTTGGCGGCTTGTTCGGCGATACGGTTACGGGATCGCTTCTGGGGGTGATCCCGGGCAGCGCAGGCTTCGGGCTCAAGCTGCTGTCGCTGCTGACCTTCGCGGGCCTGATCGCGATGATGCTGTTCGTCACCGGCTTCGACATGGCAGAGCTGAAGGCAATCCAGCGTTTCCTGCTTCTGGGCTCGATCATGGGCTACGCGGCGCTGCGCCAGGGTGTCGGCCATGGCGCACGGGGCGCGATGAGCGGAGCCGCGGCCCTGCAGGACCGGGCCCGGGCACGCTCTGCCAACATGTCCGCAGGCCGGGGCTATGAAGCACCTGTCGCGATGGGCCGTGACGTTCCGGTTTCCCGTCGGGTGATGCCGCCGGTGACGGGCGATCTGTCCCCTGAGCCGCTGCGCGCCGCGCCTGCCCGGGCCATGACTGCCCCACTGCGGCCGGAATCGCGCCATGCCGAGCCCGACCATGTACCTGCCCCGGCAAAGGAGAAACTGGGCCTACTGGAGCGTCTGCGCCGCAAGCACCAGCCGGAACCGGAACCGGAGCTGATCGAGCTGGAGCCGACCTGGGATGCCTCGATGCCGCAGGATGCCCGGATCAAGGCGCGGATTTCCGACGTGATCCGTTCCCGGGTGCAACGCAGCCCGGATTTCCCGGTCGCCCCGCCGACGCTGCCGGTTGCCGCGCGGGTGGAGCCACCGGTGATGCGGCCGAAAGGGCCGGTCGTTCTGATGGCCGACACGCGCCCCCTGCCCCGCACCGCCCCGCCGGTTTCGACCCCGCCCGCCTGGGAACCCGAGGCGGAGGACGAAAGCCTGGCCTTCACGGCCGAGCCGGACTGGGAGGCAGAGGACGGGCTGGACGGCTATCCGCTGGACGCGCTGGAGGATGAACTGCCCCCGGCCCGCCCGATGGCCTTCACCCCCGACCGCAAGGCCGTGGTGCAACATGCGGTGAAGAAGCCCGCGCCCTCGCGGCAGGCGATAGCGGAAAGCCAGCCGGCGCTGCGCTTCGAGGAGCAGGCGCAGACCTATGAACTGCCGCCACTCTCGCTTCTGGCGGCCCCGGTCAAGGTGCAGGGAACTCAGCTTTCCGACGAGGCGCTGGAAGAGAATGCGCGGATGCTGGAAAGCGTGCTGGACGACTACGGCGTGAAGGGCGAAATCACCGCCGTTCGTCCCGGCCCGGTCGTCACCATGTACGAGCTGGAGCCGGCACCGGGGCTGAAGGCCAGCCGGGTGATCGGTCTGGCGGATGACATCGCCCGGTCAATGTCGGCGCTGTCGGCGCGCGTCTCGACCGTGCCGGGCCGCTCGGTCATCGGTATCGAACTGCCGAATGCGCACCGCGAGAAGGTGGTGCTGCGCGAGATCCTCGCCGCGCGCGACTTTGGCGACAGCCACCTGCGCCTGCCGCTGGCGTTGGGGAAGGACATCGGCGGCGAGCCGGTGGTGGCGAACCTTGCGAAGATGCCGCATCTCCTGATCGCGGGGACCACGGGGTCGGGGAAGTCGGTGGCGATCAACACGATGATCCTTTCCCTTCTCTACAAGCTGACGCCCGAGGAATGCCGGCTGATCATGATCGACCCGAAGATGCTGGAACTGTCGGTCTACGACGGCATCCCGCATCTCCTTTCCCCCGTTGTAACCGACCCGAAGAAGGCGGTCGTGGCGCTCAAGTGGGTCGTGGGCGAGATGGAGGAGCGTTACCGCAAGATGTCCAAGATGGGCGTGCGGAACATCGAGGGCTACAACGGTCGGGTGCGCGAGGCGCTGTCGAAGAACGAGATGTTCAAGCGCACGATCCAGACCGGCTTCGACGAGGAAACCGGCGATCCGGTGTTCGAGACCGAGGAATTCGCGCCGCAGCCCTTCCCCTATATCGTCGTCATCGTCGACGAGATGGCCGACCTGATGATGGTCGCGGGGAAAGAGATCGAGGCCTGCATCCAGCGGCTTGCGCAGATGGCGCGGGCGTCGGGCATCCACCTGATCATGGCGACGCAGAGACCCTCGGTTGACGTGATCACCGGCACGATCAAGGCGAACTTCCCGACCCGGATTTCCTTCCAGGTGACGTCGAAGATCGACAGCCGCACCATCCTTGGGGAACAGGGTGCCGAGCAGCTGCTGGGCGCAGGCGACATGCTCTACATGGGGAACGGCGCGAAGATCACCCGTATCCACGGGCCGTTCGTGTCGGACGAGGAAGTGGAAGAGATCGTCAACCACCTGAAGTCGTTCGGGCCGCCGGTCTACATGTCCGGCGTCGTCGAGGGGCCGGAGGACGAGGTGGCTTCGGACATCGACATGGTGCTGGGGCTGGGTTCGGGCGAGGCGTCGGACGACGCACTTTACGATCAGGCGGTTGCGATCGTGGCGCGGGACCGGAAATGCTCGACCTCCTACATCCAGCGCAAGCTGGGTATCGGCTACAACAAGGCCGCGCGGCTGGTGGAGCAGATGGAAGACGAAGGCGTCGTCACCCGCGCCAACCATGTCGGCAAACGCGAGATCCTCGTCGAAGAACGCTAGCCGCCGCCTGAGCGTTGGCCGGACCAAACAAGGCCCCTGTCGTTGAAGCACGGCGGGGGCCTAAATGATTTGGACATTCCGGACACAATGCCGCCTCAATCACGCCCCAATCGAACCACAACCTGAGGTTGTAAATCGTGCCGGGATTTCGCCATAGAATCGACAGGATGGTGCAGCTACGGCGGCACGTCTTCTGGGGAAGGGGGCTCCTTGGAACATCATGGCTTTTGACACGACGGAACCACTGACGCAGACAGATTTCGGCGACGAACTGCTTCCCGGCACCCTGCTGTTCCACGGCCAATACCGGATCACCCGCTTCATCAACAGCGGCGGCTTCGGGATCACCTATCTGGCGAAGGACAGCCTCGACCGGGACGTGGTGATCAAGGAGTGCTTCTCCTCGACCTTCTGCCGCCGGACCGAAACCCGGGTCCGCGCGCGGTCGCAGGGCACCCGCGACCACATGTCGAAGATCGTGAAAAGCTTCCTGAACGAGGCGCGGAGCCTGGCCTCGCTGCGGCATCCCAACATCGTCGGTGTGCATCAGGTGTTCGAGGATAACGACACCGCCTACATGGCGATGGACTATATCCGCGGCCACGACCTGATGGAAATCACCGACGAGAAGAAGGCCGAGCTTTCGCCCGATCAGGTCGTCGGCATTGCGGCCAAGTTGATTTCGGCGATTGCCTACGTCCACGACAACGGGCTTTTGCACTGCGATATCTCGCCGGACAACATCTTCATCAATCAGGAAGGTGAGCCGATCCTGATCGACTTTGGCGCGGCCCGGCGCAGCGCCTCGGGCGAGGCGCAGAAGTATTCCGGCCTGAGCGTGGTGAAGGACGGCTATTCGCCGCATGAACTTTACGCCACTGGCGGGAACAGCGGACCCTGGAGCGACATCTATTCGCTTGCGGCTTCGCTGTACCACGCGATCAGCGGCAGTGCGCCGGTGAACTGCCAGAGCCGGTTGGGCGCCATGGCCGAAAAGCGGCCCGATCTGTGCAAACCCCTGGCCGGGACGGTCGCGGGCTATCCGCGCGGCTTTCTGGAGAGCATCGACCGGGCGATGTCGGTTGTTCCCGCGGCCCGGTTCCAGACGGCGGCCGACTGGTTGCAGACCCTGCCGCTGCCGGACCAGCACAGCGACCGCAGGGTTGTGCTGCTGCGCCGTGCCCCGCCGCCGGCCGCACCCCGTGCCACCTCGCCCGCGCCAGTCCGGCCCCGCCGTCCGACGACGCGGGTGGTCGGGCCGGACCTGTCGGCCCTGCGCCGGATCGGCGGGTTTGCGGGCGGCTGGCTGGTCGACAGCGAGTCCGGCACGGTCATGGCCAGCGAAGAGGGACATGGCGGCAGCGAGCAGACGAAAACCCGGTCAACCGCGGTGGACATGGCACGGGCCAACCTGATGGCTTTGGGTACGGTACGCGAAGACCGTATCGACGATATCCTGATCTCGTTGGGGAGCCGGATGCACCTGATCCGCCCGCTGGAGACGACGCCGACACTCTGCCTGTGTGTCGTCCTGGACGCCGAAAGCGCGAATCCGCTGCTGGCGCGGATGCAGTTGCGCCGGATCGCGTCGGGGCTTCGGATCTGATCAGGTCCCGGAGCCAGGAGGGTCAGTCAGAACTCCAGCTTTCCCTTGCGTGAGGTCTGGATGGTGGTCTCGATCACCTGCGCGACGATAACGCTGCCGACAAGCGAGAACAGGCCAAGTTCGAACCAGGTGATGCGCAGCGACTGGCCCGCAATGATCACCAGCGGATTGACCAGATAGATCCAGACCGAAAGCCGGGCGCACCAGTCCGAGACCGCAGATGCGGGCAGGCGATAGGACAGGCAGACCAGCGCAAGGGCGGTGCCGGCAAGGATGACGAAGTTGTCGGAGGACGGACGTCCAAGGTAGAGGATCAGCCAGCTGCCCAGAAGCGTGATCACTGCCAGCCGCCAGCCCCAAGAGAAAAAGGCGATCCCCACCAGGACTGGAATGACCCCGAAGCTCCACTGCCCGAAGGGGACCACGGCCGGGGTTCCATTGATGACCATCAAAAGCGCGGCCAGCCAGGCTGCGCCAAGTGAGGCAAGCGGGTGCCGGAACCAAGGGGCCAGAAGGCCCGCGAGGAAAGCGAAAGGCAGGATCCAGAGGTGGATCCAGGTTCCGGTGAGCAGCATGTACGGCTCCCACCAGCTGAAGGGCGGCTCGCCCTGCTTCCGGGCAAGTGCGATCTGCAACAGGCCGAAGATCACCGACCAGGTCACGAAAGGCTGCAGAAATCGTCTGGCACGGGTGCCCAGGCTGGCTGACGAGGGCATTGAGAGCAGGACCAGAAAGAATGGCAATGCGATGTAGGCGACGCGGTAGCCGGGGGCCTGCGCCTGGAACCAAACGAATCCCAAAGCCGCCACGAAGCGACCGTAGTCGATCAATCCATTGCGCGCTGCGTTCACGACCGCATCCCCAGGTCCGCCGCAGACTTCCAGCCTGGGACGCCAAGCCGCAGTCTGCGCCGGGATTGTCTTGCAATCCAATGGGTAACGTCGCCAACCCCGCTTGTCTACAGCGCGGTTCCAGCCCTGCAATGCAGAGGTGCGGCAGATCACCCCCCGGATTCGGCTTTGCGTGGGTCGCGCTGCCACGGGGGCGGTTCCGGAGTCCGGTGTCTGTCCGGACACAGGTCCCCGGCGCCGCAGCCTGACTTACACCGGGACCGGGGTGCCCGCCTGCAGCTCGCGGCCCTTGCGGCCTTCGCGCAGGTAACGGGCATAGCCGAGATCCCCGGCCTCGATCCCGGCGCGGCGGCCCGAGACGATGTCGGCCAGCACCCGGCCCGAGCCCGCGGCCATCGTCCAGCCAAGCGTGCCATGGCCGGTGTTCAGGAACAGGTTCGCGAGTGGCGAACGGCCGACGATGGGTGTGCCATCGGGCGTCATCGGGCGCAGACCGCACCAGAAGCGGGCTTGCGACTGGTCGCCTGCACCACCGAACAGGTCCTCGACCGAATGGGTCAGGGTGGCCTGGCGCTTTGCCTTCAGGCTCAGGTCGAAGCCGGCGATTTCCGCCATGCCTCCGACGCGGATGCGGTCGCCCAGCCGGGTGATGGCGATCTTGTGGGTCTCGTCCATAACGGTCGAGACCGGCGCGCGGCCCTCGTCGACGATCGGGACAGTGATCGAATAGCCCTTTACCGGATAGACCGGCAGCCTGATCCCGAACTCCTTGACCAGCATCGGCGAGTAGGAGCCCAGCGCCAGAACGAAGGCATCCGCGGTGACGCGGCCTTCCGAGGTGTGGACGGAGGTGATCCGGCCCATCGAGGCTTCCAGTCGGTCGATCCCGACGCCGTAGCGGAAGGTCACGCCCAGCGCCTTGGCCATATCGGCAAGCGACTGGGTGAACTTGAAGCAGTCGCCGGTCTCATCCCCCGGCAAGCGCAGGCCGCCGGCGATCTTGTCCCTTGCCGAGGCCAGGCCTGGTTCGGCCGCGATGCAGGCAGCGGTATCCAGCACCTCGAACGGCACACCGTCGGCTTTCAGGACCGCGATGTCCTTCTCGGCCGCGGCCACCTGCTTCTCGGTCCGGAACAGTTGCAGGGTGCCTTTCGTGCGTTCGTCGTAGGAAATGCCGGTCTCGGCGCGCAGCTCCATCAGGCAATCGCGGCTGTACTCTGCCAGCCGGACCATGCGGGACTTGTTCACCGCATAGGCCGAGGCCGTGCAGTTCATCAGCATCCGCGCCATCCAGGACAGTTTTGCCCAATCGGGCTTCGGCTGGACGATCAGCGGCGCATGTTCCATGAACATCCACTTCAGCGCCTTCACCGGAATGCCCGGCGCGGCCCAGGGCGAGGAATAGCCGGGGCTGATCTCACCCGCGTTGGCGAAGGAGGTTTCCAGCGCCGGGGCGGGCTGGCGGTCGATCACGGTGACCTCGTGACCTGCCTTGGCCAAATACCAGGCCGAGGTCACCCCGATCACGCCAGCGCCAAGCACAACGACCTTCATTTGTCCCATCCCGAGGCAGATTTCCGTTGCCGCAGAAAATAGCGTCGTCGCGGCGGGATTTCTTGGGGATTAGTGCAGGATGTTCGCGGAATATGAGAATAATCTTGCACAGTTTTTCTGTTATGCCGAAGCTTCTACCAAGATGCATAGAATATGGCGCAGATTCCCTCGCGCGCCTCCTCACAGACTTGGCACATCCTTGCGAGGCCCGTCCAGTCGGGGGTGCATCGGAACCTTTGCAT
>JAFLCY010000036.1 GCA_017303485.1 Rhodobacterales bacterium
AACCTTGAAGAACACCGCTTCCCCGAACCGTGGACGGTCCTCGCCCCCTGACCGGGGGCCCTAACCGGAGCGCGCGCCGGGGCAGCGTGCAGACGGCGCGAACACAAACAGCCCCAAGGGAAAAGGAAACCACCATGACCACGCATCCCGTGGACGAAATCCTTGCGCCACCAAAGCTTTTCACCCTCGGCCTTCAGCACGTCCTGGTCATGTATGCCGGCGCCGTCGCCGTGCCCCTGATCATCGGTCGCGCGCTGAAACTGGAGCCCGCCGACGTCGCCTTCCTGATCTCGGCCGATCTCTTCGTCTGCGGCGTGGCGACGCTGATCCAGTCGCTTGGCGCGACGCAATGGTTCGGCATCCGCCTGCCGGTGATGATGGGCGTGACCTTCGCCGCCGTCGGCCCGATGGTCGCGATGGCCAACGCCAACCCCGGGCCGGAGGGCGCCCGCGCGATCTTCGGTGCGATCATCGCTGCCGGGATCATCTCGATCCTGATCGCGCCGCTCGTCTCCCGGATGCTCCGCTTCTTCCCGCCCGTCGTCACCGGCACGATCATCCTGGTCATCGGCGTCAGCCTGATGCGCATCGGCATCAACTGGATCTTCGGCAACCCGGTCGGCCCCACCGCCCCGCAGATCATCGACCCCGCCCATGCCGACTGGCTGAAGGCGGTGACCGAGGGTGCGGCGGGCGGCACGATCACCGGCCTGCCCGCGATGCCCGAGAAGTTCGCCGCCGCCGCGACGATGAACAACCCGGCCTATGCACCCTCGGGCAACATCATCATCTCGGCGGTCGTGCTGGTCGCGATCCTCCTGATCGCCCGGTTCGCCAAGGGCTTCATCGCCAATATCTCGGTGCTTCTCGGCATCATCATCGGCGCGGTCATCGCCACAGCGCTTGGCAAGATGACCTTCGCCAAGGTGGCCGACGCCGCCTGGTTCGACATCATCACGCCCTTCCATTTCGGCATGCCCACCTTCGACCTCGTCATGATCGTGACCATGACCCTGGTGATGATCGTGGTGATGATCGAATCCACCGGCATGTTCCTTGCGCTCGGCGACATGACCGGCAAGCGCATCACCCAGCCCATGCTTTCGGCAGGCCTGCGCACCGATGGCGTCGGCACCCTGATCGGCGGCATCTTCAACACCTTCCCCTATACCTCGTTCAGCCAGAACGTCGGCCTTGTTGGCGTCACCGGCATCAAGAGCCGCTACGTCTGCGTCGCCGGAGGGATCATCCTGATCGTCCTCGGCCTGGTGCCGAAGATGGGCGCGCTGGTGGAAAGTGTCCCCACCATGGTGCTGGGCGGTGCGGGGCTGGTGATGTTCGGCATGGTTGCCGCCACGGGGATCCGCATCCTGTCGGGCGTCGACTTCGGCAAGAACCGCAACAACCTCTTCGTCGTCGCGGTCTCGCTTGGCATGGGGATGATCCCGCTCGTTGCGCCGAACTTCAAGCAGTGGATGCCGCACGGGATCCACCCGTTGATCGAAAGCGGCATCCTCCTGGCCTCGATCACCGCCGTGATCCTCAACGCCTTCTTCAACGGGGCCGAGGACGCGACCGAGGAAATCAAGGCCGCCGCCTCAAAGGCCGACCACTGAGACCAAAGGGCCAGGCGTCAGACCCCGGCCCTTTCCCCCTGACAGGGACGCCTCTCCCCGCTAGTCTCGAACCCGACCCGGGCAGAAGGCACCTGAAGGCATGAGCGCGACAACCCTACGTAGCCGCACCCGCGCGCTTTACGAGCGCCCGGGCACCGCCGCAGACCGCTTCCGCTATGCGCTTCTCGGCTTCGATGTCCTGACCGTCGCCTGGCTTGTCGCGTCATCGTTTCTGGAACGCGGGCAGCACCACACCCGAATCGACCTTGCCATCGGCCTGGTCTTTCTGGCCGACTTTCTCGCCCGGCTCTGGATTTCCCGCAGACCCCTGAAAGACCTGCTCAGCTTCTGGAGCGCCGCCGATATCCTGGTGATCGTCTCGCTCCTGTTCCCGATCTGGGGCGAGGGTCTGGCCTTCCTGCGCGTCCTGCGCCTGTTTCGTGTGTTCCACTCCCCCCAGACGCTTCGGCAACTGCGCGAGGATGTTCCCGGCTTCCGCCAGAACGAGATGGCCCTGCGTGCCGGCCTCAACCTGCTGATCTTCATCTTTGCGATGACGGCGCTGGTCTACCAGACCCAGGCCAGCGTCAACAAAGGCATCACCAACTATGTCGATGCGCTCTACTTCACCGTGACAACGCTTTCGACAACCGGCTTCGGCGACATCACCCTTGTCGGCACCACCGGCAAGCTTCTGTCGGTGGCGATCATGATTTTCGGCATCAGCCTGTTCCTGCGGCTGGTGCAGGTCATGCTGCGGCCACCCAAGGCGATCTATTCCTGTCCCACCTGTGGGTTGCGGCGCCACGACCATGACTCGGTCCACTGCAAGGCTTGCGGAACCGTGCTGAACATCCCCGATGACGGGGTGGACTAAGCCGCCTCGCCCGGGTCGTCCTTCGTGACCTCGTAATGGTCGAACGTGCTGGTGAACCAGGCCGTGCCCCGCGTCGAAGCCGCCAGCCCGACGAACAGCGCATCCTCCGACGCCGTCGGCAACAGCAGCTGAAACACGTCCCAGCCTGCCGCGCCCTCATGCGCCTCAAAGCCCAGGACCTGCCCCTTCAGCCCCGACACCAGCGGCACCAGCGCCCCGGAGAACACCGAGGGCACATGGATTTCCACCTTCATCACCGGCTGCAACAGCACGGTCCCGACCTCGTCCAGCGCCTCGCGGATGGCGGATTTGCCCGCGGTGCGGAAAGCATGGTCGGAACTGTCGACCGAATGCGACTTGCCGTCCTTCAGCTCGACCGAGACGTCGACGACCGGATGGCCCAGCGGCCCTTTCGCCAGCCCGTCCCGCGCGCCTTCCTCGACGGATGGGATGTAGTTGCGCGGCACCGTGCCGCCCTTCACCGTCTCGGTGAAGGCAAAGCCGGACCCCCGCGCCTCGGGCCGGATCTCGATCACCACATCGGCGAACTGCCCCGCCCCGCCGGTCTGCTTGCGGTGCCGGTGGTGGATTTCGGTGCCGCGCTGGATCGTCTCGCGCAGGGCGGTCGGCACCAGGCTTTCGCTGACCTTGACCCCGAAATCCCCGGCGATCTTGGCCAGCACCCGGCGCAGGTGCAAAGGCCCCTGCGTCGCCAGGATCGTCCGGCCGCTCGAATCGTCGACCGACAGGCCCAGCGCCGGGTCGATCTCGGCCAGCCGGGTCAGCGCCGCCAAGAGCCGGCTGTCGTCCTTGTCACTTTCCGGCGCGATGATCCGGCGATAGGTCGAGGGGTGGCTGGGCTCGCTCTCCGCCACCCGCTCGGCCGCATCTCGGCTGACCGCCTGCCCCGCCGCAAGATGTTCCGACTTCACCGCCAATCCGATCTGGCCGGGCTCCAGCTGCCCCAGCGAGGTCTTGGCATCAAGGTCGGTGATCGAGCCGACATCCGCGCCCCCGAGCCGCGCGCCGCCGCTCAGAGGGCCCTCCAGCGCGCGCAGCAGCACCACCTTGCCCAGATGCTTGAACTGATCCGCCAGCGCACCGACCGCGACCGCCCCGCCGTTGAACCGGCCCCGCGTGACCTCGACCCCCGGCGCGTCATGGCGCAGCGACTTCATCAGCCGGTTGATGCCATGCCCCTTGCTCGCCGATCCGATGAAGCACTCGATGACCGCATTCTCGCGCAGTGCCTTGGCCGCGATGGCATAGACCTCGCCTGCCAGCGGCTGGCGATCCTCGATCAGCTCCTCCATCAGGTGGTCGTCAAGGTCAGCATAGCTTTCCAAAAGCTCGGTGCGGGCTGCGGCCTCGCGGTCCTTCACGCTGTCGGGCATCTCGATCATCGCCGAAGGCTTGCCGTCCTGGAATTTCCAGGCCCGCTCCGACACCAGATCGACGAAGCCGGTGATCGTGCTGCCCTCGCGGATCGGCACCTCGCGCAGGACGATGTGATGGCGGGAATAGGTTTGCAGGGCGCTGACGATCTCTGCGATCCTGTGCTGCGCACTGTCGATCCGGTTGATGAAGATGATCGCGGGCACCCCCAGTTCCTCGACCCGCCGGATGAAGGGTGCGGCAAGAACGGCGCTTTCGGCATCGGCGGGGACGCAGATCACCGCGATATCCGATGCCGCCAGCGCCGCCCCGACCGAGGCGAGGTTCTCGGCCCCGCCCACCACGTCGACGGCGGCCCAGTCCTCGCCCATGAAGTTGAAGGCATTGATGCTGGCGACACCGGGCACGGTCAGCGACTTGCCGCGCTTGTCGTCCAGACCGGCAAGCGCCTGGACGACGGTCGTCTTTCCGGCGCCGGATGGCCCAAGGATGGTGAATACCCGCATGTCCTGTCCCCTTCACGTTGCGCTTTTCCGGCGTCGTGCGAAGCAGTTCGCCGATTGCTGCAAGCATGGCCCGGCGCAAGCCCTCGCGTCAAATGCGGAACAGTGTCGCGGTGCTGACCGTGTCCACGGGATTTGCACTATGGCGGGGGTCAGACCCCGGGCAGGACCGGCATTTCAGCGCCAGACTGACCGCCCCGGACAGTCTCACCCCATCCGCAGCGCCATATCCAGCATCCGGTTGGAGAACCCCCATTCATTGTCGTACCAGCCGAAGACCCGCAGCATGCCCCCGTCCGTCACCTTCGTTTCCGGGCAGGCCATCACCACCGATTCCGGCCGCGCCCGAAGGTCGGTCGAGACCAGAGGCCGGTCCGTCGCCCCGATCACCCCCCCGGCCGCGCGGAAGGCCGCGTTGACCTCCTCGACCGAAGGCCGCCGCTCGGTCATCACATGAAAGTCGACGCAGGAGACCGAGGCCACCGGCACCCGCACCGCCTGCGCCACGATCCGCCCCGCCACCTCGGGCAGCACCCCGTCCAGCAGCCGCGCCGCCGAGGTCGTGGTCGGCACCATCGACAAGGCCGCCGCCCGGCTGCGCGGGTAGTCGGCGGCAGGTGCATCTACAGTCGGCTGGCTGCCGGTGTAGCAGTGAACCGTGGTCATCGACCCGGTCACGATGCCCCAATTTTCATGGATCAGCTTCGCCAGCGGCGCCAGCGCGTTCGTGGTGCAGGAGGCGTTCGAGACGACCCGCTGGCCGTTCATCACCCCGTCATTCGCCCCCAGAACCACCGTCACTTCCGCCGCCCCGGAGGGACCGGAGACCAGCACCCGCCCCGCCCCGGCGCGAAGGCCCCGCTCCGCCACCTCGCGCGCCTCGGCCCGACCGGTGCATTCCAGCACCAGATCGACGCCCTGCAAATCCAGCGTCGAAAGATCACCCGTTCGATGCAAGGGCACCCGCCGCCCGCTGACCACCAGCGCCCCGCCGTCCAGCACCACCCCACCCCGCCAGGGGCCGAAGACGCTGTCATACTCGAAAAGATAGGCGCACATCTCGGGCGCAGCGATGTCGTTGATCCCGGCGATCTCCAGCCCCGGCCAGCTTTCCGGCGCCTGCAGATAGGCCCGCAGCACCGACCGCCCAATCCGTCCGAACCCGTTGATGAAGACCCGCATCGCCCGCTCTCCCTGCGCCGGATATTGCAGTCTCACCACGGGTTTGCGGTCACTTCAACAGGCGTTTGATCAAAACTTGTGCCCATCACAATCGGGAACAGCCAAGTTTCTTGAGCAAGAAACTTGTCAAATTCCTTGCTCAAGGAATTTGGTTCCCTCAGACCCCGACCTCGATCCCCAGACCCCGCTCGCGAGCCCGCTGCACCGCGACTGCCGCGACGGCAAGGTCCTGCAACCCCACCCCGGTGCCGTCGAACAGCGTGATCTCTTCCGCCGACCGCCGCCCCGGATGGGCACTGGTCAGCACCTCCCCCAGCGGCACGATGGCACTGGCGTCCAAAAGCCCCTGCCCCACCGCATGCTGCGCTTCGCCGATCGTCACGCTTTGCGCCACCTCGTCGGTGAAGACCGAGGCTCCTGCGACCAGCGCGGGCTCCACCTCCTGCTTGCCGACTGTATCCGTCCCCATGCAGGACAGATGCGTGCCGGGCGAGACATGTTCCGCCAGAAGGCTCGCGGCCGGCGAGGAGGTGATCGTCACGATCACATCCGCCTCGCGCAACCGGGGCAGGTCGACCGCCTCGAACGGCAGGCCGAGTTCGGCGGCAACCGCCCCAAGCCTCGGCAGCATGTCGGGATGCAGGTTCCAGGCGATGACCCGTTCGAACCGCCGCACCCGTGCTGCGGCGCGCAGCTGGAAGCCCGCCTGATGTCCCGCTCCGACGATGCCCAGCACATGCGCCTCTGGCCGTGCCAGCCGGTCGATGGCGATGGCCGAAGCCGCCGCCGTGCGCAAAGCGGTCAAAAGGTTGCCGCCCACCATGGCTTCCGGTCGCCCGGTATCGGGGTCGAACAGGAAGACCGAGGACTGGTGGTTGATCAGCCCCTTCGCGGCGTTGCCGGGAAAGTAACCGCCCGCCTTCACGCCCAGTTGGCCGCCCGCCCGGTCCAGCCCGGACTTGAACCCATACTGCCGCCCCTCCCCCAGCGCCTCGCGCACGACGGGGAAATTGTAGGCCTCGCCGCGCGCCATGGCGGCAAAGCAGGCCTCGACAGCGCGGAAGGCGTCTTCCGGTGTGACGAGTGAGGCGATCAGAGCCTCGGGGACGATCAGCATCGGAAGACTCCCGGCAGGTAGGGTGGGCAATCTGCCCATGTTGCGCGAAGCGTGGGCAAATTGCCCACCCTACGATTTCAGTACGCCTTGCCCCGCGCGGAGACCGGCCAGACCACCTCGACCTTGCCGTTCCGCACGCCGACATACCAGTCATGCACGTTGCAGGTCGGGTCGCAGTGGCCGGGAACCAGACGCAGCTTCTCATTGATCTTCAGCGCGCTCTGCGGGTCTTCGACCACGCCATGCTCGTCGCTGCACTTGATGTATTTCACATCCGTCCGGCCAAAGATCACCGGCAGGCCGGAGTCCACCGACTGCGCCTTCAGGCCCGCATCGACGATGGCCTTGTCGGGCTTGGCGTGGCTCATCACCGAGGTCAGGATGAAGAGCGCATTCTCCCATTCGCCCTGGTCGATCCGCTTGCCCTGTTCGTCAAGGATGCGGCCATAATCGGCATCCATGAAGGCATAACTGCCGCACTGAAGCTCATTGTAGACGCCCGAGCCGGTTTCGAAATAATAGCTGCCGGTGCCGCCGCCCGAGACCAGATCCGCGGTGATCCCCACCGATTTCAGCGCCTGTACCGCGTCCTTGACCTGGGTAATGGCGGCGTCCAGCTTTTCCTTGCGCGCCTCGTAGCTGTCCAGGTGCTGCATGGCACCCTGGTAAGCCTGGATGCCCTTGAAAGTCAGACCGGGTGCCGCCTCGACCGCGCGGGCGATGGCCACCACGTCCTGCGAGGTCTTCACCCCGCAGCGCCCCGCGCCGCAGTCGATCTCGACGAAGACGCCCAGTTCGGTGCCATGCCTGACCGCCGCCTTCGAGAGGTCGGCCACGTTGTCCAGATCATCCACGCAGACGATGATCGAGGAGCCGAGCTTCGGCAACCGGGCCAGCCGGTCGATCTTGGCCGCGTCGCGGACCTGGTTCGACACCAGCACGTCCCTGATGCCGCCGCGCACGAAGACTTCCGCCTCAGAGACCTTCTGGCAGCAGACGCCCACCGCGCCGCCCAGGCTTTCCTGCAGTTTCTGCACGTCGACCGACTTGTGCATCTTGCCGTGGCTGCGGTGGCGCATGCCATGCGCGCGGGCATAGTCGCCCATCTTCTTCACGTTGCGCTCCAGCGCGTCGAGATCAAGGATCAGGCAGGGGGTCTGGATGTCCTTTTCAGCCATCCCCGGCTTGGCGGGAATGTCAAAGCCCACGTCATAGGTATCGAAATTCACGGGTGCGTTCATGGCTCAGACTCCTTGAATCCAGGGCAGCTTGTCGAGATCGACATTGCCGCCGGTGATGATGATGCCGACGCGCTTGCCGCGGAAGGCGTGCTTGTTCTTCAGGACCACGGCCAGCGGCACGGCGCTGGAGGGTTCCATGACCACGCGCAAGTGCTTCCAGGTCAGCTTCATCGCCTCGACGATCTCGGCTTCCGAGGCAGTGTAGATCTCGCTGACGTGGTTCGAGACGAAATGCCAGGTCAGGTCCTTCAGCGGCACCAGGAGGCCGTCGGCGATGGTCTTCGGCGCGTCGTCGGCGATGATATGCCCGGCCTTGAAGCTGCGATAGGCGTCATCGGCCTGCTCGGGTTCCGCCGCGATGACCTTGGTCTCGGGTGCCAGGGTCGACAGCGTCAGGCAGGTGCCCGAGATCATCCCGCCGCCACCGATCGGAGCCACGACCATGTCGAGCCCGTCGACCTGCTCCACGAACTCGCGCGAACAGGTGCCCTGCCCGGCAATGACGCGGGGGTCGTTGTAGGGATGCACGAAATCGCCCCCGGTCCGGGCCTGCACCTCGGCAAAGACCGCCTCACGCGAGGAGGTGGAGGGTTCGCTTTCGGTGATCACCCCGCCATAGCGCCGCACGGTGTCCTTCTTCGCCTGCGGCGCGGTGCGTGGCATGACCACGTTGCAGGGGATGCCGCGCAGCATGGCGGCGTAGCTGAGGCACGAGGCATGGTTGCCGCTGGAATGGGTCGCAACCCCCTTCTTCGCCTGTTCGTCCGTCAGCCCGAAGACCGCGTTCGTCGCGCCGCGCACCTTGAAAGCACCGGGTTCCTGAAAGTTCTCGCATTTGAAGAACAGTTGCGCGCCCGAAAGCTCGTTCAGGTAGTCCGAGGTGCGGACCGGGGTGCGGCGAATATGCGGCTGGATGCGCTCATGCGCGGCCAGCATGTCGTCGTAAGTGGGGACCAGCAATCCGTTCATGTCCTTCATGTCCCGCCCTCCCAGCAGGGGCCAAATTTCTTGAGCAAGAAATTTGTCAAAATCCTTGCTCAAGGATTTTGCTTACTCCGCCGCCAGCGCCATCGCAGGGACGGTGCCCCGATAGTACTCCTGCGCCGCCGCCACGCCCGAGCCAAGCTTCAGCGGCCAGCCCAGATCGGCCATGCACATCTCGGCCACGGCAAGGCCCGACAGCACCATCGCGTCTGTCAGCATGCCCAGATGGCCGATACGGAAGACCTTGCCCGCCACTTCGCCCAGCCCCACACCGAAGGCCATGCCGTATTTCGAGGCGGCAAGCTGCACCAGCGCGGTTCCGTCGCAACCCTCGGGCACACGAACCGCCGTCACGGTGTCGGAATAGAGGTCCGCCGAGGCCGCATAGGGCGCCATGCCCCAGGCAAAGACCGCGCGGCGCACGCCTTCAGCCAGCCGGTGATGCCGGGCATAGACGTTGTCCAGCCCCTCGCTCTCCAAAAGGTCGATGGAATGTGCGAGGCCCGCGATCAGGCCGACGGCGGGGGTATAGGGATAGCCGCCCCGCGCATAGGCGGTCAGCATGTCCTTGAAATCGAAGAAGGTGCGCGGCAGACGCGCGGTTTCCATCGCTGCGATCGCTTTGGGCGAAACCCCCAGGATCGCCAGCCCTGCAGGCAGCATGAAGCCCTTCTGGCTGCCCGCCACCGCGATATCGACACCCCAACCCGCGAAATCGAACGGCATCGAGGCGATGGAGGACACCCCGTCGACGAACAGCAGTGCCGGGTGTCCGGCTGCATCCATTGCCCGCCGGATGCCCGCAATGTCGGATTTCACCCCCGTCGCCGTTTCGTTGTGGGTGGCCAAAACCGCCTTGATCTGATGCGCCTTGTCCGCCTTCAGCGCCTTTTCGATCGCCTCCAGCGGCGCGCCTTGCCCCCAGGGCGTCTCGATGATCTCGACATCCAGCTTGTGGCGCTGGCAGAGGTCGATCCAGCGGTGGCTGAACATGCCGAAGCGCGCCGCCAGAACGGTGTCGCCGGGCGAAAGCGTGTTGCTGATCGCCGCCTCCCAGCCGCCGGTTCCGGTGGAGGGGATCACGATGATCTCGCCCTGATCCATCTTCAGCACCCGCCGCACGCCTTCCACCGCAGGCTTGAACAGCCGCGCGAAAGCCGGTGAGCGGTGGTCCAGCGTCGGCATGTCGCAGGCCTTGCGCACCGAATCCGGGATGTTCGTCGGACCGGGGATGAAGACGGGGTTCTGCATGGACATCGGGCAACTCCGTGAAAGACTGCCCGGAATTTCTACGCCCTGCGACCAATGCGCACAATTTTTTCGAAAAGATTTTTCACTGTCATGAACCCGTGCTATTCCCCATCTGCGTCAACAGCTTGCGATTTTTCAGCCCGGAGAGGACCCGGACCATGGCACAGAAACCCCGCGGCCGCCCGAAGGCATTCAACGACAAGACCGACCAGAACACCGTGCAGGCGCTGGACCGGGGCCTGGACATCCTGACCCATGTCGCCCTGAATCCCGGCCGCACGCTGTCGGAAATCGCCGAGGACACCGGCGAGGCCATCGCCACCGTCTTCCGCGCCCTCGTCACCCTGCAGGGCCACGGCATGGTCGAGGTCGAGGAGCCCGGCCAGTTCTGGCACATCGGCCCCGGCGCCTTCCGCGTGGGGTCCGCCTTCCTGCGTCGGACCAAGGTGGTCGAACGCGCCCGCCAGCCGATGGACGCGCTGATGCGTGAAACCGGGGAAACCGCCAACCTTGGGATCGAGGTGAAGGACGAGGTCTTCTTCGTCGCCCAAGTCGAAACCTACGAGGCGATCCGCGCCTTCTTCCCGCCGGGCACCCGCGCGCCCATGCATTCCTCCGGCATCGGCAAGGCGCTGCTCGCCTGGTATCCCGAGGAGAAGACCCGCGGCATCCTCGCCCGCAAGGGGCTGGAGAAGTTCACCTCCCTCACCCTCACCAGCGACTCGGCTCTGCTGCGCGACCTCTCGCGTACCCGTGACCGGGGCTTTTCCATCGACGACCAGGAGCGCGCCGAGGGGATGCGCTGCGTCGCCGCGCCGATCTTCAATGCCCATGGCGAGCCGGTGGCGGGCCTTTCCGTTTCCGGCCCTGCCTTCCGCATGGGGCTGTCCGACGCGACGCGCATCGGGGCGCTGGTGCGGGCGGCGGCGGATCAGGTGACCGAGGCTACCGGCGGCGGCCTGCCGCAGGAGTGACGCTTTCGGCATTGGCCGGTCGGTCGGGGGCCAGACGCGGTGCCCCGACCGGCTAGACAGGCGCAACGGCAGCGAAGGACCATGAGATGACGAAGCCAAACCTCCTGATCCTGATGGTCGACCAGTTGAACGGGACGCTTTTCCCCGACGGCCCGGCCGATTTCCTGCACGCTCCGAACCTGAAGCGCCTCGCCGCCCGTTCCGCCCGCTTCGCCAATTGCTACACCGCCTCGCCCCTCTGCGCCCCGGCGCGGGCCAGCTTCATGTCCGGCCAGCTGCCCAGCCGCACCCGGGTCTATGACAACGCCGCCGAATTCGCCTCGGACATTCCGACCTACGCCCATCACCTCCGCCGCGCGGGCTATTACACCGCCCTCTCCGGCAAGATGCATTTCGTCGGCCCCGACCAGCTGCACGGTTTCGAGGAGCGGCTGACCACCGACATATACCCCGCCGATTTCGGCTGGACCCCGGATTACCGCAAGCCGGGTGAGCGGATCGACTGGTGGTATCACAACCTTGGCTCGGTCACCGGCGCGGGCGTGGCCGAGATCACCAACCAGTACGAATACGACGACGACGTCGCCTTCCAGGCGGTCCAGAAGCTCTACGACCTCTCGCGCGGCCTTGATCCCCGCCCTTGGGCGCTGACCGTCAGCTTCACCCACCCGCACGACCCCTTCGTCGCCCGCCGCAAATACTGGGACCTTTACGAAGGCGCCCCCGAATGCGAGCCGCCCGAGGGGCTGGCCTACGATGACATGGACCCCCATTCCCGGCGCCTGATGGACGCCTGCGACTGGCGCTCGCTCACCATCACCCCAGACCACATCCGTCGCGCGAAACAGGCCTATTTCGCCAATATCTCCTATATCGACGACAAGATCGGCGAGATTCTGGCCGTGCTGGAGGCCACCCGTCAGGACGCCCAGATCCTCTTCCTCTCCGACCACGGCGAGATGCTTGGGGAAAAGGGCCTGTGGTTCAAGATGAGCTTCTTCGAAGGCTCCTCCCGCGTCCCGCTGATGATCGCCGCCCCCGACATGCCCGCGAGGCGGGTCGACACCCCTGTCTCCTCGATCGACCTCGCCCCCACCCTTGCCGCGCTGGCCGGGATTTCCATGGCCGAGGTCGCCCCCTGGACCGAAGGCGTCAACCTGATCCCGGTGGCAAACGGCGCCCCCCGCCCGCCCGTGGCGATGGAATACGCCGCCGAAGGCACGATCACCCCGATGGTGGCCCTGCGCGAGGGTGCCTGGAAATACACCCGCTGCCCCGCCGACCCCGAACAACTGTTCGACGTCGCTAACGACCCGGGCGAACGGCAGAACCTTGCCGCCGACCCCCGCACCACCGAAATCCTTGCCCATTTCCGCGCCCTCGCCGACGCCCGCTGGGACCTCGCCGCCTACGACGCCGCCGTCCGCGAAAGCCAGGCCCGCCGCTGGGTGGTCTATGAGGCGCTGCGCAACGGCGCCTATTTCCCCTGGGACCACCAACCCCTGCGCGCCGCCAGCGAACGCTACATGCGCAACCACATGGACCTGAACGTGCTGGAGGACAGCAAGCGGTTTCCAAGGGGGGAATAGAGGGCCGGGCCCCGGGCGCACATCCACATTTGCTCTTTTCCTGAAATACTCCCGCCGGAGGCTCCCGCACGCTCCGACGGAGCCGCTCTCGGGGCACTTTCCGTGCCAGCGCCGTTCCGCGTGGCTCGATGCCTCAAGGACGGCTCCCCGGCCGGTTCACCGCGCGTTGCGCAGAACCGCCTCTGCCCCCTTCCAGCCCATCAGCATGGCAGGCGCATTCGTGTTCCCCGCGATGATGTTCGGGAAAGCACTGGCGTCGATCACCCGCAGCCCGCCGATGCCGTGCACACGCAGCCCTGCATCCACCACCGATGACGCCGCATCCCGCCCCATCCGGCAGGTGCAGCTCGGGTGATAGACCGTCCCCGACCGGGCGCGGAAATCATGGATCAGCGCGTCATCCGACTGCACCTCTGGCCCCGGCCGCAGTTCTTCCTTGATCAGACGTGCCATTGCCGGTTGCGCCGCGATCTGGCGGAGGAACTTCACGGCAGCCAGCATCTCCTCGACATCGTTGTCCGTCGAAAACGCGTTCGCCGTGATCACCGGATGCTGCTGCGGGTCCGCGCTGCGAAGACGGATGTGCCCCCGGCTGGTCGGGCGGCAGTTCGACAACCCGATCGACATTCCCGACCAGGGATCTGGTGTCAACAACGGGCGTTCCCCTTCGCGCGGGATCAGGGTTGAGAACGCCTGGAAATACAACTGCATGTTTGGTCGGTCCAGCTCAGGCCGCGTGCGGAAGAACCCGCCGCCATGGTTGATCGACTTCGCCAAAGGCCCCCCGCCCCCCAGGAAATACTGGAGCCCGGCCCGGACCTTTCCCCACCAGGGCCGCAACTCGTCATTGTAGGTCGGCACCCTCATCGACCAGGTGTAGTTGATCCCCTGATGGTCGCTCAGATGGTCGCCCACGTTCGGGTTGTCCAGCACAACCGGGATGCCCAGCGACTGCAACAGACCGCCCGGCCCGATCCCCGAAAGCTGCAACAGCTGTGGCGAGTTGATCGCCCCGCCACACAGGATCACCTCGGCCCTTGCCCACAAAACCCGCGTCTCGCCGCCCTGGCGGTACTCCACCCCCACGGCGCGACCAGCCTCGACCACCACCCGCGTCGCCAGAGCGTCAGTGATCACCCGCAGGTTCGCCCGCTTCATTGCCGGTCGCAAGAATGCCCGCGCCGCCGAGTTTCGCCGAGCGCGCCTGATCGTCATCTGGTAGACGCCCGCGCCCTCCTGCACCGCACCGTTGAAATCCGGGTTCTCCGCCAGCCCCGCCGCACCGCAGGCCGCGACATAGCTTTGCACCAAAGGATGCAAGCCCGTCCGGTTGGCCGAGATGAACAGCGGCCCGCCGGAGCCGCGCCAGTCATCGCCGCCCGCCTCGTTGTCTTCCATCGCGCGGTAGGCGCTCAGGCACTCCTCCCAACCCCATCCCGGAGCCGCGCGCGCCCAGTCCTCGTAGTCTGCCCGATGCCCCCGGATCCAGACCATCGCATTGATGCTGGACGACCCGCCCAGAAGCTTGCCGCGTGGCCAATGGTCCCGGGCGCCGTTCAACCCCGGATCCGGCTCGGTCCGGTAAAGCCAGTTCACCAAGGGATCGTAGAACAGCTTTCCATACCCCAGCGGCAACTGCACATAGAACCGCCGGTCGGTGCCCCCCGCTTCAAGCAGGGTAACCTTGTGACGGCCATTGGCCGACAGCCGGTCGGCCAGCACAGAGCCTGCCGATCCCGCACCCACGATGATGTAATCGGTCTCGTCCATTGCGGCCCCGCTATCCGGCAGTCAGCCTAGACGCGCGCTTTGGCAGGAACCGTCCGTTTCACGACACCGGATGTCGCCGCCGGAACGGCTCCTCGTTCGCCTTCGTCTTCTCGTCACAAGTTCCTCGGAAGGAGAGAGACAGTCATCGACGAGCCGTCAACCCGCCACGTCAAACGTGGGCTCATACTCCACCGGGAAATTCACCGACCGGGCGATGAAGCAGACCTCGTGGATACGGTGGTGGATCGCCTCGGCCTTGGCCAGATCGGTCCCCGCCTTCACCGTGACATGCGGCCGAAGCGTGACCTTCAGGAATCGACCGGCCCCACCGCGACCAACCTCGCCCACACCGAGCGGAGCATCGGAATAACCCGTCACCACGATCCCCGCATCGGACGCATAGTGCAGATACCAGAGCATGTGACAGGCCGAGAGCGCGCTGAGCAGCAGATCCTCCGGGTTCATCTTGCCCGGATCGCCCCCCAGCAGTGGATCGTTGGAACAGTGAACCAATGCCTTTCCCGGCACCGCGATGTCCCAGGTCCGGTCGTAGGCTTTGTAATGTGCCGTCCCTTCGCCCCGGTTGCCGGTCCAGAGGATACGGGTGGTGTAGTCGTGGTTGGGCATGGGGGTCTCTCGGATTGAACTGCGTGGTTCAAGGCGGGCTCGGCGTTGATCCTCATCACTCTGCGCGTAACGCCCGGTTCGCTGCGGACTTGGTCGCTACGTCCGCGGGATGGCTGCGCTGTTCAGCTCTTCACACCGGCCGGGCTCCCCGCGTGGTCGGCAAGCCAACGGGCCGATGTCGACAGGTCCGACCAACCACAAAGGGCCGCAAGGAACTCCGGGTCGCGATCTGTGCTGACCGCCACTTTCTTCATGAACTCCGACCCTTTGCGCAACTTGTAGCGTTGCTTCATTCGATGCAGTCGCGAGGACGTCAGCTTCGTGACCGGCGTCCCCACCGGCAGCACCGCGCGCCATTTCCGGCACATGTACTCATAGCATTGGTCGAAGTCTGGTCCGAGCTCGATATGCAGGCCATCATTGTGAATGCAGGGCAGAGCGCCGGCATAGACTCCCTTGCCCATGGCAATCGCGGTCAAGGTGATGTCGGTTCCGTAGAGATGCCAACCCGGCAAGGCGTCATCGAACCGGACTCCGGACGCGCGTCGCACAACGATGAGCATTTCATCCAGCGATCTGACGGGCATGGGCGACAACGGCACCAGGCCGGAGAACCCGCCAAGCGAGGACGACCATACCGGCCCCCAGCCAAGACCGTCAGCGGCAACTCCGTAGGCGCCGATGACCGCCCAGTCGGGGTCCTTTGCCTCTACCTCGGCAATCCGGGCCTGCAGGAGCAGGTCCCAACCGGCGGGAAGAAAGACATCGTGATGAGCGAACACAAGGACCGGCTCGCTGGTCGCGTCGATTGCACGGTTATAGCCAATGCTGGCCGAAACAGCCGCTTCTTCTACCCGGTAGGTCCAAAGCCCCGCACAGGGCGACCGGTCAAGGTTTGCTGACCTGATCTCGACCGAATGACTGTTCGCGCACAATGCAAAATTTGCCATGCCGCATATTATGATCTGCGCCTACTAGGTCAACAGAAGGAACACATCGAAATGCGGAGCCTTGGCCGATATTCAATGCCCTGAAGGAGTGCCTGGACACCACGTTCCCCGCGTTGCTTGCAAGTTTTAGATTGGAATTTTCCACTGGCCAAAACAGCGCTAAGGATCGCGCCCTCCGGGTTCATCTTTGCCAGAACGCCGCCCGGAACTGGATCGTTCGAGCAATGGACCACGGCCTTTCCCTGCACCGCCATGTCCCGGGTTTGATCGCAGGCCATGCACTGCCCTTTCCCTTCGCCCCGGTGACCAGTTCAGAGAGTGCTGGTGGTGCCGTCTTGCCTGGGCATTTTCATCTTTGCCTCACGGCGGGCTATCTGCCCCCGTTACCCGAGCTTGGGCAGATTGCCCGCCCTACTTCCCTTTCCAAACCGGGTCTCGCTTCTCGGCGAAGGCCTTCGCGCCCTCCAGCTGGTCCTCGCTGGAATACAATCGGTCCACAGTCGGCATCTGCCGCTTGGTGATCCGGTTCAGCGCGTCCTGGAAGCGCATGTTCTCCGCCTCGCGCACCACTTCCTTGATCGCGGCGTAGACCAGGGGCGGGCCTGACTCCAGCAGGCGCGCAAGGTCCCAGGCTTTCCCCAGCAGATCCTCCGGCTCGCAGACCTCCTTCACAATCCCCCAGCGATGCGCCTCCTCAGCATCAAACCAGCGCCCGGTAAGCAGCAGGTCCATCGCCACATGATAAGGAATGCGCTTCGGCAGCTTGATCGAGGCCGCATCCGCCACCGTGCCCGAGCGGATTTCCGGCAGGGCGAAGGTGGCATTGGTCGAGCACAGGATCAGGTCCGCCGACAAGGCCAGCTCCAGCCCGCCACCGCAGCAGATACCCTGCACCGCCGCGATCACCGGCTTGTTGAGGTTCGGCAGTTCCTGAAGGCCGCCGAAGCCACCAACCCCATAGTCGCCGTCCACCGCATCGCCCTCGGCGGCGGCTTTCAGGTCCCAGCCGGGGCAGAAGAACTTCTCACCCGCCGCCCGCAGGATGCAGACCCGCAAGCTCTCGTCGTCCCGGAAGTCCCGGAACACCAGCCCCATCACGCGGCTGGTCTTCAGGCTGATCGCATTGGCCTTGGGCGCGTCCAGCGTCACCTCAAGAATGGCCCCCTCGCGCCGGGTCTTCACCGGGCCTTCGGTCCGCATTTCCATCATGCTCTCCTCACCAAAGCATCCACCGCCACGGCGCCCGTCTCGCGCACCATGACCGGATTGATCTCGATTTCCTCAAGGCTCTCGTCCGCCAGCATCAGCGCGCCAAGCCGGACCGCGATCTCCGCCACCGCCGCCATGTCGGCTTTCGGACGTCCCCGGTAGCCGTCGAGCAGCGGCCAAAGCCGCAAGCGCTTCATCGTCCCCAGCACCTCGGCCTCAGTCACCGGCAAGACCAGTGTCACCGTGTCCGCCAGCACCTCTGCCGTGACCCCGCCCATGCCCAGGGTCAGGGTGACGCCGTAGACCGGATCGCGCCGCAGGCCCAGAAGCACCTCGGCCACCGCTCCGGTCACCATCTCCTCGACCAGATAGCCCGAGGCCCCCGGCATCTCGGCCTGCCCCTCCAGCGAGGGAAGCCCCAGCCGCACCGCCCCCGCCTCGGTCTTGTGGGCAAAGCCCAGACCCTTCAGCACGTAGGGCGCGCCAAAGCGCACCTTCCGCGCGACTTCAGCAATCGAAGCGCCCGTCACCGACCCCGGCACCGCGACCCCCGCCGAAGCCAGGAGTTCCTTGCCCTCGGCCTCGCTCAGCATCTGGCTGTCGCGCGGCGCCAGCGCCACCACCGGCCTCCACCCTTCAACGCCCGGGGCGGTCTGCGCTGCGGTCACCGCCGCCAGGGCCGTCTCCAGCCCCAGAAGCGCGCAAACCCCGTCTTCCATCATCGCCTGCACCCGGCCTTCGCCAAAGTTCTCTGCCATCGAGGCCACCGGGAAGGCCATCTTCCCCGTCGCCTTCTGCGCATCGACAATCGCCCGGAAGGCCGGATCATAGCCCGACGGATCACAGCGGTCGGCGCGTGGACTGTCGATGATGTAAAGCCCCGCGTCATAGGCGTCGAGCATCGCGCTGAACACCTCCGTCGTCTTCGGCCCATCACCCCAGATGAAGGTATGATAGTCCAACGGGTTGGAGATCGTCGGAATCTCCCCCAGCACCGCGAAGAGCCGGTCATGCGTGGCCTGCGGCACCGGCGGGAAGTCGATCCCGTAAGGCGCGGCAAGGTCCGCCACCAGCCCCGCCTCGCCGCCGGAGCAGGACAGCGAACAGATTCTGGTCCCGATCTGCGGTCCGTGGACATGGAATATCTTCAGCGTCTCGATCAGTTCCGAGGGCGTGTTCACCTCCGCCACCCCGATCTGCCGCAGGAAGGCACTGGACGCGGCCCCGCCTCCGGCCAGCGAAGCCGTATGGCTGGCCGCCGCCGTGCGCGACAGCTCGGTCTTGCCCGACTTGATCGCCACAACGCCCTTGCCCATTTCACGCGCCTTTTCGGCCAGCGCGGCAAAGGCCGGGGCATCGTCGATCCCCTCGATGTAAAGCCCCACCGCCGTCACCCGGGGATCATCCAGCAAGGCCCCGGTCAGTTCCGCCAGCCCGACCACGGCGGCATTGCCCAGACAGGCGACGTAGGCGACCGGCAGCCCGCGCTGCTGCATCCCCATGTTGATCACGATGTTCGAGGACTGGCTGACCAGCGCCACCCCCTTGTCCACCCGGATGCCACCATGCTGGTCTGGCCACAGAAGCGCGCCGTCGAGGTAATTGATCACCCCGTAGCAGTTGGGCCCGAGGATCGGCATATCGCCCGCCGCCGCGACCAGCCGGTCCTGCAATCCCGGCTCCCCCGCTTCCGTCCAGCCGGACGCAAAGCAGATCGCCCCGCCCGCACCCATCGCGGCAAGGTCTGCAACCACTTCGATGGTCGCGAAGCGATTGACGCCGATGAAGGTCGCATCGGGGGCTTCCGGCAGGTCGGCGAGACTTGCGTAGGCCTTCATCCCCCCGATCTCGGCCTTGGTCGGATGCACCGGCCAGACCGGGCCCTGGAAGCCCATCTTGCGGCACTGCTCGATGACGTTCAGCGCCCAGCCTGCGCCGAAGACCGCAATGTGACGTGGGCGGAGGAGACGGTCGAGGCGGCTCATGCGCGGCCTCCGGCCCCGCCGGGGGCGTTGCCCCCGGACCCCCAGGATACTTGGAGACAGAAAATAGGAACACCCCGCCCCGGAATCCGAAGCGAGGTGCCATTTCCCGTCACGGTCATCGGCGTCCCCGCCTGTACCGTGCAGCCAGAATCGCCGATTAACCTTAACGCGCGGTTACCAAGGCCCGAGGAAGTCTGCATTTTCTGTCCCTAAATATCCCACGGGGAGCGCGAGGGGTGTGAAACCCCTCGCTCCGACTTCTCAACCCCCGACCGCCCGCAAGAGTTCGCGGCTGATGATGTGGCGCTGGATCTCCGAGGTGCCCTCCCAGATCCGCTCCACCCGGCTATCGCGCCAGATGCGCTCCAGCGGCAATTCATCCATAAGCCCCATGCCGCCATGGATCTGGATCGCCTCGTCCGCCACCATCGCCAGCACTTCGGTCGCCTTCAGCTTGGCCATCGACATGTCGGCCTCGGTCACCGTGCCCTGGTCGTATTTCCAGGCCGCTTCCCGCGTCAGAAGCTCCGCAGCTTTCAGCTCCATCGCCATGTCGGACAGCTTGAAACTGATGCCCTGGAACTTGCCAATCTGCTGGCCGAACTGCTTGCGCTCGGCCGCATAGGAAACCGCATGGCCCAAGGCCCGCTCCGCCCGGCCAAGGCAGGTCGAGGCGACCTGCAGCCGCGTCGCCCCGAGCCAGGAATTCGCCACCTCGAAGCCCTTGTGCGGCTCACCAAGCACGTTCGCCGCGGGCACCCGGCAGTCGTCGAACTCCAGCACCGCGTTGGTGTAGCCGCGGTGCGAGACGTTGCGATAGCCCTCGCGCACGGTAAATCCCGGCGTACCCTTGTCCACAAAGAACGCGGTGATCAGCTTCTTCGGCCCGCGCGGGGTCTGTTCCTCGCCGCTCGCCATGAAGCAGATCGCGAAGCCTGCAAGGTCGGCGTGAGAGATGAAATGCTTGGTGCCGTTCAGCACCCAGTCACCACCGTCCTGACGCGCCGAAGCCTTCATCCCCCGCAAATCCGACCCCGCGCCGGGTTCGGTCATCGCCAGGCAATCCCAGGTCTCGCCCCGGATGCAGGGCATCAGGTAGCGTTCGCGCTGGTCGGCGTTGCCGGCCAGAAGGATGTTCGACGGCCGCGCCACGCAGGTCCAGTGCAGCGCATAGTTCGCCCGGCCCAGTTCTTTCTCGTAGAGAAGCCAGGACAGCGTATCGAGCCCCGCGCCGCCCAGTTCCACCGGCATGTTGGCGGCATAAAGCCCCGCCGCCATCGCCTTCTGCTGGATCTCGCGGATCAGCTCCAATGGCAGCACGCCGCTGCGTTCCACCGCCTGCTCATGCGGGTAAAGCTCCGCCTCGACGAAGGCGCGCGTCGTGTCGACGATCATCGCCTGTTCTTCGGTCAGTCCGAAATCCATCATGTCCTCGCCCGATCAATCGCTTGTCCAACCGCCCGGCCCGCGCCTTCCGGCAAGGGCAGCCCGGCATGGGCCTCTGCAATCGCCTTCAGGTTCCGCCAGACCTCCGGCGCCGCTGGCACCGTCTTGCCCGCCTTCATGTCGACGTGAAGGCACAACTGTTCGATGGTCGCCACGCAAGTGTCACCGACCATCACCCGGACAAAGCTGCGGAAGCGCTTCTCGTCCGCCGAGATGATCTGCAACTCGCCCCGCACCTGATCGCCCAACTTCGCCTCGCCCAGATGGCGGATATGCGTTTCGGCCGAATAGAAGGAATGCCCCGCCGCGACATAGTCCATCCCCGCCCCGATGGTGCGCAGGAAGTTGTCTACCGTCTCCGAGTTCACGAAGTAATACCGGCTTTCGGTCATGTGGCCGTTGTAGTCGATCCAGCCCGGCAGCACCTGGCCCTGGTACATCACCAGCGGCGCGGCCTTGGCACCACTATCGAGGCCCGCCTGCATCTTGGCATGGAAGTCGGCAGCCCGACGTTCATCATGCTCGCGCAGCACCTTCCCCGCACCCCAGTTCCGCTCCTTCAGTGAACGCAGGAAGCCCACGAGGTTGCGGTCGCGGATCCGTTCCAGCTCGCGGATGCCATACATGCCGGACTGCGCGTCGGACTGGTTCGCCACCAGGTCCACCAGCTCGTCATTGAACTCGGGCACGTCCATCAGCTTGGTCCAGGGCCATTTCAGCGCCGGGCCGAACTGCGCCATGAAATGCCGCATCCCGGCCTCGCCGCCCGCAATCCGGTAGGTCTCGAACAGGCCCATCTGCCCCCAGCGCAGGCCAAAGCCCATGCGGATCGCCTCGTCGATCTCTTCCGTGGTGGCGATGCCGTCCTTCAGCATCCACAGCGCCTCGCGCCAGACGGCCTCAAGGAAGCGGTTGCCGATGAAGGCGTCGATCTCATGGCGAATGACAAGCGGGAACATCCCGATGTCCTTCATGATCTGCACGGTCTTTTCGACGGTTTCCGGCGTGTTCTTCTCCGATCCTGACACCTCGGACAGGGGCAGCAGGTAGACCGGGTTGAACGGATGCGCGACGATGATGTTCTCCGGCGCGGGCGAGCCCTGCTGCAGGTCGCTGGCCTTGAACCCGCTGGTCGAGGCCCCGATCAGCACGCCGGGATTGGCCTGCTGCAACTGGGCATAGACCTTGTGCTTCAGCTCAATCCGCTCGCTGACCGATTCCTGCACATATTCCGCGCCCTCGACCGCCTCGCCGATGGTGTCGTGGAACGTCAGCTTGCCCTCGACCGGCATCGGCACGTCCGACAGCGCGGGCAGCGCCGCCCGGGCGTTGGCCATCACCTCGGCGATCTTGCGTTCCGCCTGCGGATCGGGGTCGAACACCCCCACATCCCAACCGTTCAACAGGAACCGCGCGGCCCAGCCGCCGCCAATAACCCCGCCACCGATGATTGCCGCTTTCCGTGCCATTCTGTCTCCTCGTGGGGTTCACCCCCTCACACTCGCCTTCCCCCAAGGGAATGAGAGCTCGCTTCCGCGTACAACCTGCAAATCCTGCGGCCCCGGTGCTTCCCTCCCCGCTCACGGGGAGAGAGGATGGGCACCGCCCGATGGGTCACTTCCCCACCGGCGCCCGCTTCTCTAGCTTCAGCCGGGCGCGCACCTCTGCCGGGGTGATCACCCGGGCGCCCATGTTCTCGATGATGGTGGTGGCGCGCTCCACCAGCTGCGCATTGGTGGCCAGCACGCCCTTGTCGAGCCAGAGGTTGTCCTCCAGCCCGACGCGCACGTTGCCACCAGCCAGCGTGGCGGCGGCGACATAGGCCATCTCGTTGCGCCCCAGCCCGAAGGCGCTGAAGTGCCACCCGGCGGGCACGTTGTTCACCATCGCCATGAAAGTGTTGAGGTCATCCGGCGCGCCCCACGGCACCCCCATGCAGAGCTGCACCAGCACCGGCTCCGGGATCACGCCTTCCTTCACCAGCTCCTTCGCCAGCCACAGATGGCCGGTGTCGAAGGCCTCGATCTCGATCCTGACCCCCGCCGCCGCCATCCTGCGGCCCATGTCGCGCAGCATGCCCGGCGTGTTGACCATCACATAATCGGCCTCGTTGAAGTTCATCGTGCCGCAGTCCAGCGTGCAGATCTCCGGCAGGCATTCGACGATATGGGCAACCCGCTCCTCAGCGCCGCACATGTCGGAATGGGCCGCCATCCGGTCCATGGACTCGGTGCCGTCGAACATCATGTCGCCGCCCATCCCGGCGGTCAGGTTCAGGACCACGTCGGTGTCACTGTCGCGGATGCGGTCGGTGACCTCGCGGTAGTATTCCAGCTTGCGTGACGGCTTCCCCGTCTCCGGGTCGCGCACATGGCAATGCACCACCGCCGCCCCAGCCTTGGCCGCCGCAATCGCGCTTTCGGCGATCTGCTTCGGCGAGCGCGGCACATGAGGGCTGCGATCCTGCGTGCCGCCCGATCCGGTCACGGCGCAGGTGATGAAGACTTCCTTGTTCATGTTCAGCGGCATGGTGGCCTCCCCGATTTCGATCCCCAGCATAGCCCGCTTGCCAGCCCGCGCTTTGCACATTACGCAATCTGCATGACGGGAAATGCCATCTTTCAACCCTCTGACGGCCCGCTGACTCTCGCGCTCCTCGTGCTGCCGCAGGCCTCCATCCTTGAAGTCGCCTCCGCGCTCGACCCCTTGCGCAATGCCAACCGCCATCTCGGGCATGAAGCCTACCGCTGGCGCGTCGTCTCACCCGACGGGGCACCGGTGCCGCTGACTTGCGGCATCGAGCTTCCCTCCTCCGGCCCGCTCTCGCATGCGGTCGGGGCCGAGGCGCTGATCGTGGTTGCCGGTTACCGCCTGGGCGAGGTGGCGACGCGTCCGCTGATCCGCGACCTGCGCCGCATCGCCCCGCGGTTCCAGCTGGTCGGCGGCATCGACGCCGGACCCTGGGTTCTGGCAAGGGCCGGTCTCCTCGACGGCCACCGCGCCACCGTGCATTGGGAAGATCTCGAAGACCTCGCGGCCAGTCACCCCGACATCGACGTGGTGCCCGACCGCTTCGTGATCGACCGCAACCGCGTGACGATCGCAGGCGCCGCGCCCGCGACCGATTTCATGCTGCACCTGATCCGCGCCCGCCACGGGGCTGCGCTGGCCCGGCAGGTCGCCTCCAGCTTCCTTGCCACGGTGCGCAAGGGCTCAGAGCCGCAGATCGCCCCCGAGGCACAGGAACCCGCGCTTGACCCGCGTGTCGCCGCCGCCCTGGCCCGAATGGAGGCGCGGATCGACAGCCCGGAACCTGTCCACGCCATGGCCCGCGCCATCGGGCTGTCGCCCCGCCGTCTGGAAACCCTGTTCCGCGCCGCCCTCGGCACCACGCCGGCCGCCCACGCGCTGGACCTGCGCCTGCAGGCCGCCCGCCGCATGCTGACCGACACCCCGCACCCCTTGGCGGAAGTGGCGCTGCGGACTGGCTTTTCCAGCCCGTCCACCCTGTCGCGCGCCTTCAGGTCACGATTTGGCCAGACGCCCGGTTCCTTGCGAAGCTCCTGATGCCGGGTGTCGGCTAACTTGCCGCAAGATCGGGGGCTGCCCCCAACTCACGCCGCATCCAGCAGACCCCGCCCCTTCAACAGCGCCTCGACCCCCGGCATCCGGCCGCGGAACTTCAGATACAGCGCCTCGGCGTCCTCTGACCCGCCGGCCGACAGGATGAAGCGTTCCAGCCGCGCCGCCACCCCGGGGTCGAAGGCATCGCCCGTCTCCTCGAACGCCGCGAAAGCATCGGCGTCCATCACTTCGGACCACATGTAGCTGTAGTACCCGCTGGAATAGCCGTCCCCGCTGAAGACATGCGCGAAATGCGGCGTAGCGTGCCGCATCCTGATCGCGCGCGGCATTCCCAGCGCTTCCAGCACCTCGGCCTGGCGCTGCATCGGGTCGGCGGGAGGCGTGCCGGTGTGAAACTCCAGGTCCACCATCGCACTGGCCACGAACTCTACCGTGGCGAAACCCTGGTCATAGGTCCCGGCATCCAGAAGGCGCTGCAGCATATCGGCAGGCAAGGGTTCCCCGGTCTGATAGTGCCGCGCATGGGTCTCCAGCACCTGCGGCACGTCCAGCCAGTGTTCGTACAACTGGCTCGGCAGTTCGACGAAGTCGCGCGCCACCGAGGTGCCGCTGATGAATCCATAGGTCACATCCGACAACATCTGGTGCAGCGCATGGCCGAATTCGTGGAACAGCGTCCGCGCATCGTCATGGCTGAGCAGACAGGGATCCCCCTTGGCGAAGTTGCAGACGTTGACCACCACGGGCCGCACCTCGCCCCCCAGCTTCCGCTGCGACCGGATCGCAGAACACCAGGCCCCCGACCGCTTGGAGCCGCGCGCAAAGTAATCGCCCAGAAAGACCGCGACATGGGCACCCTTGCGCGTCACCTCCCAGCCCCGCACATCCGGGTGGTAGAACGGCCCGTCGATCTCGCGGAATTCCAGTCCGAAGAGGCGGGTCGCACAATCGAACATCGCGCCCAGCATGGCGTCGAGCGACAGGAAGGGCTTCAGCGCAGCCTCGTCCAGGTCATGCTCCGCCTTGCGCCGCTTCTCGGAATAGTAGCGCCAGTCCCAGGGCTCCAGCGGCCCCGCGAAGCCGTCCGACTTCAGCATCGCCTCCAGCACCGTCGCATCTTCCAGCGCCTTCGCCCGCGCCGGAGCCCAGACCCGCATCAGCAGGTCACGCACCGCCTCCGGCGTCTTGGCCATCTCCGGTTCCAGCTTGTAGGCCGCAAAATCGGCATAGCCCAGGAGCTGCGCCCGCTCGGCCCGCAAGGCCAGGATTTCCGCCGCAATCGCCCGGTTGTCCGTCTCTCCCCCGTTGGCGCCGCGAGCGACCCAGGCCTCATAGGCCCGCTCCCGCAGGGCGCGGTTGGGAGAGAATTGCAGGAAGGGCACGATCAGGCTGCGGCTCAGCGTGACCACCGGCCCCATGTCCTTCTCGGCCCCGGCCGCCTTCGCGGCCTCCTGCACAAAGCCCGGCAGGGCAGCCAGATCGGCGGCTGCAAGCTCCATGTGCCAGGACCGTTCGTCGGCCAGCAGGTTCTGCCCAAAGCGCGTCCCCAGCACCGCCAGCCGCGCCTTGACCTCGGTCAGCCGCTCGGCCTCCGCCCCGTCCAGCGCCGCACCCGAACGGACGAACATCTGCCGGTAAAGCTCCAGCACCCGCGCTTGCTCCGGCGTCAGTCCCAGCCCCTCGCGACTCTGCCACAGGGCCTCGATCTTTGCCCAGAGCGCCTTGTTGTTGGTCACCTCGCTGGAAAAGGCCGACATCTTCGGCGCAAGATCCCGCATCAGCGCCTCACGCGCCTCGGAGCTGTCGGCCCCGGCCAGGTTGTAGAACACCCCCGACACCCGGTCGAGATCGCCCTCCGCCAGTTCCAGCGCCTCGATCACCTCGCCAAAGCCTGTCCCCGGCCCTTCGGCGATCGCCCGGATCGCGCCACGCGCCCGGTCAAGCGCCACATCGAAAGCCGGCCCGAAGTCCTCGTCCCGGATCGCGGCAAACGGCGGCAGGCCGAAGGGCGTATCCCATTTGTCCAGAAGCACGCTCATTGCAAATCTCCTTTGCGCCGAAGCTAGGCGCGCGAAACCGCAAGGTCCACCCTTGCTCTTTTCCCAAATACTCTGGGGTTTGGGGTGAAACCCCATCGCCGAGGAGGAGGGCGCAAGCCCCGACGACGAGACAAGGAACCTGCGGCTGACAAGCCGCTCCGCCTACGAACCGCCCCGCCCGCGCGCGCGCATCCGGGCCTCGAACCGCCGCAGAAGCAGCGACAACCCGATGGTCATCACCAGATACAGGAAGGCCGCCACGTTGTAGGTCTCGAAATAGCGGAAGTTCCCCGCCGCCGTGACCTTGGCCAACTGCGCCACATCGGTGATCCCCAGCACCGCCACCAGCGAGCTGTCTTTCACCATTGCAACAAAATCATTGCCCAACGGGGGGAGGATCAACCGGAAAGCCTGCGGAAATCGAACATGACGGAATCGCTGCCAGCCGTTCAGCCCCAGAGCCATCGCCGCCTCGATCTGGCCCTTGTCCACCGCTTGCAGCCCGGCGCGGAAGATCTCGGCCAGGAAGGCGGAATAGGCGAGCATCAGCGCCAGTACCGCCCGCCACAACAAGGGCACGTCGCGGGTGCGCAGGATGTCGTCGCCCGCCAGCGCATTCACCCCGGCCACTATGCCTGGCACCAGCACGAAAGCGACATACAAAAGCAGCACGATGATCGGGATTCCCCGCATCACCTCGATGTACAGCCGCGCCGCCTGCCGCAGCACAATGCGCTTCGACATCCCCATCACAGCCAGACCCAGCCCGATGCAGCAGGCGCCCAGATAGGCGACCACCGCAACCAATAGCGTGATCCCCAGCCCCTTCGACAGCACCTTCAGCGCCGAAGCATAGACCTCGTCCGACAACATCTCGTACAAAAGCCAAAGGCCGGTGATCACCAGGATCACCAGCCACCAGGGAAAGTCCTTGTCGGGTTCGGCGTTCGGGGTCATCAGGTCGCCCCCGGCAGGACCGGGGGCCGCCTTTCATTCACCCATCTTGTACTCGACGAACCACTTCTGGTTCAGTGCGTCCAGCGTGCCGTCCGCCTTCATGGCAGCAATCGCGGCATTGACCGGCGCCACCAGGTCCGAGCCTTTCGGGAAGATGAAGCCGAAATCCTCGGACGCCAGCGGTTCGCCCACGATCTTCAGCGCACCGTTCGAGGCCGCGACATAGCCATTCGCCGCCGTCGAATCCGACAGGGTCAGGTCCACGTCGCCCGCCTTCAGCGCCTCAAGCCCGGCCCCGAAGGTCTCGAACTTGATGATGCGGGCGTTTTCCTCGTTGCCATCCAGGATGTTGTAGACCGCCGCATAGAAGGGCGAGGTTCCAGGCTGTGCCGAGATCAGCAACTCCGGGATCGCCGCAAAGCTTGCCGCATCGGTGAAGCGGCTCTCGTCGCCCCGCACGATCATCAGCATCTCCGAACGCATGTAGGGGTCCGAGAAATCGACCTGTTCCTTGCGTTCGTCCTTGATGGTGATGCCGGTCATGCCGATGTCGTACTGGCCTTCCGACACGGCAGGGATCATCGCATCCCAGCTGGTGTTCTCATATGTCACCGTCATGTTCAGGCGCTTGGCGATTTCCGCCATCGCGTCATATTCCCAGCCGACCGCCGCACCGGACTTGTCCAGAAACTGAAGCGGCGGATAGGCGTTTTCGGTCACGACCACAACTTCCTTCCCGGCAAGATCAGGCAGGTCCTGCGCCAGGGCGGGCGCGGCAAGCGTGGCAAGGCCCAGAAGGGCGGCAGCAGTCAGTTTCATGGGTCAGGCTCCCGTTGGTTCCGCTCGACTATGCCCAGAGCCCGCCCGGCTTGCAACCCGGACGCAGTCGCCCCCAAGCGGGCTTCACGCCTGTGCGGGCGCGGGCGCCGACGGGCGCCGTTTGCTGCCGTTAGCTGTTGACAGGCCCGGGACGCTGCGGCTCACTCAACGGGTTGGTTCAGTCCCGGGGAGAGGCGAGATGCCGCTGTCCTTCGTGCCGCAGGACGATCTGATCCACGCGACACGCATCACCCTGCCGCGCATGGCCACCGTGGTCGTCGCGACGGTCGTGCTTTACGTCGCGCAGGAGGTTTTCCTGCCCATCGCACTGGCCATGTTGATCGCCTTCGCGATGTCGCCGCTGGTCGTATCGGCACGGCGGATGGGGATGGGGCATCTGGGATCGGTTCTGGGCGCCTCGGCGCTGGCCTTTTCGGGAATCGGAGTCTTTTGCCTGATTGTCTTTGGCCAGCTGGCCGAACTCGCACTGAACCTTCCGGCCTTTCAGTCCAACATCATGGCCAAGCTCAACGACCTGCAGGCCGCCAGCGGCGAGAGCGGCGTGGTTTCGCGGCTGATGCGGATGGCCAGCGCGATCTCGTCCAAGATCGGCGCGGCGGTGCCTGACAGTGACGCGGTCCGTCCGTTGGCGGTAGAAGTGGTGAACCCGGTCAATCCGCTGGCCTTCCTGCAGAATCTGATCGTGCCGCTGATCAGCCCCATCGCCACGCTGGGCCTTGTGGTGGTGCTGGTGATCTTCATGCTGCTGGAGCGCGGTCAGTTGCGGGACCGGTTCATCCGGCTGGTTGGTGCGGCCGATTTGCATCGGACGACGCAGGTGCTGGAAGATGCCGGGCAACGGGTCGCCAAGTATCTGCTGACGCAGCTACTGGTCAACGCGATCTATGCGCTTCCCATCGGAATCGGCCTTTGGCTGATCGGCGTGCCGAATGCGACTCTCTGGGGATTGCTGACGCTGGTGCTGCGGTTCGTACCCTATATCGGCTCTGTTCTTGCGGCGGCCTTCCCGTTGTTTCTCGCCTTCGCGGTCTCGCCCGACTGGACGGCGGTGCTGCTAACTGCCGCGCTGTTCCTGATCGTCGAGGCCATCACCTCGAACGTGATCGAGCCGCGGCTCTACAGTTCCAACACCGGCGTAAGTTCGCTGGCGATCATCATCGCCGCAATCTTCTGGACCTTTCTCTGGGGGCCGCTCGGGCTGATGCTTTCAACGCCGCTGACCGTCTGCCTGGTCGTGCTGGGCCGCCATATCCCCCAGTTCGAGCTGTTCGACATTCTGTTCGGCGACCAGCCCGTGCTGGCAGGGCATCAACGCCTGTATCAGCGGCTGCTGGCCGGCGACACGGTCGAGGCGATTTCCAGCGCCGAGGAGGCCCTGGAATACCAGTCGATAGACGAGTTCCATCAGGATGTCGTCCTGCCGGCGCTGCTGATCGCGCAGGACGATCGCGACCGCGGTGTGCTGTCGGCGGCGCAGGAAGGCCGGGTTGCCAGCACCGGGCTTGCGATGGTGTCCAGCATTGCGGGGCTGGCGGCAGAGATGGCGCCCCTGCCCGCCACGGCGGACGGGCCAGAGGAGGAACCTGCGGCGGACGGTACTGACGCGCTTCGCAACCGGACCGTCACCTGCGTCGGCGGTCGCTGGGATATCGACGAGGTATCCGCCGCAATCCTGGCGCAGAGTCTGACCCTTGAGGGTGCATCCGCCGTATCGCGCCCGGCGGCCGAGCTGCTGCCCGGACGCATTGCCTCTCTGGTGCCGGAGGCGGGCGACTGCCTGATCCTGTGCTTCCTCGACCCCAAGCCGTCCCGCGCCTCGCTGTTGCATGTCCGAAGGCTGAAGCGGATCATGCCCGGGCTGCGGGTGGGCGTGGCGATCTGGGCGATGCCATCCGATCTGGCGCACACTTCGGATGGTGCGCTGAGTACCGCCTCGGTCGATCCGGCCAAGATCGACGAGGCGCGCGACCTGGGTGCCGATTTCGTCGTCACCACCCTGGCCGAAGCAGTCGAGGCCGGGTTGGACGATGTTCCAGGTGCGGCGCTTCCGGAAGAGGCACCCGCACGGCCAAGCCAACGCCGCAGGATGCGGCCAAAATCTGCCTGAGGAGAATCATATGGCACCGAATTCGAAGCCGTCCGCTGATCCGGCCGAAGCCCTTGCCAAGGAGGTTGCGTCGCTGCGCCAGGACGTCCGGGCGCTTGCCGAAAGCCTGGCGCAGCTTGCCTCGACCCAGGCTGAAGATGGCGATCTGCGCGAGAAGATCATCGCGCAGTTGGGCGAGCTGGGCGCAAAGGGCCGCGAGGGAGTTGAGGCTGCCCAATCGGAAATCGACCGGCTGGTGTCCGGAACCACCGCCTATGCCCGCGAACAGCCCGTGCGTGCGCTTGGCTTTGCAGCTCTGGCCGGGATGGTGCTGGGCCTGCTGATCGGCCGTCGATAGATGGGGGGTCTATTGCACCTGGCGCTGGGTCTGACCGGCATTGGCCTTCACCGGACCGGCGCGCGCGTGGCGTCTGTCTCGATGATCTTTGCCGCAGCGCTGCTGTTCCTGCTGATCGGTCTCCTGGGATTTGCCGGCGTGGCCTTCCTGCTTCTGGCACAGGCGACAAGCCCGATGGTGGCCGCGCTGATCTGCGGCTCATCAGGGCTTTTCATCGGCGCGCTGCTTCTCCTGCTGGCCCGTGCCCGGGCGCAGCCGATGCGGCTTTTGATGGGCCGGAATGCCGGCAAGTCGCTTCCCGCATTCGATCCCGCCAGCCTTGCCCGCGATGCTTCCGACACCGAAGTGCGCGGCGCGCTGGTGCTTACGGCGCTGGCGGCGTTCCTGCTGTCGACCCGGCGCTGACGCCGCAGACCACGCAATCCGCTCGCCGCTTCACGCCGATTACCCGCGTCTCGGCGTATAGCGCGTCGTGGATCATCAGCCGCCCCGCGAGGGTCTCCCCGGCCCCGGTGACCCACTTCACCGCCTCCATCGCCATCACCGACCCGATCACCCCGGGCAAGGGAGCGGCCACCCCTGCCTCGGCGCAGGTCGGCACCAACCCCGGCGCGGGCTTGACCGGGAAGACGCAGGCATAGCACGGCCCGCCCTTCGCCGGATCGAACAGCGACACCTGCCCCTCCCACTGCGTGATCGCCCCCGAGATCAGGGGCACCCCCGCCGCCACGCAGGCCCGGTTGACCAGATAACGGGTGTCGAAATCATCGGTCCCGTCCAGCACAAGATCATAGTCCGCGACCAGATCCCGGGCATTCTCCTCGGTCAGCTTGCGATTGTAGGGCCGGACTTCGATGAACGGGTTCAGCGCCCGCATCGCCGCCTCGGCCGAGAAGACCTTTGGCATCCCGATCCGCCCGTCGGTGTGGATCACCTGACGCTGCAGGTTTGACCCCTCGACAACGTCATCGTCGATCACTCCGATCACGCCCACGCCCGCCGCCGCGAGGTAGAGGAGCGCAGGCGAGCCCAGGCCCCCTGCCCCCACCACCAGCACCTTCGCCGCCTTCAGCCGCTTCTGCCCCGGCCCGCCGATCTCGCGCAGGATGATGTGGCGGGCATAGCGGTCAAGCTCAGCCTCGCGGAAAGTGCCCGCAGCTGGCGGGGCGGCTGGCTCTGCGATCTTCGTCCGTCGCACCGCCCGCAGGATTTCGCGGTAGCCCAGCACGACGCCGGCCAAAAGGCCCAGAACTGTCCAGGCCCGGAAGTCGCCGCCCAAAAGGCGGGCCAGCAGGTTGCCCGCAATAACGGGCAGATGAGCCAGCATCAAGGCCGCCCACCAGCCCGCCGCGGCCAGCAGCCAGCCCTCGCCCCAGCCGCGCCAGCGGCCCAGCGCCCAGATCCCAATGAAGCCCAGAACCCCGATCACGGTTTGCCAGCGCCGAACCCGGTGGAGCCGAACCCGCCGGTTCCCCGGTCTGTTTCGTCCAGCCCATTGACCACCGCAAATCCGACCTGCACCACCGGCGCCACCACCGCCTGCGCCACCCGGTCGCCGTGCCGGATCGTGTAGGGCTCGGGGCCAAGATTGATCAGCGACACCCCCAGCGGCCCGCGATAGTCGCTGTCGATGGTGCCGGGCGTGTTCGGCAGCGTGATCCCGTGCTTCGAGGCCAGCCCGGACCGGGGACGGACCTGCATCTCAAATCCTGCCGGCACCGCCACCCGGATGCCGGTCGGGCAGATCGCGCGCGCCATCGGCGCGAGCGTCAGCCCCGCCTCGCGCGCCTCGGGCGGGAAATTCGCGCAGAGGTCCGCACCCGCAGCCCCCGCCGTCTGATAGGCGGGCAGCGGCAGGGTCCGGTCCGCCCAGTCTTCCCAAAGCACTTGCACAACCGGCCCCATCGCCTGCTCTTTCATCTGTCCCCAAATATCCCCGCCGGAGGCTCCGACGCCGGCCTCAAGCCAAAGCCTCGGCGATCCGTGCTGCCAGCCGCCGCGCGACCTCATCCTTGGCCATTCTTGGCCAGGCTTCGGCCCCAGCCTCGGAAATCAGCGTGATCGTGTTTTCCGCCCCGCCCATGATCCCGGTCGCGGGAGAAACATCGTTCGCCACGATCCAGTCACAGCCCTTGCGCGCACGCTTGGCCGTGGCATGGGCCACAACGTCGTTGGTCTCGGCAGC
>JAFLCY010000037.1 GCA_017303485.1 Rhodobacterales bacterium
CCGCCTTGGCGCGCAGGTATTCGCCCGCCGAGACCACGTCCATCCCCGCGCCGAGATTGCCGAGGGTCTTCAGGACGGCGACGTTCGACAGCGACTTGATGGCGAAGCAGACGAGATGGGGGAGCGGGCTGAGCGCCTCGGTGAACAGGCGGTAGTGCCGGGTCAGCGTGGCGGTGGAGTAGACATAGAACGGGGTGCCCACGGCGGCGGCGATCTCGGGGATCGCGACGTCCTCGGCGTGCAGGGTGCCGTTCTGGTAAAGGAAATGGTCCATTGTCGCCCCCGGGGTCTGGCCGTGACATAGCAGGCCCTCCCGCGGCTGCAAACCCTCAGGCTTGGGCGTCTTTCGCTTCGTCGTGGGCGGCTTCCCAGACCTCGTGCGCGGCGTCGAGGTTCATGGCGGCGATGACGAGGCCGACCAGGATGTCGGGCCAGATCGAGGGGAAGCGCGCGGTGACGAGACCGGCGCCGATGATGCCGATGTTGGCCAATGCGTCGTTGCGCGCCGAAAGGAAAGCGGCGCGGGTCAGGGAGCCTTCGGCCTTGCGGTGACGCGCGAGAAGAAGGGCTGCGGTCAGGTTCACCGCAAGCGCGCCAAGGCCGACGAGGGTCAGCGCCTCGGCGGTGGGCGGCGCGGGATGCATCAGCTTGGCACCAAGGGTCCAGAGGAAGGCCGCGGCGGGGATCAGGAGGAGTGCTGCGAGGACCTTGCCCACTGCGGCGCGACGGGAGGCAGTCCAGGCGAGCGCGAAGAAGATCAGGATGTTGACTGCGGCGTCTTCCAGAAAGTCGGCGCTGTCGGCGAGCAGGGAGACCGAGCCCGCCTTCAGGGCCGCGACGAACTCCACCCCGAAATAGCCAAGGTTCAACGCGGCGACGATCAGGACGGTCTGGCGCAGAGAGAGCATTCAGACAGGACCGCTGCGCAGGGACTGTCGCATCTGGAAGCCACAGCCAACACCGAAGCAAAATGTCTCGGGGACGGCATTGCGGCCAGTCAAGTTGCTTCCGCGATGGGAGTCCGCAGGGCCGGTCCCCGCCTTGCGCATATGCATCGCCTTCCAGTTCATCCGAAGACCCTCACCCAATAGGGTGCGGAAAAGGAAAGCGAGGCGCAGCGTCGTCACTACTTCATCACCACACCGACCTGCGCTTCGCCGGAGATGGTGATGCCGGGGTCCGAGGGTTTTTCAGGCGCGCCGTCGGCACCGCAGGCGGCGAGGGCAAGGCAGGCGAGAAGCAGGAGGCGGGGCATTCGGGGTCCTTTCGGAAGGGATCGGCGCGGAACGTCGCATGGCCCGGTCTGCGCGGCAAGGTGGGGTTTGCCTTGACGCTGGCAGAAGGCGCTACCAGACCGGATCGCGCCAGACCTCGGCCCCCTTGAACAGGGTCAGAAGCACGCGGCTGCGGGAAATCTCGGTCGCCGGGCAGGCGAAGATGTCGCGGTCCAGCATGATCAGGTCGGCCGAAAACCCGGGGCGCAGCATCCCGGTGTCATGGTCCCGCCATGAGGCGCGGGCGGCGTTGACGGTGTATCCCTGCACGCATTCCGCGATGGTCAGGGCCTGATCGGCGAAGAAGGGGTCTTCGGGATGGTCATCGGTCCGTTTCTGCCGGGTGATCGCGGTTTCGATGATCTCGAACGGGTTGAGCGTCGAGACCGCCCAGTCCGAGGACAGGCACCAATCGGCCCCGGCATTCAGCATCCGGCGAAAGGCGTAGACATCGGGCCAGCGGGTCCGGCCGATCATCGACAGTGAGGGGTCGGAATAGGGCGGCTCCAGCCTTGCCCAGAGCGGCTGGATGTTGGCAGTGGCAAGGCCCTGAAGCCGGGCGAAATCCGCCGGGTCCACCAATTGAAGATGGGCAAGCTGGTGCTGCGCGGGCCAGGGGCCGTTGGCGGCACGGGCGGCCTCCAGCCCCTCGATGGCGCGGCGGGCGGCGGCATCACCGATGACATGGACATGGATGGCAAAGCGTGCGGCGTCGAGCGCGGTGAACAGCGCCCGCGTCTGGTCCGCCCCGAACATGCAGGGCGCGTTGCCGCCCGTGGCATCGGCATAGGGATGCAGGTTTGCCGCCGTGCGGTTTTCGTAGACCCCGTCCATGAAGAACTTTGCGGACTGGACGTGGAAATCGGGCCCCGGATGCGCAGCGCGCAGGGCCGACAGGCGGGCGACGGCGCTTGCCGGGCTGTCCTTTTCCGTGACAAGGCCCGCACCTGCGACGCGCAGGGTCAGCCGTCCGGCGGCGGCAGCCCGGCCATAGATCCGCGCTTCGCGCTCGGTCACCCGGGGATCGAGGACGCCGGTGATCCCGTGGCGGTTGGCTTCGGCCTGCCCGGCCAGGAGACCCTCCGTCCAGTGATCGTCGGTCAGCCCCGGCAGCCGGTCGGCGACCAGGGGGATCACCTCTTCGTGCAGCATTCCGGTCGGGCGTCCCGACGCATCGCGCAGGATGTGGCCGTTCGGCGGATCGGCCATGTCGGAAACCCCGGCCATTTCAAGGGCGCGGCTGTTCAGGCAGGCGTTGTGGAAGGAACTGTCCCAGACCATCAGCGGCCGGTCGCTGACTGCACGGTCCAGCACCGCGGCGGTCAGGTTGTCGTCGCCGAAAACCCCCGGCTGCCAGCCGGAGCCAAGGACGATCGGCAGGTCTGGCCGCGCGGCGGCATGGGCGCGGAGGAGGGCGATCAGCGCGTCCTCGTCCCTCGCGTCGTAAAGAAATGCCCCCGTCGCCAGATCGAGCCCGCCGGAGAGGAGGTGGATATGGGCATCCTGAAACCCCGGCAGGACCAGCCGCCCACCGGCGTCGATCTTGCGCGCGGCATCGGGCGCTGTGCCCCGGCCCAGGGCTGTGATGCGTCCGGACTTGATCAGCAGCCAGTCGGCCTCTGGCGCGCTGGGGTCCATCGTGCGGATGCGGGCGCCGTGGATCAGCGTGTCAGTCAAGGGACACCCTTTCCAACATGTCCCAGTCCGCTGCGGCGATCACCTCGGCGGGCCGGGTCACGTCTTTCGTCCAGACGAAGAAGCCCAGGAAGGGCTGGACGCCCACCTTGGTCAGATGCGGCTGCCAGGCCGGATTCCAGACCGGCTGGTGCGCCGGTTTGACGATCAGGGGGCGGCCGGGGGCGAAGCGCCAGCCATGCGGCCCGGTCAGCGGGGCGTAAAGCTCGGGCGCGGCGTGGCGATGGTCGCGGTAAAGGGTGCCCGGGGCGATCAGGAACAGGCCAAGGTCGACATCCGGGGCCGGGAACGGGGCATCGCCGCCAAGGATGCTGGCGAAGGCATGGCCGGTGCGGAACGCGGCGCCGATCTCCTCCGGCGGATAGTCCTCATAGGTCACCCAGACCAGCTTTCCCGCCGCCCCGGCGATGGCTTCGGCAAGCTGCGGATGAGTCCGGTGCAGGGCGGCAAGCGCAGGGGGAAGCCAGCGGTCGGTCACCGCATTGCCGGTCGCGGCGGTCGTCCGCTCCGGTCCCGGATCGGCGGGCAGGCCTGCCCGCACCTCGGCGGCACCGGGATGGTCAAGCGCCAGAAGATAGTCACGCGCCGCCGCGTAAAGCTGTCGCAGCGGCGTTTCCGCAGCACTTGCCGGGGGCAACGGCAGCCCCCGTTCCCGCAAGATCTCCGCCACATCGCGCCCGTCATGCGCCGCAGCGACGCGGTAGACCTCCAGCACCTCGGCGCTGATCCTTCCGTCACGCCAGAGCGCCATCGCAGCGCCATAGCGCACGCGACCAGAGCCGGGCTGGCCCAAGGGCGCGCGCAGGAGGGAGAGCGTGTCAGTCATTGCTGCGGAAGGCGAGGCGTTCGTCTTCCAGGCGCCGCCGTTCGGCCCGGCTAAGGACAATGCCCGCGATGATGACCCCGACCCCGACCGTCAGCACCATCAGCGTCGCCAGAGCGTTGATGTCCGGCGTCACCCCCAGCTTGACCTTGGACCAGATGAGAAGCGGCAAGGTCGTTGCTCCCGGTCCGGTGGTGAAGGAGGTGATCACCACATCGTCCAGCGAGATGGTGAAGGCCAGCAGCCAGCCCGACAGGATCGCGGGCGAGATGACCGGCAGGGTGATGTCGAACATCACCTGCCAGGGCCGGCTGCCCAGATCCATCGCCGCCTCTTCGATCGCCCGGTCCGACTGCACCATCCGCGCCTGGACGATGGTGGTGACAAACACCGCCGAAAAGGTGATGTGGGCCAGCGTGATGGTGCCGAAGCCGCGGCTTGCGGGCCAGCCGGTCCAGTTGGCCATGAGGATGAAGAAGATCAGAAGCGAGATCCCGGTGATGACCTCGGGCATGATCAGCGGCGCGGTAACAAGGCCGGAAAACAGCGTCCGGCCACGAAAACGGGTGAATCGGGCCAGCACGATCCCGGCCATGGTGCCAAGGATCGTCGCCACCGTCGCCGAAACCACGGCGATCTTCAGCGACAGCAGCAGCGCGTCGATCACCTTCTGGTTCGACAGGAGCGAGACATACCACTTGGTCGAGAACCCGCCCCAGACCGTCGCCAGCCGCGAGGCGTTGAAGCTGTAGACGATCATCGACAGGATCGGGATGTAGAAGAAGGCAAAGCCGAAGGCGAGGACCGAGATCAGGAAGGTCGGGCGCCGGTTCATTTGTGCGCCCCCGACTTGGCCTGATAATGGCTGTAGATCATCGTCGGCACGACCATAATCAACAAAAGTACCACCGCGATGGCCGAGGCCATGGGCCAGTCCTGCACCGAGGAGAATTCGTCCGAGATCAGCCGACCGATCATCGGCGATCCGGCGTTGCCGACCAGGGTGGGGATCACCAGTTCGCCCGCGGCGGGGATGAAGACCAGCATGCCGCCGGCGATGATGCCGGGGATCGACTGCGGCAGGGTCACGTCGAAGAAGACCTGCAAGGGCCGGCTGCCCAGGTCCATCGCGGCCTCGTCCAGCACGGGGTCCAGCCGTTCGAGGCTGGCATAGAGCGGCAGGATCATGAAGGGCAGGTAGGTGTAGACCATCACCAGGACGACGGCGAAGTTGGAATTCATCATCGGGACCGAGCGCACCGCCCAGTCGATCGGAACCAGGAAATTCCAGGTGTCGGTCAGCAGGGTATTGAACCAGCTGTTCCTTCCCATCAGCCCCATCCAGGCATAGACGCGCAGAAGGAACGAGGTCCAGAACGGCAGGATCACCAGCATCAGCAGGATGTTGCGCCAGCTGCGGGACACCCGGGTCAGGCCAAGCGCCATCGGATAACCGATCAGCAGGCAGAAGACCGTGGCGACGGCCGCGTTGACCAGCGAGGTCAGGAAGGCGCGCAGGTACAGGCTGTCGGTGAAGATGCGCTTGTAGGCATCGAGGTTGATCCAGGGATGATCGCCACCGAAGGAAAAGGGCGGCGCGGTGGGCGTCTTGGTCGCCACGCTCATCGCCAGCACGATGAGGAACGGCAGCAGGAACAGCAGGATCAGCCAGAGGTAGGGTACGCCGATCAGAAGATCGGACCAGCCCCGGCGGTCGAACCAGCGCGAAAAGCGGCCCCGGCTCATGGTCATTCCGCCAGGACGATGGCCGCGCCGGGATCGAAGCCGATCCAGACCGCATCGTCCCAATCGGCCACGCGTTCCGCCTCGTCGCCGCGCTGGCTGTTGACCGCATGGGCCTGCACCATGCTGCCGCTGGCAAGGTCGATGCGATAGAGGCTGTCCTTGCCGAAATAGGCCAGGTCGCGGACCTGGCCCTGGAAGAGATTACCCCCCTCGGGCTTTCGTCTGGAGATGCGCAGCTTTTCCGGCCGGATTGCCAGCGTCACGGTCTGCCCCGCGGCGACACCGGGCACGTCGCGGGCCAGAATCCCCGCGGCCCCGAGATCGGGGACCTCAAGCAGCAGATGGCCGTCCTTGCGGTCCAGCACCTTCGATTCAAACGTGTTGACCGAGCCGATGAAGCCGGCAACGAAGCGGCTTTGCGGGAATTCGTAGATCTCGGTCGGGGTGCCGGTCTGGCGGACGACGCCCTTGTCCATCACCGCGATCCGGTCGGACAGGGTCATCGCCTCTTCCTGGTCATGGGTGACGACGATGAAGGTGACGCCGGTGCGGGACTGGATGTTCATCAGCTCGAACTGGGTCTGCTCGCGCAGCTTCTTGTCCAGTGCGGCAAGGGGTTCGTCCAGGAGAAGGAGCTTTGGCTGCCGTGCCAGAGCGCGCGCCAGTGCCACCCTTTGCCGCTGGCCGCCCGAAATCTGGTGTGGCATCCGGTGGCCGAACTGGGTCAGTTGCACCAGGTCGAGCATTTCGGCCACGCGGGCCTTGCGGGCGGCCTTGTCCAGCGCCTTTTCGTGCTTCAGCCCATAGGCCACATTCGCCGCCACAGTCATGTGCGGGAAGATGGCGTAGGACTGGAACATCATGTGGACGGGCCGTTCCCATGGCGGCACCGCCGCCATGTCCCGCCCGTCCAGGAAGATCCGACCCGAAGTCGGCTCCTCGAACCCGGCCAGCATGCGCAGCAACGTGGTCTTGCCGCATCCCGACCCGCCAAGGAGCGAGAAGATCTCGCCCTTGCCGACGGTCAGGTTCACGTCCTTCACTGCCTGAAAGGTGCCGAAGCTCTTGGAAACGCCCTCGATGCGGAGGAACGGGCCATCCTCCTTATCCGTCACGGTTCAACCCCCGGTCTTGACGTCGTTCCAGGCCCGGTTGATCGCCGCATCCTGCTCTGCGGTCTGCTTCTTCGGAGTGTAGAGCCGCGCGAGGGTTGCTTCATCCGGATAGATGGCAGGGTCGCCCGCAATCGCCGGATCCAGGAAGGCCGTGGCCGCCTGGTTGGCATTGGCATAGCCGGTATAGTTGGTGCAGGCCGCAATCACCTCGGGTTGCAGCAGGTAGTCGATGAAGGCATGGGCATTGTCCACATTGCCGGAGTCAGACGGCACGCACCAAAGGTCGAACCAGGCCGGCGCGCCGGTCTTGGGCACGAAATAGGCAAGGTTGATGTCGATCCCGGCCTCGGTCGCGCGCGCCTTCGCGACACCATAGTCACCCGACCAGTTGTTCACCGCGCAAAGCTCGCCGTTGGGAAGGCCAGAGAGGTAGTTCGAATTATCGAAGGTCGCGACATAGGGGCGAACCTTCCGCACCGCCTCGACCATCTTCTGATATTCGGCCGGGCCTGCGGTGTCGGCATCGAGGCCAAGCCAGCGCAGCACCATGAAGCCGAAATCGGTCGGGCTGTCGAGCAGCGAGATGCCGCAATCGGCCAGCTTTTCGGCGTTCTCCGGCAGAAGGATCGTGTCGAGACTTTCCAGATCCGCATCCGGAAGCCGTTCCTTCACCATGTCGAGGTTGTAGGTGACCCCGACCGAGCCCCACATGTAGGGCGCGCCGTATTCGTTGCCGGGATCGAAGCCCTCGACGATCTTCAGGATGTCGGCGTCAAGATTGTTCCAGCCCGGCAGTTTGGCGCGGTCAAGCTTCTGATAGACGCCGGCAGCGACCAGCCGGTGCAGGCTTAGGCCCGATTGCAGAACCACATCATATCCCGACGATCCCGCCAGCATCTTGGCCTGCATCTCTTCCGAGCTGGCGTAAAGGTCGTAGACCACGTCAATGCCGGTCTTCGAGCTGAAATCCTCGATGGTTGTCTCTCCGATATAGTCGGACCAGTTGTAGACGTTGACCTTTCCTGCGGCTGCCCAGGACGGCCGGACCCACGGCATGCTCAGCGTTGCGGCGGCGGTTCCAATCAAAGTCTGTCGACGAGTCAGTTTCATATCGTTCTCCCCCATCATATGATCAAATTATGACCAGCTTAGCCCTGGTCCCCGGTCTGGCAAGACATTTCCGCGTTCCGGGCCGCGATGTGATCTTCGGGCGGCGGCTCTGGCAACGCCATCACCGGCAGGATCGCGCGCAGCCCGTCGTGGTGTCGGCGGAGCCCGTATTCGAGATCGGACAGGTGAAAGCCCTCGAACGCCGCCGATTTCATCGACTCATTGGACCAGATCGACAGTTGCCGGTCCTCGACCGAAGTTTCGCGGTCGATCCGCATCGCGAGATAGCGCGCAAGACGCGTCTCGCGGCTTTCGTTCTTCCAGCGATAGAGTCGGCCCGTCAGCCGCGTCATCCCGGCACTGACCGGAATGTCGTGGTAGAACTGCGCGCCCTCCGGCGTCACCGCGAAGACCTGGTTGGGAAACAGGCCATAGTAGGTCCAGGCACGCTGGAGATGCGGCGGAAGGCCGGGTCGGGGCGGCGAGATCTTCGCGTAGTGGCGCACCGACCACAGCCGTCCAGGTGCGTCGCCATACCAGCCAACCGACATTGAAAGCCCGTTCTCAAGGCTGTAGTCGCGGTAGGTCCGGCCATAAAGCTCTTGCAGGCCCGGATGGGCGAGGGCGACGTGATAGCCCTCGTTGTCGACGTCGCGCACGGATTTCCAGTTCACCGGCAGGTCGGCGGACCAGACTGGCCCCTCAGCCGGCACCAGGTCGGCAAATCCGTAGGCGGCGAAATCCGCGGCGAAGGGGGCAAAGAGAGTGGCCACCGAAGGCTGCGGCCCCGGAGAGAAGCGCAGGAAGATGAAGCCCGCGAAAACTTCCATCTCGATCGGCTTCAGCCCGAACTCGGCGCGGTCCAGGTCGCCAAAGCTTTCGGGTCGCGCCGCGCCGCGCAGGGTGCCGTCAAGGTTGTAGACCCAGCCGTGGAAGGGGCAGACGATGGCGCCCTTGCAATGGCCGCTGTCGCCATCCACCACCCGCGCGCCCCGGTGGCGACAGAGGTTGTGAAACGCCCTGACCTCGCCGTCCTTGCCCCGCATCACCACCGCGCGCTCGCCCATCAGGTCGAAGGCCAGCCAGTCGCCGGGGTCCGGCAGGTTCGAGACATGGCCGACCACCTGCCAATGCGTCAGGAAGAGCTTGTCGCGTTCCAGATCGAACAGCGCGTCGGAATGGTAGGTCCAGGCGGGCAATCCGCGCCGGTCCCATTCGTTCGGGATGGTCAGGACGGGATAAGGAAGCTGGGTCATTGGGTGTTCTCCATTTCGGCCAGAAGCCACTGGTGAAACCTGTGGATCTCGTATTCCTCGGGCATCAGCCGGGCGGCCCTGAACGCGGGCGAGCGGATGCCGCGATGGTTCATTTCGGAAGCGGCGCCATCCTGCTGCATCACCAGCGTGGCGAAAGCCGCGACCCGTGCCGCGTCAAAGCCGGGCTGGGCCAGTGTTGCGGCGGGGAAATGCCATTCGGCCACCAGCCGCGTGCGTTCCGGGCCAAGCGGCACCACACGGACCGAGCGGACATGATCGACATGCGCCACGACATAGGCCGAGGGCCAGAGCGTGACGAATCGGTAGCCCTCGGCGCGTTCGGCCTCGGTGAGACCCGCAAAGGTCTCGCCGCAGGGGGCGCCGTCCGGCGTCCAGCTTTGCGCACCCAGCCGCAGGCTCGGCTGCGCGGGAGAGTCCGGCGTCCAGTCCAGCGCCTCGGAGGCGCCCATGATCCCGGTCTTGTAGAGCGGGACCATGTCGCAAAGCTCGGGGTGGATGCCCGGGCAATGCAGGCATTCCGAGTAGTTTTCCCAGAAGCCTTTCCAGTTGCAGGCGATCTCGCTGGTCCAGCCATGGCCGGTGACCAGGCTGTCCATCGGCCAGTTGTCCAGCGTCCCAAGCCCGACATCGGCCCAGAGCGGGCCGGGATCGGGGTCGAGGTTCAGGAAGACGAAGCCGTTCCAGACCTGCAGCGAAACCGGCCTGAGGCCATGCGCGGCGCGATCAAAATCAGCCGTCGGAACCGCATGGCCGGTCGATACCAGCCGCCCGTCAGCGGCGGAGTAGGCGAAGGCGTGATAGGGGCAGCGGATCAGCTTGCCGACCTTCTGCCCGTCGGTCAGGCACAGTTCCGACCCCCGGTGCGGACAGGTATTGTGCCAGGCGACCAGCGCGCCATCGGTGTCGCGCAGGACGACGACCCCGGCCTCGCCCACAGTGGCCCGCCACATCTGCCCGGCGGGGAAATCGACGGTGCGGCCCACCATCACCCATTGCCGGGCGAAGACGGTCGCCAGCTCGCGCCTGTACCAGCCGGGATCGAGGTAGGCCGCGCGCGGCAAGCCCTCGGGGCAATGGTCGAGGCGCGGCGACAGGGGATGTCGTTCGGGTGCCGTCATCAGAACCGTCCAGGCGGGGTCGCGCGGCGGCGGTCGTGGGTGAAGAAGGGCCGCTCGACCACGCGCGCGGGCATCATCAGCTTTTCGTAGTGCAGTTCGCGCAGGGCGTAGATTTCCGCCCAGATATTTGCGCCACCCTCATGCTTGGTCAGAATCTGCGCCAATGCAATGTTGCGTTTCAGGAAGGGCGACCAGCAGGCCCCGGTGATGACGCCGACCTCATGCTTCTTGTCGTGGTAGAGGATCGCACCCTCGGCCGGGACGTTGCCGCCCACCTCAAGCCCGACGAGAGACCATTTCGTCCCCGCCTGCTTCTGCCGCAGCAGCGCGGCCTTGCCGGTGAAATGGCCCTTGTCCCAGTCGATCAGCCAGCCCAGCCCGGCTTCGAGCGGGCTGCGCAGGCGGTCTTCCCGCAGGCAGGTATCGGCGGCGGTGAAATCCATCCCGGTGATGATGAACCCGGCCTCAAGCCGCGCGATGTTCAGCGCCTCGGTTCCGACCGGGCGCAGGCCGTGCAGGTGGCCCGCCTCGAACAAGGTATCCCAGAGTGTCAGCGCCAGATCGGGCGTCGTCCACAGCTCATAGCCGAGATCGCCGGTAAAGCCGGTGCGCGAGATCATCAGCTTTCCCTTGCCGAAGGGAAACTCGGCCATGCGGAAGGGCTTCAGCCCGTCGATGGCAAAGCCTGCGCGGCGCAGCACTTCGGCCGAGGTCGGGCCCTGCAGCGACAGGGCGGCAATCTCTTCGGTCTCTTCGGTGATCGTGACGTCAAACCCGAAGGCGCTGTCCTGAAGCCAGTTCAGATGGCGATCCTGGCAGCACAGGCGATAGCGGTTCTCGGCCAGCCGGAAGAGCGTGCCGTCGTCAAGGAGATGGCCCGCATCATCGGTCCAGGCGGTGTAGTGAACGCCGCCCACCGACAGTTTCGCCACGTTGCGCAGGGTCAGCCGGTTCAGGAAGGCCGCAGCCTCCGGCCCCTCGATCCGGTACTTGATCATCGGGCAGAGGTCATAGACCGAGGCGGAATTGCGGATGGCAGAATGCTCCATCGCCAGGTCGTCATAGGTCAGGACCGTGGCATAGCCACCCCAGTTACCCCAGGACCAGAGGCGGCTTGCGGCCTCGGTCCGGGGGTGGAACGGAGTTTTCAGAAGCGGCGTCTTGTAGTGCCGCAGAGGGTTGCCGGCCTGGTTCATCCTGCCGTCTCCATCGCAAGGGCGGCGTTCCAGCCGGCGCTGCCCGACACCCCGCCGCCGGGATGGCAGCCGGCCGAGGCGAGCCAGAGGCCGGGGACCGGCGCTTTGTATTGCGCAATGCCAGGCAGGGGGCGCAGGAACAGCATCTGCTCGACCGACAGCTCGCCCGCATGCCATTGCCCGCCAGGCAGGCCAAAGCGTGCCTCGATGTCGTAGGGCATGAGCAGCTCGGCATCTTCCACCAGCGCGCCGATCCCCGGCGCATGGGTTTCAAGCTGGGCAAGGCAGGCCGCCAGCATCGCGGCGCGCGCACCGTCGCGATCGGCAGGGGCATGGGGGGCGAACTGGGCGATGGCCGACAGGTGGTGCCGGCCATCGGCGGCGGGCTCATGGGCGGTCGGGATCATCACCTCCAGCGACGGGCGGTCGGGCACCCGGCCGTATTTCACCGGGTTGAAGGCGCGTTCGACGTCATGCTCGGACCCCGCAATGATCAGCCGGTCTTTCGGATCAGCACCCCGGAAATCGGGCAGGGACCGCAGGGTCAGGTGCAGCTTTGCCGCCCCACCCCGCGCCCTCTGATGCCGCGCCCGGGTGACAAGGCCCGCGTCCAGATGGCGCGGCCCGACGAGGGACAGAAGCGTCGTCGTCGGCGCGATGGCCGAGATCACGCGCGCCGCGCCGATCACTTCCCCGCTGGCCAGAACCACACCTTTGGTCCGCTCGCCCTCGATCACGATCCGGGCGACGGGGGCGTTAACGCGCAACGTCACACCCCGCGCCGTGGCCGCCGAGGCCATCGCCGCGCCAAGCGCCGCCATGCCACCCTTCGGCACACCAAGCGCGCCCTGAACGCCCGCCGTCTGGCCCGACAGCCGCACCAGCCAGGGCAGGACGGAATTCGGCGAGCGCGGGCCGAGCCAGCCGCCAAGCGTGGCATCAAAGGCCAGTGCGCCCTTCAGGCGCGGATCGGTCAGCTCGTCATCGAGGAGGTCGTGGACATTGGTCAGCAGGATGCGACCCAGCTCGCGGAACTCTGCCGCGCCCAGCATCCGGGCGCGCAGGCCGATCATCGCCAGGCTGGTCATCGGGTTGCCCGCTCCCCTGGCGATGCGGGGTGGAGCGATGCGGTTCAGGGGCGACAGGACAGCGGCAAAGCGCAACAGACGCGCGCGCAGTGCGGCCCATGCGGTCCGGTCGGCCTCGGGCAGGTCGCCCGACAGCCGCTCGCCGAAGGCACCTTCCAGCCGCAGATGCGCCCCATCAGGGGACAGCGCCGTGGTGGCCAGGTTCGCCGTCTGCCAGACCAGTCCGTGCGCCGAGAGGTTCATCGCCGCCTCGACCCTCGGGTCAAGGTTGTAGGCCAGATGCGCCAGCCCCGCGCCGCCGCCGGGTGCAGCCCCGGCCTCCAGCACCAGCACCGCCGCGCCTTTCGAGGCCAGCCGATGTGCTGCGGCAAGTCCGTTCGGCCCGGCGCCGATGACGATGGTGTCAAACGATGGCATAGGCATCACTCAGGTCCTTGGCGGGCATCTTCATGTCGCGCAGAATCTCCGCCGCCGCATTGCGCCCCGGAGCGCCCATCACCCCGCCGCCGGGATGGGTAGAGGCGCCGCAGATCCACAGGTCGCGGATCGGCGAGCGGTAGTTGGCATAGCCCGGAACCGGACGATTGAAGAACATCTGGTCAAAGGTCAGCTCGCCCTGGAAGATGTTGCCCTCGGTCAGGCCGACCTCGGCCTCAAGCTCGCGCGGGGTGCGCACCTCGACGTGCAGGACCAGCGACTTGAAGCCCGGCGCGTGGCGTTCGATCTGGTCAAGGCAGGCGTCGCGGAAACCGTCGCGGTCAGCATCCGTCCAGTCGCGACCCTCGATCTTCGGCGGGGCGTATTGCACGAAGCAGGACATGAAATGCTTGCCCGGCGGGGTCATCGTCGGGTCGATCATCGTGGGGATCATCATGTCCTGGAACGGATCGCGGCTGTAGTGCCCGGCCTTCCAGTCGTCATAGGCCAGTTCCATCTTTTCGATGGAATCGGTGAAATGCATGTCGCCCCGGATGTTGGGCGCACCATCGGGCAGGGCGGTGAACTTCGGCACCCCGTCCAGTGCGATATTCAGCTTGCCCGACGAGCCGCGCGTCTTGAAGGTGCGCACCCGCTTCAGGAAGTCGCCCGGCAGTTCCTTTTCCTGAACATGTTTCAGGAAGGTGCGCCGGACATCCATGTTCGACACCACCCGCTTCGCCCGGTATTCGCGGCCGTTCTCAAGCACCACGCCGACCGCGCGGCCACCATTGACGAGGATCTGCTCCACGCCCGATCCGGCCAGGATCTCGCCCCCCGAGGCGCGCAGGCTCTTGCTCAGCGCCTGGGTGATCCCGCCCATGCCGCCGCGCGAGAAACCCCAGGCGCCGATGTTGCCATCGACATCGCCCATCGCGTGATGGAGGAGGATATAGGCGGTGCCCGGCGACATCGGACCAAGCGCGGTGCCGATGATCGAGCCGACTGCCTGATAGGCCTTGACGGCGGGATGCTCGAAATACTCGTCCAGATAGTCCGAGATCGACATCGTCCAGAACCGCAGCATGTCATAGATCTGCGCCTCGGACTGGCCGGTGATCTGGCGGCCAAGCCAGGCCAGTTCCGCCAGATCGCGGGGATGGAAGCTGGCAAGGTCCGGCGGGCGGCGCATCAGCATGGGGCGGATCAGGCGGCAGTTGCGCAGGATGTCGCGGGAGTAGCGGTCATAGGCCTCGGCGTCGCGGCGGGAATGACGGGCCAGTTCGCGCCGGTTCGCCTCGTGGTCGCGGAACATGCCGACATAATCGCCGCCTTCGGTGAACATCGCCCCGCCCTCATAGGGCAGGATCTGCAGCCCATGCCGGGGCAGTTCGAGATCATGCATGATCTCGGGGCGGAACAGGCTCGCCACATAGGAGCAGTTGGAATAGGTGAAGCCGGGGTAAAGTTCGCGGCTGACGGCGGCGCCGCCGATCCAGTCGTTCTTCTCGACGACCAGAACCTTCAGGCCAGCGCGCGCCAGATAGCAGGCCGTCACCAGCCCGTTGTGCCCTGCTCCGATGATGATGGCGTCATGGGTCATGCGCGGTCTGCCCCCGCGCCGAAATGCGCAGGCGTCAGGCCCGGCCCCCCGCACATGAACCATGGCTTGCGCGGGTCCGGTTCGCTGCCCCAGCGGCGGTAGGCCAACGCCGCTCCACGCGGCAGCCGCTTCACCGCCCGCTGAAACGGGGCGTGGGATTTCGTCAGATTCCGATGCGGCATCGCGGGCATGAACATTTACTCTTGGGGTCGGTGTCGGTTAGGCTGGCATCCACTGACTGAGCTGTCAATCAGATTCTGCGAATGCACCGATTGCCATGCCCGCCAGACCAACTGGAGGAGCCGACATGCCCGCGCCTTTGCCTCACCCCGATCCGCTGCCACGCACCCAGAGCCGGGACGTCCGCCGGACGCAGATGATCGAGGCGACGATCGAGACCCTTGCTGTCAGGGGATTCTCGCGCGCCACGCTGACCGAGGTGGCTGCCCGCGCCAGGACCAGTCACGGGCTGGTGCTGTTCCATTTCAAGTCCAAGGATAACCTCCTGGCCGAAACGCTGGGCTACATGGCCGAGGAATACCGGCAGAACTGGCAGACCGCGCTGGCCGCAGCCGGAGAGGCGCCGGAAAGCCGGATCCATGCGATGGCGAAGGCGGATTTCAACGCCACGATCTGCACGCCGGCCCGATTGTCGGCGTGGTGCGCCTATTGGGGCGAAAGCCAGAGCCGGCCGCTCTACCAATCGCGCTGCGGGGCGAACGATGCCCTGTACAACGACACGCTTGCCGGTCTCTGCGCCCGGATGAATGCGTGTTACGGCTATGCTCATGACCCCGACCGCGCCGCGCGGCTGATCCGCATCATGACCGAAGGCGTCTGGCTGGATTTGATGACGATGGAGCGGCCCTATCCGATCCCCGAAGCGTTCGAGACGGTCAGGATGGGGATTGCGGCACTCTATCCCCGGCATTTTCCGGCCGAGGCGGGCGGCTGAGGGTCAGCGCGCCCTGTCGCCGGAACGGGCGAAAAGCTAGGCCAGATCGGCCTTCCAGCGGGCAATCTGGGCGCGGACCTGATCGGGCGCGGTGCCGCCGTGCGAGGTGCGACTGCGGACGGAATTGTCGACGCCGAGGATGGAGTAGATCTCCTGGTTGATGCCGGGGTGGACGCTGTTCATCTCGGCAAGCGACAGGTCGGGCAGGTCGCAGCCCTTCTGCTCTGCCATCGCGACCAGCGCGCCGGTGACGTGATGCGCCTCGCGGAAGGGCAGGTTCAGGTTTTTCACCAGCCAATCCGCCAGGTCGGTCGCGGTAGAGAACCCGCTGGCGGCGGCGGCCTTCAGCGTCTCGCGGTTGGCGGTCATGTCGCTGACCATCCCGGTCATCGCGGCAAGGCCGAGCATCAGGCTATCAGCAGCGTCGAAGACCTGTTCCTTGTCCTCTTGCATGTCCTTGGAATAGGTCAGGGCAAGGCCCTTCATGATGGTGAAAAGCGCGACGGTGGCGCCAAGGATGCGCCCCAGCTTGGCGCGAAGAAGTTCGGCCGCGTCGGGGTTCTTCTTCTGCGGCATGATGCTGGACCCGGTGGTCCAGCGGTCCGAGAGGCGGACGAAGCGGAACTGCGCCGAGGACCAGATCACCAGCTCTTCGGCGAAGCGGCTGAGGTGCATGGCGCAGATGCTGGAAGCGGCGAGGAACTCCAGCGCGAAATCGCGGTCGGAGACAGAGTCGAGGCTGTTGGCGGTGGGGCGGTCGAAGCCAAGCGCCTTCGCGGTCATGTGCCGGTCGATGGGGAAGCTTGTCCCGGCCAAAGCGGCGGCGCCAAGCGGGCATTCATTCATCCGCTTGCGGGCATCCTGAAACCGTGAGCGGTCGCGGGCGAACATCTCGACATAGGCCATCATGTGATGGCCCCAGGTCACCGGCTGGGCGGTTTGCAGATGGGTGAAGCCGGGCATGACCCAATCGGCCCCGGCCTCGGCCTGCGCGACGAAGACCTGCATCAGGCCGGTCAGACCGGCGATGGCCTGATCGCACTGGTCGCGGACCCAGAGGCGGAAGTCGACGGCGACCTGGTCATTCCGGCTGCGCCCTGTGTGCAGGCGCTTGCCCGCCTCGCCGATCCGTTCGGTCAGGCGGGCCTCGATGTTGAGATGGATGTCTTCAAGCTCGGTGGTGAAGGGAAACGAACCCGTCTCGATCTCTGACAAGATCGCGAGCAGGCCTTCCCCAATCGCCTTGGCATCCGTATCAGTGATGATGCCCTGCGCGGCCAGCATTGCCGCATGGGCCCGGCTGCCCGCGATGTCCTGGGCGTAGAGCCGCTGGTCGAACCCGATCGAGGCGTTGATCGCCGTCATGATCGCGCTCGGGCCTTCGGCGAAGCGCCCGCCCCACATCGTGTTTGCGGCCTTGGGATCGCGGGCGTCGGACATGGGCGGGACTTTCAGGGTGAGAAACGTGCGGAAATTGCTGGTCGTCCTTTATACGGCCTTGATCCTTGGTGCAAACGCGGCTTCGGCGGACGTGGCCAGCCTGCGCGATGGCGACATGAAGAAGCTGATGCTTTGGGAGGCGCCGGTTGCGGTGCCTGAAGCCGTGCTTCTGGACGCCGAGGACGGTGAACATTCCCTTGCGGAGTTCAAGGGAAAGTGGGTGGTCCTGAACTTCTGGGCCACCTGGTGCGCCCCCTGCCGCCGCGAGATGCCCTCGCTGGAAAGCCTGCAGACAGGGATGCCCGAGATTGCCGTTGTGCCGGTGGCAACCGGGCGCAACGCGGTTGCGGGGATACGGCGGTTCTTCGAGGAGGCGGGGGTGAAGACCCTGCCGATCCTGCGCGATCCGCAGTCGGAACTGGCACATGCGATGGGCGTGATGGGGCTGCCGGTGACGGTGATCCTCAACCCCGAAGGGCAGGAGGTCGCCCGGCTGATCGGGGACGCGGACTGGTCCAGCGAAAGCGCGAAGGCCGTGCTGGGGGCGCTGGCGGCGGGTCAGTAGCTGGCCCGCAAGCTTCGGCCTCCCTGGTGCGCAGCCGCGGGCCAGTACCTACAGATCAAACGTCGCGAAGACAGGAACGTGGTCGCTGGGCTGCTCCCAGCCCCGGACGGGGCGCAGGATGCGGCTGCCCGAGGCGGCGCCGGAAATGTCGGGGGTGGCCCAGACATGGTCCAGTCTGCGGCCCTTGTCGGCACCGTCCCAGTCCGGGCTGCGATAGCTCCACCAGCTGTAAAGGCGGCCCTGCGGAATGTCCTGACGGGTGATGTCCTGCCAGCGCCCGGACTCCATCGTCTCGCCCAGATGCGCCACCTCGATTGGCGTGTGGCTGACGATCTTCAGCAGCGCCTTGTGGTCCCAGACGTCATCCTCGCGCGGGGCGATGTTCAGGTCGCCGACCAGGATCGACTTCTGCGGACGGTCGGCGCGGAAGTGGTCGCGCATCTGGGTCAGGAAATCGAGTTTCTGGCCGAACTTCACGTTCTGCGCGCGATCCGGGATATCGCCGCCCGCAGGGACATAGAAGTTGTGGATCGTGACGCCGTTTTCCAGCCGCCCGGCGACGTGGCGGGCATGGCCCAGCGAGGCGAAGTCGTGCCCGCCCGCATCCTCGATCGGCATTTTCGACAGGATCGCGACGCCGTTGTAGCCTTTCTGTCCCCGGGCGACGACATGGGCATAGCCAAGCGCCCGGAACCCCTCCAGCGGAATCAGTTCGACCGGGCACTTGCATTCCTGCAGGCACAGGATGTCGGGCGTCTCTTCGGTCATAAGACGTGACACGAGCGCCTCGCGCAGGCGGACCGAATTGATGTTCCAGGTGGCGAGGGTGAAGGTCATCGGTGGTCTCCGGTTGGGCGGACGACCGTAAGGCCGCCCGCCGCAAGTCTCAAGAGCCGCTGATCCTACTCGATCCTGCCCGGCAGGCTAAGATCGCCCGAGGCGATGTCGAACACGTCGGTCACGCAGAGAAGGGGCGTGTGCAGGTTTGCGTTGACGCGCAGGGCGGAGGTCACACCATCATAGCCGACACCCGAAAGATCGGCGGAAAGCGGTACGCTCAGCGTGATCTCGGGGCCATCGAACGCGGGCGTGTAGCCGGGACTGTCGATGAACAGCGGCAGGCCGGGCCAGGTGGCCGGAAGGGCGGGCGTCTGGCCTTCAGGAATGTCGCGGACCTTGAGCGCGCCGGGGCCGCAGTCATCGCCGGGGGTCAGCACGACCCAGTGGCTGTGCCAGAGGTCGCCGTCGTTGTCGGCCTTGCCGTCGCCGGTTTCGTCTTCCAGTGGCGTGTCGTCGAAATCCGGGTGGACGGTCGCCACCAGCGCAAGGATGCCTGTGCCGCCTTCGAAACCAACCGTGGCCGGGTCCAGCGTGGTGGGCCAGACATAGGCCGTGACCGGGGCGCCGGCCAGCGCGCCGACGGGCTGCGGCTTGTCGCTCCCCGCCACTCCGGCTGTCGTCATCCGGAAGGTGACGTTCTCGCCGTCTCGCCGCACTTCGGCAACAAGGATGTCGAGAGAAGCGATGATCTTTTCGTCGCGTGCCGATTGGATGATCGTGCCATCCGCCGCAACGGGGCCGGCGGAAAGCCCAAGGACCAGGGCAGTGATGCAAGTTCGGGTCATGCTGAAACCTCCATATGATAGCGACTCGATATTATTGTAAAACAAACAGCGAGTCGATAGTATTTGCCGATGACAGACACGCGTGCCCTTTCAGAGCTGATTCTGCGGCTGGCCCGGCTGGAGCAGGCGGAGGCCTGGCAGGATGACCTGAACCCGGCGCAGCGGGCGGCTCTGGCCTATCTGGCACGCGCCAACCGGTTTTCGCGCGCACCCTCGCAGGTGGCCGAATATCTGGGAACAACGCGGGGAACCGCCTCGCAGACGCTGAAGGCACTCGGCAGCAAGGGTCATGTTACGGCGGAGACGGTGCAGGGCGACCGGCGATCCATCCGCTATCAGGTTACGGACAGCGGCAGGACGGAAGTGGCGCAAGTGGGCGGGTTGGAGCGTGCATTTGAGGAGCTGGACCGCAATGCGCGCGGGGCTTTGCACGCCCTTCTGGACGATGTTCTGGGCAAGGCGATCCGGGCAAACCGCAGTCGGCCGTTCGGGCTATGTCAGGATTGCACCCATTTCCGCCCCGCAGGGCCGGGCGGATTCTGCGGCCTGTTGTCTGAACCGCTGACCCCCGAAGAGACGCACCAGATCTGCCATGAGCAGGCCCCAAGGCTCGCCTGAAAAAAAGGCCGGGCAAGAAGCCCGGCCAGGTCCAACAGGGAGGATGCCGCGCCATAACCCCGACGCGACGAGGGGAACTTGCTGCACAACCAGTGCATGAGAGAAAGGTAGCAAGCGAATCCGACAACAATAAGCCCTAAGCGGCAAGATTTCTTGTTTGTTGCATGGCGGTCGCAATGCGGTCTGGCCGCAACGTCACAAAAAAGCCCGGGTGGCACGAGATGCAACCCGGGTCAGATCCATCGGGAAGGGAACCGTGCCCTTGCCCCGGCGTGGGCCAAGGGGAAACGGTCAGGCCACCAGCCGGTAGCCGCCGCTCTCGGTGACCAGAAGCCGCGCGTTCGAGGGATCGGGCTCGATCTTCTGGCGCAGGCGGTAGATATGGGTCTCCAGCGTATGCGTGGTGACGCCCGCGTTGTAGCCCCAGACCTCGTGCAGAAGCACATCCCGCGCCACCACTCCGGAAGTCGAGCGGTAGAGGTATTTCAGGATGTTGGTTTCCTTCTCGGTCAGGCGGATCTTCTTGTCCTTCTCGTCCACCAGCATCTTCTGGGCGGGCTTGAAGGTGTAGGGCCCAAGCTGGAACACCGCGTCTTCCGACTGTTCATGCGTCCGCAACTGCGCCCGGATGCGGGCCAGAAGGACCGGGAACTTGAAGGGCTTGGTCACATAATCATTGGCACCGGCGTCCAGACCCAGGATCGTGTCGCTGTCGGTGTCATGGCCGGTCAGCATCAGGATCGGGCATTTCACGCCCTGCTTGCGCATCCGGCGGCACAATTCGCGTCCGTCCGTGTCGGGCAGGCCGACATCGAGGATCACCAGATCGTAGAGCGCGGCCTTGACCTTCTCCATCCCCTCGGCGCCGTTCCGCGCCTCGAAGACATCGAAATCCTCGGTCATCACCAGTTGTTCGCTCAGCGCCTCGCGCAGGTCATCGTCGTCATCGACGAGCAGGATCTTCCGCAGTCCAGCCATGGATACCTCCGTTGCTGATGCGGCTGAGATGCGCCCCGATCACGAAACCCGCAAGGATTGCTACGAAATGTTCACGCGGACGTGTCGGTTCTGCGGGCAATGTTTCAATTCCGTCATCCGGCGGGTAAGGAGAAGGCATGGTGCTGACCCTGTCCATTCCTGAACGCCTGACCCGCGCCCGTGCCGATCTGCGCATGGGGGTGCCGGTCGTGCTGTGCGGCGCGGGTGGCGCGGCACTGGTCGCAGCGGTCGAGACGCTGGATGCTGCGCGGCTTGCGGATCTGCGCGGCTTCGGGCCGCTGGTCCTTGCCATCACCGCGCGGCGGGCAGAGACGCTGAAGGCACGGGCCTATGATGGCGACCTTGCGCGGATCGTGCCGCCTTCGGATGCCGGTCTCGACTGGCTGCGCTCGGTCGCGGACCCGGCGGATGACCTGCGGACACCGATGAAGGGGCCGTTGCAATCGCTGCGCGACGGGGCGCCGGATCTTGCCCGGGCCGCACTGGCGCTGGCGAAATCCGCGCATCTTCTGCCCGCTGCTCTTCTGGTTCCGGTGACGGATGCGCTGGCGCTGGCCGGGGCGAACGGGCTGACCCTGCTGACGCTGGACGAAGTCGCCCCCGCCCTTGCCGCCCTGCCGCCGATGGACGAAGTAGTCTCTGCCCGCGTTCCCCTTGTTGCCTCCTCTGCCGGGCGGGTGCATGTCTTCCGTCCCGACGACGGCGGCGAGGAACATTACGCCATCGAGATCGGCCGCCCGGACCGCTCGAAGCCGGTGCTGGCGCGGCTGCATTCGGCCTGTTTCACCGGCGATGTGCTGGGGTCGCTGAAATGCGACTGCGGCCCGCAACTGCGGGCGGCGCTGACGCAGATGGGGCAGGAGGGCGCGGGCGTGCTGCTTTACCTCAACCAGGAGGGCCGGGGAATCGGCCTTGCCAACAAGATGCGCGCCTATTCCCTGCAGGATCAGGGCTTCGACACGGTGGAGGCCAATCACCGGCTGGGGTTCGAGGATGACGAACGCGATTTCCGCATCGGGGCAGAGATATTGCGGAAGCTGGGGTTCTCGGCGGTACGGCTCTTGACCAACAACCCGAAGAAACTGGCGATGATGGAAAGCTGCGGGCTTCATGTCACCGAACGGGTGCCCCTGCATGTGGGCGAGACGGCGGAGAACCGGGGCTATCTTGCCACCAAGGCAGCGAAGTCGGGGCATCTGTTGTGACACCGGCCGACCTGGTGGTGACGCCGATGGGTCTGCGGTTCAGTGGCCGCCGGTTTCCCTGTTCCATCGGGCGCGGCGGGATCGTTCCGGCTTCGACGAAACGCGAAGGCGACGGGGCGACCCCGGCAGGGGTGCATCGGCTGGTCGGGATGCTGTACCGGCCTGACCGACTGACCCGTCCGACCGACTGGGCAGAGCCGATCGGGCCGATGGACCTGTGGTCGGACGATCCCCGCGATGAGGCCTACAACCAGATGGTCCGCGCCCCGCACGGGTTCAGCCACGAAAAACTGCGCCGCGCCGATCCGATGTATGATCTGGTGATCCTGACCGACTGGAACTGGCCCGATGCCGAACCGGGGCGCGGCTCGGCGATCTTCCTACACCAATGGCGCAGGCCCGGGGCGGCAACGGCGGGCTGCGTGGCCCTGTCCCGCCGAGACCTGCACTGGATCGCATCCCGCATTACCCCGCGAACGCGGCTGATCGTGCGGGCCTGACCTCTTCCCAAAACGCTTTGGGCGCAGTAAACTGCCGCTGTTTCGGGGGAGGAAGCCATGGCGAAACCGCTGACTGCCGGGGAAGAGCTGTTCGAGCTGCGACTTGCCCGGTCCGCCCCTGACCTGTTCCCGATGCTGGAGGCGCTGTACGGCGCGCGGGCCGACTATGCGGCCTTCCGCGACAAGCTGGTCAAGGCGCTGCGCAAGGGCTGGGCCGACCGGCCCGAGGACCTGAAACGGCTGGACCTCATCCGCGACCTGGAACCCGACTGGTTCCAGCGCCCCGGCATGGCAGGCTATGTCTTCTATATAGACCGTTTCAACGGCACCCTGAACGGCGTGCTGGAGAAGCTTGATTACCTGCAGGACCTTGGCATCACCTATGTCCACCTGATGCCCTGCCTGAAGCCACGCCCCGGCGACAGCGACGGTGGCTATTCGGTGATGGACTACCGCCAGATCAATCCGGCCTTCGGGACGATGGCGGAGTTCGAGACGGTCAGCGCCGCTTTGCGGGCACGGGGCATGTCGCTTTGTGTCGACCTGGTGCTGAACCACACCGCCAAGGAACATGCCTGGGCGAAGAAGGCGGCGAAGGGTGATCCGAAGTATCAGGACTATTACCTGATGTTCGACAACCCCGACATGCCGAACCGCTATGAACAGACGCTGGTCGAGGTCTTCCCCGACAATGCGCCGGGTAATTTCACCCATTATCCCGAGATCGGCAAATGGGTCTGGACCACCTTCAACGAACACCAGTGGGACCTGAACTGGGCCAACCCTGCGGTGTTCCTGGAAATCGTCGAGGTGATGCTGTTCCTGGCGAACAAGGGGGTGGATGTCCTGCGGCTGGACGCGGTGGCCTTCATGTGGAAACGCATGGGCACCCGCTGCCAGTCGGAACCCGAGGTCCACATGCTGCTTCAGGCCCTGCGCGCCTGCTCGCGAATTGCATCGGCGGCGGTGATCCATCTGGAGGAGGCAATCGTCGCGCCGGAAGAGATGCTGCCCTACCTTGGACGCGGCAGGCATGACGGAAAGGAAGGCAACCTCGCCTACCACAATTCGCTGATGGTGCAGTTCTGGTCGGCGCTGGCGACCCGTGACACCCGGCTGATGAGGCATGTTCTGGCCAGCCATTTCCCCGACCGACTGACCAACGCGACCTATGCCACCTACATCCGCTGCCATGACGACATCGGCTGGGCGGTGACGGATCAGGACGCGGCGGCGGTGGGGGTGTCGGGGCACGGGCATCGGGCCTTCCTGTCGGACTTCTATGAGGGCAGCTTCCCCGGCACCTTTGCCAGGGGAGCGTTGTTCCAGGTGAACGAAGCGACGGGGGACAAGCGGATTTCCGGGTCTTTCGCCTCGCTTGCCGGGCTGGAGCGGGCCGAGGCCGCGGGTGACCTGGCCGGGGTCGAGATGGCGGTGCAGCGCATCCTGATGGGTCACGCGCTGATCGCTGCCTATGGTGGCATTCCCCTGATCTACATGGGCGACGAATTGGCACTGCCGAATGACTGGGGCTACCTGCAAACCCCCGACCACGCCCATGACAGCCGCTGGGTGCATCGGCCCCGGATGGACTGGGCGGCAGCCGACGCGCGGCAGTCGGCCGACACGCCCTCGGCCCGGGTGTTCCGGGGCACGAAGGAGATTCTCGCCCGGCGGGCTGCGACACCGGCCCTGCACGGCGCGGTGCCGGTGCGGGTCGAGTCGTCGGGGAACGATGCGATCCTTGCCGTCCAGCGTCTCGCGCCGACGGGCACTGTGATGGGGCTGTTCAATTTTACCGAGCGTTGGCAGCAGGTGCCCGAGGCTTGGGTGCGGGCGCAGGGGGTGGCAGTCATGCATGATGCACTGTCAGACGCGCCGGTCGAGGCCCATAACGGCCAGATCATACTGCCCCCCTATGCGCGAGTCTGGCTGACCTGAGCGGGTTTGCAGGTCGCGGCGCGGTGGTGCGCACCCTACGCCGGGGAATAGGTGCGGGCGCCGAAAATCGCGCTGCCGACGCGGATGTGGGTGGCGCCGTGGGCGATGGCGGATTCAAAATCGCCGCTCATGCCCATCGACAAGCCGGTGAGCCCGTGATCCGCTGCCATCCGGGCGAGCAGGGCGAAATGCGGGGCGGAGTCTTCGCCTTCCGGCGGAATGCACATCAGGCCGACGGGTGACAGGTCCATCGCCTGGCAGTCGCGCAGGAAGGCGGACAGATCGGCGGGCAGGACCCCGGCCTTCTGCGGCTCTTCCCCGGTATTTACCTGGATGAAAAGCCGCGGCAGGGACCCACGCGCCTGTTGCAGGCCGGCCAGCTTCTGCGCCAGCGACGGGCGGTCAAGCGTGTGGATGGCATCGAAGAGGTCGATGGCGAGTTTCGCCTTGTTGGTCTGCAGCGGGCCGATCATGTGAAGCTCCAGCGGGCCGAAACTGTCACGCCAGGCGGGCCACTTTCCGGCGGCCTCCTGCACATAGTTTTCGCCAAAGACGCGGTGGCCTTCGGCCAGCACCCTCTCGACCCGATCGGCGGGCTGCACCTTGGAGACGGCGATCAGCGTGACAGACCCGTCGCTCCGCCCCGCTGTCCGTTCCGCCGCGCGTACGCGGTTCAGGATTTCTGCCAATGCCATGATCGCCCCCGTTCGACCGCAAGCTAACGTGGCAGGCGGCAAAAAGAAAAGAGCGGGCTTTCGCCCGCTCTTTCCCTCGTTCAGATCCGGATGGATTAGAACGAGAAGTTGATGCCGAGGTCGGCGTAGGTTTCGTCGTTGAAGCCCTGCTGGATGGTGCCAGCAATGGTCGCGCCGCCGATGTCGTAGTTCGCGCCGATGCCGATCGCGTAGTCGTTGGCATAGGCAACGTCCGAGTCCACGCCCGAAACGAAGGCGCCAAGACCGATGCCGCTCGCCAGCTTGGTGTTGCCGTAGAGGGTGTAGGTCAGGTCGTTTTCAGCGCCGTTTTCGCCGATGAACTGCAGACCGATGTTGGTCGAGTCGTTCATCGCGTATTCGCCGAGCAGAGCCCAGACGTCGTAGTCAGCGGTGCCGCCAGCGTCGGTCACATAGCCGAAGCCCACTTTGTAGGCGCCAGCGGTGTAGTCCAGCGAGATGCCGGTTTCTTCGTTGTCGGTCGAAACGGTCTGGTCGTAGTCGATATACGACACGCGAGCGACCAGGTCACCAACCGAGTAGCTGGCGAACAGGCCAACACGGTTTTCCTGGCCGACAGCGAACGGGCTCGACGAATACGAGTCATACGAGAACAGCGAGTACGAACCGGTGGTCGACGAGATGAAGCCGAGTTCCGCGTTGTACAGGGTAGCCAGCGAGTCAAACGCGGTGTTCGCGTTGCCGATCTCGAAGCGGAAGCCCGAGGTTTCAGCGTAGAGCATCGCGGCGTTCACTTCCGCGGCGCCTTCGCCGGCGTCAACGGTGTCGCCGTTGTCGTACTGCAGACGGATCCGGCCGCCGAACTTCACGCCCGAGTCGGTCTCGGTCGAAGCGTCGATGTTGACGCGCATACGGTAGGACAGAGCGGTGTCGCTGGTGGTGCCATCATCGGTGTAGACCACACCGAAACGGCCCGAGCCGCTGAGCGTGACGTCGGCTGCGGCCATGCCAGCGAAGCCGATCAGCGCGGTCGAGGCCAAGAGAACCTTTTTCATGTTTTTCCCTCTTTCTTCAAGGTAAGCCCGCCGCAGGGGAATCCGCAGGGGAATGAGGTGTATTTCACCCCTGACGCTCCGGATTGCAACGCTTGCAAACCTGCGGCGGGAATTCGGCGGGAAATTGGTGCAGCAAAGCCACAGGTCAGGAATCCCCCTGCGCCCGCTTCCTACGCGTGTGCGCGCGTGCGCCGGAAGTGAAAGGTCTTGGCACGCCCCGGTGCCTGGCTAGACAGCAGGCAAGAGCTTCCAGAGGTAGCCGGATGAACTTGCACAAACTTGCGCGCGTGACGGTGGCAGCCGGCCTTGTCCTTTCGCTTGCGGCCTGCGGCGGCGGCATTGGCAGCGGCAACATCTTCGGCAGCAGGATGACGGCCGAGCAGAAGGCCGAACGCGACCGGGCCGCGGAAGCGCACCGCGACGGCAAGAGCGTCAATGAAAGCAGGACCTCGCTGGGGGAACTGTTCCGGAAATCGGAAGATCCGAACACCACGGTCGAGGTGAACAAATATCTCTGGCAGGCCAGCCTGGAAGTGCTGAATTTCCTGCCCATCGAATCGGTTGACCCGTTCACAGGGGTAATTGTGACGGGCTACGGACGGCCTCCGGGCGGGGGCAGGGCCTATCGGGCGACGATCTATGTTCAGGACCCGGCGCTGGACGCCCGCAGCCTGAAGGTGGCGTTGCAGGGCCAGGGTGGCGGCTCGGTCGCGCCCGAGACGGTGCGGGCGGTCGAGGATGCGATCCTGACCCGCGCGCGTCAGATCCGGGTGCGCGACAGCAAGCTTTAAGCGGTTCGGATCGGGTCCGGGGCCGGGAGGGGGTGGACCTTTCCCGCCGCCCATGTGTAATTCCGCGCGGAATTCCGCATGAGGCCCCTGATGTCGCGCTATGACCCTTCGGTGATCGAACCCAGATGGCAGGAAGCCTGGGACAAGGCGGGCGCCTTCACGGCCAAGCGTGATGCGTCTAAGCCGAAATACTATGTGCTGGAGATGTTCCCCTACCCCTCCGGGCGCATCCACATGGGCCATGTGCGCAACTACACGATGGGAGACGTGGTCGCGCGGACCAAGGCGGCGCAGGGCTATTCCGTGCTGCATCCGATGGGTTGGGACGCCTTCGGTATGCCCGCCGAGAACGCGGCGATGGAGCGGGGCGGTCATCCGCAGGACTGGACCTACGGCAACATCGCCGACATGAAGGCGCAGATGAAGCCCTTGGGGCTGTCGATCGACTGGTCGCGCGAACTCGCCACCTGCGACCCGGAATATTACGGCCAACAGCAGGCGATGTTCATCGACATGATGGAAGCCGGGCTGGTCTACCGCAAGGCCGCCGTGGTCAACTGGGACCCGGTCGACATGACGGTGCTGGCCAACGAGCAGGTGATCGACGGCAAGGGCTGGCGGTCCGGCGCGGCGGTGGAACGGCGCGAGCTGACGCAGTGGTTCTTCAAGATTTCCGACTATTCGGAAGAGTTGTTGTCGGCGCTGGACGGGCTGGCGAACTGGCCGGAGAAGGTGCGCCTGATGCAGGCCAACTGGATCGGCAAGTCGCGCGGCTTGCAGTTCGCGTTCGAGACGGTCGGGGCGCCGGAAGGCTTCGAGAAGCTGGAGGTCTATACGACCCGGCCAGATACGCTGAAGGGGGCATCGTTTGCTGCGATCAGCCCAGATCACCCGCTGGCCAAGGCGCTGGAAGGCGACCCTGCGGTGGCGGAGTTCGTGGCGCGGTGCCGCAAGGGCGGGACTTCGGCCGAGGAGATCGAGACGGCCGAGAAGATCGGCTATGACACCGGCATTCGCGTCAAGCATCCCCTTGATCCGACTTGGGAACTCCCGGTCTGGATCGCCAACTTCATCCTGATGGATTACGGTACCGGCGCGATCTTCGGCTGCCCGGCGCATGACCAGCGCGACTTTGACTTTGCAACGAAATACGGGTTGCCGATTGAGGCGGTCTTCGTGGCGGAGGGCGCGGAGGATGTGGCGCTGACCGAGGCTTTCGTGCCTATGAAGTCCGAGAAGGTGCGCTATGTGCGCGGCTTCGCTGGGGCGGATGTCCAAACCGGCGACGACGGCGTTGCCGCCGCCATCACCCATGCCGAGGCGCAAGGCTATGGTCAGGGCGTCACCAAGTACCGCCTGCGCGACTGGGGGGTTTCCCGTCAGCGCTATTGGGGCTGTCCGATCCCGGTGATCCACTGCCCGACCTGCGGCGTGGTGCCCGAGGACAAGAAGAACCTGCCCATCGAGCTGCCTTATGACGTCAGCTTTGACGTGCCGGGCAACCCCTTAGACCGCCACCCGACCTGGCGTGACTGCACCTGCCCGAAATGCGGAGCGAAAGCCCGGCGCGAGACGGACACGATGGATACGTTCGTCGATTCGTCGTGGTATTACGCCCGCTTCACCGCGCCGCGTGCGACCACGCCGACCGTGTTGGAAGACGCCGATTACTGGATGAACGTCGACCAGTACATCGGCGGGATCGAGCATGCGATCTTGCACCTGCTCTACAGCCGCTTCTTCGCCCGGGCGATGCACAAGACCGGCCACCTGCCGCAAAAGGCCATCGAGCCGTTCAATGCCCTGTTCACCCAAGGCATGGTGACGCATGAGATCTACAAGACCACCGATGCGCAGGGCCGCCCGGTCTATCACTTGCCCGAGGACGTGACGATCTTCAACGTAGCCGACCGCCGGATCGTCGTTCGCGGCGACGTGCCTCCGCCTGTGGACATGATCGACGATGTCGACGCCTTCATCCGCGCCCTCAGCGACGAGGGGCTGCTGGTCGAGGTCATCCCCTCGGCCAAGATGTCGAAATCGAAGAAGAACGTCGTCGATCCGATGAACATCATCGCGGCCTTCGGGGCGGACACCGCCCGATGGTTCGTGATGTCCGACTCGCCGCCTGAGCGGGATGTGGAATGGACCTCTGCCGGGGCCGAAGCGGCGCACAAACACCTGTCGCGGGTCTGGTCGCTCTGCTCCCGCATCGGCGAGATGCCTGCCGACCACAAGGGCGAGGGCGATGCGGAACTGGCCAAGGCCACCGCCAGGGCCATCGACGAGGTGACCAAGGGCATCGAAGGCTTCGCCTTCAACAAGGCCATCGCCACGCTGTATGGCTTCACCAACACCATCGCCAAGGCCAACGCCTCGACGCCGGTGATGAAGGACGCGATCCGCACGCTGGCCAAGCTGATGTCTCCGATGACCCCGCATATCGCGGAATCGATCTGGAGCTATCAGGGTGGCGAGGGGCTTTGCGCGACCGCCCCCTGGCCCAAGGCCGACCCGGCGCTGCTGGTGGATGATACGGTGACGCTGCCGATCCAGATCAACGGCAAGCGCCGGGCGGAAATCAGCGTGCCGAAGGACATGCCCGCGGCGGAGGTTGAAAAGCTGGCGCTGGCGGAAGAGGATGTGATCAAGTTCCTTGCCGGGCAGCCGGTGAAGAAGATCATCGTCGTGCCGGGCCGCATCATCAATGTCGTCGTCTGACCTTAGCCCCTCCACACCGGCCTTCCTCCGCGATGGGGGGAGCGGGCCTGTCGCGCCAGTGACGCGCCGTTTCGCGCTGCTTGCCCCCTTCGCGCTGGCGGCCTGCGGTTTCACCCCGGCCTATGGCCCAGGTGGCAGCGCGGGCAAGCTGACCGAGACGATCTGGGTGCAGGACCCGCTCGACAAGAACGCCTTCGACCTTGTCGAGCGGCTGGAGGAAAGGCTGGGGCGGCCGGAGAACATCCGTTACGATCTGGCCTATACGATCACCACGGAAAGCGTGGGCGTGGGGATCACATCGGACAACAAGATCACCCGCTACAATCTGAAAGGCGTGGTCGACTACACCCTGACCGAACGGGCGACCGGGGCGCGGGTGACCGGCGGCCGGGTGCAGAGCTTTACCGCCTATTCCGCCACCGGATCGACCGTTGCGGGGCTTGCCGCCGAGGAAGATGCCGGCCTGCGGCTGATGCGGATTCTCGCCGACCAGATCGTCGCACGACTGATAGCGGCCTCGGCCAGCCTGCCATGATCCTGAAGGGGGCCGAGGCGGCGCGCTATTGCGCCAGGCCGGACCCGGGCCGCGCGGGGCTTCTGATCTTTGGCGCCGATGCGATGCGGGTGGCGCTGAAGCGGCAGGAGGCCATCGCGGCTTTGATCGGCCCCGAGGGCGAGGCCGAAATGCGGCTGACGCGGATGTCGGGGGCTGACCTGCGCAAGGATGGCAGCCTGCTCTTGGATGCGATCAAGGCGGTCGGCTTCTTTCCCGGGCCACGGGTGGCTTTTGTCGAGGAGGCCACCGACGGGCTGGCCGAAACTGTCAGTATCGCGCTGAAGGAATGGAAGCCGGGCGATGCGGGGATCGTGGTCACCGGCGGCAACCTGACCGGCAAGTCGGCGCTGAAGACCCTGTTCGAGAAGCATCCGAATGCGGTCTGCATCGGGCTTTATGACGAGCCGCCAAGCCGGGAAGAGATCGAGGAGGCGCTGAGGAAGGCTGGCCTGCGCGACATCGACCGCGAGGCGATGAATGACCTCAATACGCTGGCCCGCGCGCTGGACCCCGGCGATTTCCGGCAGACGCTGGAGAAGATCGCACTCTACAAATACGGCGACCCGACGCCGTTGACCCCCGCCGATGTGGCGGCCATGGCCCCTGCGACCATCGAGGCCGAGGTGGACGACCTGATCGACGCCGTGGCCGAGGCCCGCAGCGCGGCCATCGGCCCGCTGTTCCGGCGGCTGGAGGGGCAGGGCGTGCTGCCGGTGACGATCTGCATCGGGGCGCTGCGCCACTTCCGCATCCTGCATGCCGCCGCGACCGACCCGCAGGGGCCGGGGGTTGGCATCCAGCGCGCCCGGGTGAACTTCAAGCAGAAGGACGCGATGGGGCGGCAGGCCGGGCAATGGGGCACCCGGGCGCTGGAGGCGGCGGTGTCGATCCTGCTGGAAACCGACCTGACGCTGCGCTCGACCAGCAAGGCTCCGGGAATGGCGCTGATGGAACGTGCGCTGATCCGTATTGCCATGACACGCCGATAGGAGGCCGCCGATGACTGCCTTTACCGACCTTCATGCCCGCTGCGTCGCCCTGGGCACGCGGCTGTTCACTGTGACGAAGCTGGACGAAGGCAAGGCTCTGTTCGCGCGGGTCGTCACCTCGCATCCGGTGGAGTACCCGGTGTCGGGCACCAAGCCGATGGAGAAGGACGGCTGGTACGAAACGACCATCGCGGGGCGTCGGACTTTTGTTGCCAACACGCCGCCGGAGTTTGCGAAGTATTTCTTTGATCACGAGCTGATCGTGTCGCTCGGCCTCGGGTCCTGCATCAACGTGCCGGTGGTGGACGGGGCGGCGGTGCTGGGGACGGTGAACATCCTTGCCGAGGCGGGGCATTTCACCCCGGACAAGCTGGCGGATTATGAGGCGCTGGTGACAGGGGCGACCCCGGCGCTTGCGGCGGCGCTGCGGTGAGGGCGAAGGAACCGACCCCGATCGAGGCCTTTCTCGCGCCGCTGGACCGGCTGGTACGGAAGCATCCGCTGATCGAAGGGATGGTGTTCTGGGGTGGGGCCGAGGGGTGGGACCCTTCGCCGTCCGAGGCGCTGGAGGCCGAGGAGATCGCCTTCTACGCCGAGGGCCTGTTGCTTGACGGCTTCCACATGGATTGGGCGCTGGTGGCCGAGGGCGAGACGCCCGATCATCTGCGGCTCTGCTTCTGGCAGGAAGGCGACCCGCCCCCGCCCGTAGCCGCGCCATGGCACCGGCTGGCGGGCGCGCGCTGGACCCCGGTTTCCTAGGCGC
>JAFLCY010000038.1 GCA_017303485.1 Rhodobacterales bacterium
GTCATCGTGCTGGCCATGCAGTTCCACCAGATGATCAGAGAGGTCGCGCAGCACCTCGCCCGAGACGCGGCGGTCGTTGACGAAGGCCGTCTTGCGGCCGTCAGAGGCATTGACCCGGCGCAGGATCAACTCTTCCTCCGCCTCGATCCCCGCCTCCTCCAGCACCGCGCGCGCGGCATGCGCAGGCGGCAGGTCGAAAACGGCTGTCACTTCCCCCTGGGAGGCTCCCGACCGCACCAGTTCCGCCCGGCCACGCCAGCCCAATACGAACCCGAGCGCGTCCAGCAGGATCGACTTCCCCGCCCCCGTCTCGCCGGTCAGCACGTTGAGTCCCGGCCCGAGGTCAAGGCTCAGCCGGTCGATGATCAGCACATCGCGGATGTCCAGGCTACGCAGCATGGTCACGGCTCATGGGGTGCGTGCTTGCACGCACCATCCTTACAACCACTCGCCCTTCACCATCTGGCGATAGATCGCGCGCAACCAGCCTTCACCCTTGGCTTCCGGCGACAGGCCCTTGCCCTTGAGAAGGCGGAAGGAGTCATCGTAGAACGGCGAGGACTGGTAGTTGTAGCCCAGGATCGCCCCTGCGGTCTGCGCCTCGTCTGTCAGGCCAAGTGCCAGGTAGCACTCCACCAGCCGGTGCAACGCCTCGGCGGTATGGCTCGTGGTCTGGAAATCCTGCACCACCACCCGGAACCGGTTGATCGCCGCCGTGTAGTGGCCCCGCTTCAGGTAGTAGCGGCCCACTTCCATTTCCTTTGCGGCCAGCTGGTCGAAGGCAAGGTCGAACTTCAGCATCGCCGAGCGGGCGTATTCACTGTCGGGATAGGTCTCGATCACATCGCGCATGCTTTGCAGCGCCTGGAAGGTGATGCCCTGGTCCCGACCGACATCGTCGATCTGGTCGTAATAGCTGAGCGCCATCAGGTAGAGCGCATAGGGCGCATCGTCGTCGCCCGGATAGAAGTCCAGATAACGCTGCGCGGCGTCGCGGGCTTCGGGATATTCCTTTGCCCGGTGATGCGCATAGGCCTGCATGATCAAGGCGCGCTTGGCATATTCGGTATAGGGATAAAGCCGCTCGACCTCCTGGAAGTAGACCAGCGAATCCTTGGGCCGCTTGCTCGTCTCAAGCTCCAGCTCGCCCTTCTTGTAGATTTCTTCGGCCGTATAGCTGTCAAGCGGGCGTTCGTTCGCCTTGCCGCCCGCGCAGCCCGCCACCATCGCAACCAGAACCGCCGTCCTGAGGAACCCTGCGCCGGGCCTTCTGCCTGACATTCTTCGCCTATCCAACCTGCAGCCCGGGCGGTTTGCCCCACTCGCGGCTTACCTCTTTGGCTCGTCCTAGCACAGAAAAATCCGGGGCGCAAAACGCCTTTCGTGACTTTTCAAACAGCAGGGTAGCTCAGTTGCGCGCGGGCAAATCGCCGACATGGACGCCCACGCCCGGCAACTTGCCCAGGGTGCGCGGTCCGCAATCCACTATGGCAAAGGCCGAGGCATCCGCAAACAACGCCCGCAGCAGGCGATTGGTCAGCGCATGTCCGGCCCGTTCGCCGACATAGCGGCCCAGGATCGGACCGCCCGCAAGCGCCAGGTCGCCGACCGCATCCAGCATCTTGTGCCGCACGGGTTCATCGGCGTGACGCAGCCCCCCGGGCGACAGGACCTGATCGCCATCGAAGACCACGGCATTTTCCAGCGTACCGCCAAGGGCCAGCCCCCTGGCGCGCATCGCATCGACGTCCGACTGCCGGCAGAAGGTCCGGCTGTCCGAAAGTTCCCTCACGAAGGCACCATTGGCCATGTTCAGCCGCCGGGCCTGCACGCCGATCGCCTTGTCCTCAAAGTCGATGCGGAAGTCGATCTCCAGCATGTCGGCCGGTTCCAGACGTGCCACCGCGTCACCCTCGCGCACCTCGACCGGCTTCAGGACCCGGACGGCACGGACCGGCAGGTCCTGTTCCTCGATTCCGGCCGCCAGGAAGCCCTCGATGAACGGCACCGAAGATCCGTCCAGGATCGGCACTTCCGGCCCGTCGATCTCGATCAATGCGTTGTGGATCGCAAATCCGGCGAGCGCGGCCATAATGTGTTCGATGGTGGAGACCGAGATGCCATCCGCGTTCTCGACCACCGTGCAAAGCCGCGATGGCGTGACCCGATCCCAGCGCGCCAACACCCGCTGGTCACGATCAGCCACGTCGGTCCGACGGAACCACACCCCATGATCCGCCGGAGCCGGGCGCACAACCATCCGCACTGGCTGACCGCCATGCAGGCCGAAACCGGCAAAGGCGGCGGGGGATTTCAGGGTGTTCTGCACGTCTCGCCCAACCTCATGTGGAGCAGGTTCAATGCCTGTCTCCGGTTGCAAGTTAAGTATTCTTTAGAGGGTTCTTGCTCAACTCACTCTTTGTGACGGTATGTGACAGGATAGAAACATTCCGTAAGTCATTGCTTCAAAAGGAAAAGGCCCGGTCTCCCGGGCCTTGTCACAAGGTTGACGCCGCGTTGTTTTCAGTTTGCCTGGCGGCGCAGGAAGGCAGGAATCTCGATCCGGTCCTGGTCGGACCCCATGTCGTGATCGTCGTCATAAGCGGTGACCGGCGGTTGCGCGCGGGCTGCCGGAGCGGCGGCGGGGCCACCCGCCTCCAGATGGCCGGCCATCCGGTTGATCAGCGATCCGATGCCGAAGCGCGGCTTTGCCGCTGCGCTGGCCGGAGCAGCCACAGGGGCTGCAGGGGCCGGTGTGGTGGCAGGCCGGGTGAACTTGGCCGGGGCACCGCTGGGGCGGCTGACCGCAGCCTGCAGACGCGCAAGCGCCTCGGGCGAGGGCTGGCCTGCCACACGCGGGCGCGGGGCGACGAAGACACCCGGATCGGCTTCGATGGCTGCCGGGGTCGAGCGCACCAGGGTCGGCTGCGACTGCACCTGCGGCCGGTAGGCCGGCGGCGGCAGATCGTCTGCGATCGACAGATCGTCAGCGTCCATGTCGGCCTTCGAGGCCGCCGCATCGAAAGCGGCATCGGCAACCTGATCGACCTCTTCCTCAAAGGCGATACGGTCTTCCATCATCGGCTCGGGCTCGGGCACATAGGCCGGTGCGGCCGCGCGCGGAGCTTCCGGCTGCTGCGCCGGGGTCAGCGTCAGGGGCGCGCCCATCGAGCGGCGCGCGACCGGGGTTTCCGCCTTGTTCGCCGCCGAAGCGTCAATGCCGGTCGCGACGACCGACACGCGGATGCGGCCTTCCATCTCGGTGTCCAGCGTCGAGCCGACGATGATGTTGGCCTCAGGGTCCACCTTCTCGCGGATGATGTTCGCGGCCTCGTCCAGTTCGAACAGCGTCAGGTCATGGCCGCCGGTGATGTTGATCAAGACCCCCTTGGCACCATTCAGGCTGATCTCGTCCAGAAGCGGGTTGGCAATCGCCTTCTCCGCCGCCTGGATCGCACGGTCGTCGCCCGTGGCTTCGCCGGTGCCCATCATCGCCTTGCCCATCTCGTCCATCACCGCGCGGACGTCGGCGAAGTCGAGGTTGATCAGGCCGGGCCGCACCATCAGGTCAGTCACGCCCTTGACGCCCTGATACAGCACATCGTCAGCCATCGCGAAGGCTTCGGTGAAGGTGGTGCGCTCGTTCGCCAGCCGGAAGAGGTTCTGGTTCGGGATGATGATCAGCGTGTCGACGACCTTCTGCAGGGCCTCGATGCCCTCCTCGGCCTGCCGCATCCGCTTGCCGCCCTCGAACTGGAAGGGCTTGGTGACCACGCCGACGGTCAGCACGCCCAGCTCCCGCGCGGCCTGCGCGATGATCGGGGCAGCACCCGTGCCGGTGCCGCCGCCCATGCCCGCCGTGATGAAGCACATATGTGCCCCGGCCAGGTGGTCGACGATTTCTTCGATCGTCTCCTCCGCCGCAGCGGCCCCCACCGTCGGTCGGGCCCCTGCCCCAAGACCTTCCGTCGCCTTGACACCCATCTGGATGCGCGCGCCTGCCCGGCTTTGCTGAAGGGCCTGCGCATCGGTGTTGGCCACGACGAACTCGACGCCTTCCAGCATCTTGTCGATCATGTTGTTCACCGCGTTGCCGCCCGCACCGCCCACACCGAACACGGTGATGCGCGGCTTCAGCTCTTCACGCTCCGAAGTCATCGTCAGATTGAGTGCCATGGGTTTGCCTGTCCGTTTGTCCGCCGCCTGTTTTATTCGGCCTTTCTCGCGCAATTCCCCCGCGGAAGGCCGACTTATCCCCGATTCTATCCACAACGGTTGCAAAGGTCACGCAAAAAACATTGCCACACCACGAAATCTGGGGGTCAAACCCCCGATTTCAGCGGCATTTCGCTCTTTGTAGCCGGATGTTGTGGTCACCAGTTATCCTTGAACCATTTGACGGCCCGCCGAAGCGAGCGTGCCGGGTAGCGTTCCGCCGGAATTTCGAAGTCCCACCATTCATCCTGCGGATGTGCCGCGAAGAGGCAAAGCCCGACGGCACTGGCGAAGGCCGCGCCCGTCGCCGCCTGCGGCAGACCCTGCACCCGCAGGGGCCGCCCCAGCCGCACCCGTTGCCCCAGGACACGCGTCGCAATGCCGTCGAGGCCGGGGATCTGGCTCGCGCCCCCGGTCAGCACGATCTGCTGGCTCGGCAGCGTGTCAAAGCCCGCCGCGTCCAGCGTGGCGCGGACTTCCTCCAGGATTTCCTCTACGCGCGGCCGCATGATGCCGATCAGTTCCGTCCGGCTGATCTGGCGGCGGTCCTTCTCCCAGTCGCCGCTGTCGCCGCCGATGTCGATCATCTCACGGTCGTCCATGCCGGTGGCATAGAGCCCGCCGTGCCGGGTCTTGATCCGCTCGGCCACCGCCAGCGGGATCTGCAAGCCCTTGGAAATGTCGCTGGTCACATGATCACCGCCCATGCGGACCGAATCCGCATAGATCATGTGCTTCTTCATGAAGATCGAGAGGCCGGTCGCGCCGCCACCCATGTCGATGCAGGCCGCGCCCAGTTCCTGCTCGTCTTCCACCAGCGAGGAGATCGCCGAGACATAGGCCGAGGAGGCGATCCCTGCCAGTTCCAGGTCGCAGCGCTTGATGCAGTAGAGGAGGTTCTGCACCACGTCGCCGTCGACCGACAGAAGATGCATGTCGCAGGCAAGCCGATGCCCGATCTGCCCGCGCGGATCGCCCAGACCCGAGCGGTGATCCAGCGCAAAGTTCACCGGCTGGGCGTGTAGCACCTCGCGCCCATGGCCGAGGTCGGGCACATCGCACGAAGCCAGAACCCGGCTCACGTCCTGCTCGGTGACGACAGAATCCTGCAGGTCCAGCTCGCCCGCCAGCCCGTAGCTGCGCGGCTCGGCCCCCGAGAAGCAGGCGATCACATGATCGACCCGCACATTCGCCATCTTCTGCGCCGCCTGAACCGCCGTGCGGATCGCCCGCTCGGTCTCGTTCATCACCGCGATTTCGCCGAAGCGGACGCCCCGCGACCGCGTCGTCGCCGCCCCGATCACCCGGAACTGGCTTTGCCCGGCCATGGGACCCACGCCGTCCTGCTCACGCAGGCGGTCCGGCCCGTCGAAGCGCAGGATCAGGCAGGCGATCTTACTGGTGCCGACGTCCAGAATGGCGATCACGCCGCGCTGCATGGCAGCCCGACGCATGTTCCGCATGGCGCGCTGGGAGGTATAGAGATCGGTCACAGTTCGTTCTCCACGGTTTCTAGGCCTTGCGCGCGACGGATTTCGGCAAGGGCATTGGGGGTAAGGCGAAGGGTGGGGCGATGGTCCGACCGCAGGTCGACGGTCAGGATGTCGCGGTTCATCAGGTCTTGCGCATGGTCCAGCGCCAGCAGGCGCTCCAGCGCCTGGACCGGGTTCTTCTCAGGCAACTGCACGCGCTGGTTGCGGTCAAGCACCAGGTCCCATCGCCGGTCCCCGACGCGGACGAGGCCCCGGATGCGCTGGGTCAGCGGCCCGGCGGCAGCCATCAGCGCCAGCGCCTCGGGCGTGGCGGCATCCGCCCCCTCGCCGGCGATCAGCGGCAGGTCGGCCCGGTCGGACCGGGACACAAGGCCCGCAACGCGATGCCCGGTCTCGTCGACCAGCGTCAGCCCGTCCTCGGTGCGCCAGACCGCGACTGGCATGCGCTCGGTGATCACCACTTGCAGGATGCCGCCCGACCGCACCCGCAGGTCGGCGCCCTGAACCGCATCCAGCCCCTCGATCCGCTCCCGCGCGGCGTCCAGATCAATGTCGAAGGACGACATCGGCAGGGGCAGCGCCAGCTTTGCCCGAACAGCCTCGGCCAGATCGTCCGAAGCGCCCTCGACCCGCGCCAGCGACACCCGGAACTCCGGCCGCGCCTCGAATTCTTCCCGCAGGTGGGTCAGCTGGCCGATCACCGCTTGCCGGTTCGGCTCATGGCTCAGCCACAGCGCAAGACCGCCCACCAGAAGAAGCGAGGGCACGCCCTTCCACACGAAGCCACGCACATAGGGCGTCAGCATCAGTCGTTGCAGCCGGTAATCCCATTTCGACGGCGCGGGGTCGCGACGGACACGAGAAACCGGGCGGCGGGCGGTCAGCGATTGCATGATGCATCCCTCACCAGCCAGTCGCACAGTTCCGGGAAGGAATGGCCGCAGAGCGCCGCCTGTTCGGGCGCCAGCGATGTGGGCGTCATGCCGGGCTGGGTGTTCGTCTCCAGCAGCACCAACCCGTCCAGACCACGCGCCTCATCCCAGCGGATATCGGTCCGGCTCAATCCCCGGCAGCCCAACGCCCGATGCGCGCGCAGCGCATAGTCAAGGCAGGCCGCCGTCACCTCTGCGGGCATGTCCGCCGGCAGTTCGTGACGGCTGCCTCCCGGCTTGTATTTCGCGTCATAGTCGTACCAGCCGTCGGTGATGATGTCGGTCACCGCCAGCGCACGGTCGCCCATCACCGAGACCGAAAGCTCGCGCCCCGGCGCGTAGGTCTCGACCATCACCACATTGGGCATCGAGGCCGCCAGCCGCGGCGCATTCGAGCCCGGATGGACGATGTAGACCCCGACCGATGACCCTTCGTTGTAGGGCTTCACCACATAGGGCGCGGGCAGCACATGGCCCGCCTCCACTTCCTCCCGCGTCGCAAGTTTGCTATCGACCACCGGCAGACCGGCGGCCCGGTAGACCTCCTTGGTCTTCACCTTGTCCATCGCCAGGGCCGAGGCCAGCACGCCGGAATGCGTATAGGGGATCTGCAGCCATTCAAGGATGCCCTGGACGCAGCCATCCTCGCCCCAGCGGCCATGCAGCGCATTGAAGCAAACTGCCGGTTTCAGCTCGGCCAGCCGCGCAGGCAGATCGGGGCCGCAATCGACCTCAATCACCTTGTACCCCGCCGCCCGAAGAGCCGCCGCGCATTCGCGCCCAGAGACAAGCGACACTTCCCGCTCAGCGGAAAGCCCACCCATCAGTACCGCCACTTCGGGGGCCATCCTGCTCGATGCGCCCGCCATACACTGCCTCATCCGGGTCTTATGTGACCCGTGATTTCATTAACCCTGCGGGTATTCTCCGACCCGCATGATTTCCCACTCTAGCGTGATGCCGCTTGATTGGAAAACCTTTTTTCGCACTTCCTCGCCCAGATTTTCCAGATCGGCGGCTGACGCCCCCCCGGTGTTGATCAGGAAGTTGGAATGCATGGGCGACATCTGCGCCCCGCCCAGCCTTGCGCCGCGCATTCCGGCATCGTCGATGACCTTCCAGGCCTTCAGCTCATGCGTGTCATCCGCGCGCCCCGTCGAGGACCGACCCGCCGGATTGCGGAAGGTTGACCCCGCGCTCCGCTCCTTCGTTGGCTGCGAGGCATCGCGCTTGGTGATCTGCTCCGCCATCTTCGCCTCCAGCACCGCCGGATCGCCTTTTGCGGTACGGAATGTGGCGGAAATGATCACCGACCCCTCGGGCAGATCGCTTTGCCGGTAGCGCAGCTGCAAGGCGCTGGCGGGCAGTGTCAACACCTCGCCCTGCCGCGTCACCACCCGCAGTTCCTCCAGCACATCCGCGACATAGGACCCATAGCACCCGGCATTCATCCGCACCGCGCCGCCGATGCTGCCCGGAATGGTGCGCAGGAAGGTCAGGTCCAGCCCCGCCTCCGCCGCCCGCTTCGCCACATGCGCATCCAGCGCCGCGGCCCCGGCAGTCACGCGGTTGCCATCGACCGAAATCCCGTTGAACCCGCGTCCCAGCCGGATCACCACCGCCCTGAGCCCGCCATCGCGGACGATCAGGTTCGACCCGACCCCCATCGGAAACACCGGGATCGCCGGGTCCAGTGCGGTAAGGAACTCCGCCAGGTCCGCTTCGTCAGCCGGTTGGAACAGCCAGTCCGCCGGCCCCCCTACCCGCAACCAGGTCAGGTCGGAAAGCGGGCGATCCGGCGTCAGCACGCCGCGCGGGATTGGAAGCTTCGTCATGGGACGGAGTGATGCCAAAGCCAGGCTGCGGGAGCAAGGGCCGATGGGCGCCACATTTTCCTCCCCGGCCAGCACCAAGTCGGACTCGCCCTGCACCACCGGCAAGATGGCGGTCAGGCACGACCATTCGCAGCTTCGACAATGACTTTTTTGTACAAGCACCCAAGATTGGCCACAAAGTTTTTGAAGAATCCGCGAGGGGCATTCTGTGCGATCCCCGGCGAAACACACAAAAGGACCTGGTGATCGATGGCGAGTATGTACGGAGTTGAAGGGTTTCACTTCTCGACCCCCCTGGCGCCTAGCAGCTGGGTCGGCAGTTCCTTTACAATGGATGTTTTCGACAACTTCACGACCTTCGACTTCATTGACAACAATGCCAACGACAACGCTCTGACGCCCAACTCCGCGGACAGAATTGTCTACAACGGTGTTTCGCATTCCGTCAGCCAGATCTATGTGATCGGCCTGACCATCAATTTGCGGGACGGCAGCACGTTCCATGTTCCGGCGGTTTCCGGCGCCAACGCCACCGGGTTCCGCGTCTACGACCTCGGCGGTGGCAGCTACATCCTGCGGCCGATCGACAATACACTGACGATGCCGGGCCTGCCTCCCTATGCGGCCTGGGACAGCTTTACCTTCACGTCCTACGGTACCACGCCCGGTACCACCATGACGGCGCAAAACGATCCGTTCCCGATCTGTTTTGTGGCAGGTACGCTGATCGAAACCGCATCCGGGCCGCGGCGTGTCGAGACGCTGGCGCCTGGCGATCTGGTCCGGACCGCCGATCACGGGCTGCAAAGCCTGCGCTGGCTGGCCTGCAGTCGTCTGGGACCCGTCCAGGCACATGCCCATCCCGAACAATGTCCGATCGTGATCGAGGCCGGTGCGCTTGGTCACGGCCTGCCCCTGCGCCGGCTAAAGATTTCACCGCAACACCGTGTTCTCCTGGCGGGACCCCAGATCCGAAAAGCTCTCGGCACGGATGAAGTCCTGGTGCCAGCGGTTGCCCTGCTTGGTCGCCGGGGCGTGCGTCGGCAGGGTTTGAAATCGGCAGTCGACTATCTGCACCTGCTATTCGACCGGCATGAGGTGATCTGGGCCGAAGGTCTGCCGACCGAGAGCTTCTATCCCGGCCCGCAGGCGATGCTCACGCTTGGCGTGGCCGAGCGGGTGGCGCTCCGGAAGGTACTGCGGACAGCGTCAGGCAAGCTGCGCAGCTACCAGCCCGCCAGGCCCATCGTCGCCGTGAAGCATGCCGAGAAAATCGTGAACGGTCTGGAGGGCCAGCCGCTTTGCTGCCCCCGTCCTGCCGATAGGTCGACGGGAATGGCAGTCGTCGGCGGATGACAGCGGCTGTGCGGGGCGACGTCAGCTGCTGCAAGTGGTCCCGCCGCAACGCAAGTCCGAACCTCGGCTAGCCGCGCCCCCGGAGAAGCCGCGCCAGCACGATCCCGGCCAGCACGCCCACCAGGATCGGAGTGGCGAAGATGAGGGTCGAGCCTGCCAACCGAAAGCCCTCGCTCATGGTCAATCCCCGAGATTGCCAATGCATCGCGATCATTGCGACCAGCGCAAGAAGTGGCAGCGCGAGCGCCGCACCCCAGCCGTAACGCCGGGCCATCGCGTAGGAGATCACCCCGGTGAAGATCACCGTCGCCACCGCAACGACCCAGAACGCCCCCGGCATCGCCCTACCCCAGTTGCCGACGCAGCCAGCGCCAAAGATAGACCACCGGCCAGCGCAGGATGGATGCCCCTGCCGCCAGGAGTGCCAGTCCGACGAAGGGCCCGCCTTCGTAGGTCACCCAGCCCAAGAGCGGTACACCAAGGAAGATCAGGCCATAGGCCGCCCGCCAATGCCGGTCGCGCGACGGGAACATCGCGATCACGTTCGCCGCGACCAGCCAGATCAGGCACAAGGCGAGCGGCAGCATCACCGCTCCATATCCTTGGGTAGCAGCGGGGTCCGGCCAAGCGCCCGACGCAGGAAGTACAGCAGCGGATTGCGGAACATCGACAGGAAAGCGAAGAACCCGATCGCCAGCCAGAGCCAGCCATGCGTATATCCGATCCAGATCAGCAGCACTGGTGCTGCGGCCAGCAGGGCCAGGCCCGGCACCATCTGCCGCCGCATCGGCAACATAGCCACCACCGCCGCCGCAATCACCCAGACACAGCCCAGGATCAGCGGCGCACTCATCCGCGGCACCCGGCGCAGTCCATGGTTTCCCGGAGACGGCTGGCGGTCATGCCGCCGCGCCCATGAGCTTGGCGGGCAGCGCATTGGCCCAGGTGCTGATCGTGCCGGCGCCGAGGCAGACCACCATGTCGCCCGGCCGGGCCTGTTCCTTCACCAGTCGCGCCAGTTCGGCTTCGTCCTGCAAGGCCCGGGCGTGGCGGTGGCCATGGGCGATCAGACCCGCAACCAGATCGTCGCGAGAGGCCCCCGGGATCGGGTCTTCGCCCGCGGCATAGACCTCGGCGATGGCCACGACGTCGGCCTCGTTGAAACAGGTGCAGAATTCCTCGAACAGATGGCTGAGGCGGGTGTAGCGATGTGGCTGATGCACCGCGATGATCCGCCCCTTGGTTGCCTGCCGCGCCGCCTTCAGCACCGCCGCGATCTCGACCGGGTGGTGACCATAGTCGTCGATGATCGTGACGCCCCCGACCTCGCCGACCCGGGTGAACCGGCGGTTCACGCCCGAGAAACCCGCCAGCGCCTCGCGGATCTCGTCCTTCTTCATCCCCAGATGCCGCGCCACCGCCACTGCCGACAGGGCATTTGAGACATTGTGATCGCCCGGCATGGGCAGCGTGCAGCCCTCGATGACCGAATCCTCGCCCTGCAAGGCGATGTCGAAATGCGCGACGCCGTTGTCATAGGTCAGGTTCTGCGCCCGCACATCGGCCTGGGCGTTGAAGCCGAAGGTCACCACCCGGCGGTCCGTCACCCGGCCCACCAGCGCCTGCACTTCGGGATGATCCGTGCAGCAGACCGCAAGGCCATAGAACGGCACGTTCGACACGAAATCCAGGAACCCTTTCCGCAGGGCGTCGAAGGTGCCCCAATGCTCCATATGCTCGGGGTCGATGTTCGTGACGATGGCGATCGTCGCGGGCAGCCGGTTGAACGAGCCGTCGGACTCATCCGCCTCCACCACCATCCACTCGCCCGCCCCGGCCCGCGCATTCGAGCCATAGGCGTGAATCACCCCGCCGTTGATCACCGTCGGGTCGAACCCGCCCTTGTCCAGAAGCGTCGCCACCATCGTCGTCGTCGTCGTCTTGCCATGCGTTCCGGCAATCGCGATGTTCGACTTCAGCCGCATCAGTTCTGCCAGCATCTCGGCGCGGCGCACGACCGGCAGGTTCCGGCGGCGAGCTTCCTCCAGTTCCGGGTTGCCCTTCTTGATCGCCGACGAGATCACAACGACCGACACGCCATCGCCGATGTTCGCTGCCGCCTGACCCTCGAAGAAGGTCGCCCCCAGCGTCACCAGCCGGTCGGTGATCTTTGACGCCTTCGCGTCCGACCCCTGCACCCGGTAGCCCAGCGTCATCAGCACTTCGGCGATGCCCGACATGCCGATGCCGCCGATGCCGACGAAATGGATCGGCCCCAGCTCCAGCGGAAGCTTCGTTGCTGCGTTCATGGCTTGCCCTCGCCCAACTCTTCAACCAGCGCCACCAGCCGCGCGGTCGCGTCCGGCTTGCCCTCGCCCAGGGCCGCCCGCGCCATCACCTCGGCGCGGTGCGGGTCCCCCAGGATCGCGGCGATGTGGCCCGCGAGGCTGGCCGCGTCAAGCGCCTTCTCCTGCACCACCACCGCTGCCGCAGCGTCGACCAGCCCCTTCGCATTGGCCGTCTGATGGTCGCCCGTCGCGGCCGCATAGGGGATCAGGATCGCCGGACGCCCGATCACGCTGATATCCGCCACCGAGGATGCGCCCGACCGGCTGACCACCAGCTGCGCCTCCGACAGCCTGCGCGGAATGTCGGCAAAGAACGGGGCAATCTCGGCCCGCACCCCCGCCGCCTCATAGGCCGCCGCCGCCCGCACCCCGTCCTCGTCCCGCGCCTGATGCGCCACCCGCAGGTTCGCCCTGAGCCCCTCGGGCAACAGCGCCACCGCTGCCGGCACCACGTCGGACAGGATGCGCGCGCCCTGGCTGCCGCCGATCACCACCATCGCCATCGGGTAATCCCCCGGCGGAATATAGGGTGCCGCCGCCCGGTCCAGCACCGCCTGCCGCACCGGATTGCCGGTCGGCTCGCCCATCACGCCCGAGGGCAAGTCGGTCGGCCAGGTCCCGCAGGCCACCTTGTCTACCCGACGCGCAAAAACCTGGTTCACCCGGCCAAGCACCCCGTTCTGCTCATGGATCATCCGGGGCCGCCGCAGCACCCAGGCCGCCGACAGCGCCGGGATCGACGGGTAACCGCCGAACCCCACCACCACCGTCGGCTTGTCCCGCAGCTGCGACCAGATCGCCCCGACGATCCCGCCCAGAATCCGGAACGGAACCAACAGCTTCGCCGCCGCTCCACCCCGAGCGAAAGTGGCGCTTGCCACCCGCTCCACCGCCACCTCTGCCGGGAACCCGCCCGCGTAGCGCGCGCCCCGGTCGTCGGTCGACAGCTTCACCCGCCAGCCGCGCGCCAGCATCGCCTCGGCCAGCGCCTGCGCGGGGAACATGTGCCCGCCCGTGCCCCCCGCCGCGATCAAAAGAAGCTTCGTCATCAGCGCCCCCGCCGGAAGACGTCGCTCATCTGTCCGCGCGGCCGCTCCCGCGTCAGCGCCAGAAGCATCCCCAGCGTGATCCCCGCCGCAATGACCGACGAGCCGCCATAGCTCACAAAGGGCAGCGTCATCCCCTTGGCCGGCAGCAACCGCACCGCGACGCCCATGTTGATCATCGCCTGCACCCCGAAGATGCAGGCCATGCCCGCCCCCGCCAGCCTTGCAAACGGGTCGCGCTCCGGCATCAGCCGCCAGAGCGACCGCACGACGATGACGCAGTAAAGCGCCAGGATGCCAAGCACCAGAAGCAGCCCGTATTCCTCGGCCGCCACCGCAATGATGAAGTCGGTATGCGCGTCGGGCAGCGACCATTTCACCTGGCCCTCGCCTACGCCGACACCGAAGAACCCACCCTCCTGGATCGCGTTCGCGGCATAGCCAAGCTGCGTGCGGGGGTCGACATCCGGCGACAGGAATCCGTCGATCCGGCGGGCGAAGTGCTCGGAGCTTTCATAGAACAGCAGCCCGACGCCCGCGACCAGCCCCCCCACAACCGCGATCAGCACCATCGGCGCCCCGCCGATGAAATAGACCACGCCCCAGGCGAACAGGATCAGCGCCGATTGACCGAAGTCGGGCTGCATCGCCAGGAAGCCGACCACGACCACCGTCAGCGCAAAGGAAATCGTCTTGCCGGGCGGGCCATTGAGGTCCTGGGAAGCGGCGATCAGCCAGGCAACCACAATCACGAAGCCGGGCTTCAGGAACTCCGAAGGCTGCACCGAGGCGAAGCCGAACGAGAACCAGCGCACCGCACCCTTGCCGAAATCGGTGCCAAACAAAGGCAGCGCCATCAAGGCCAGCATCGAGACGGCAAATCCCATGACCCCCAGCCGCCGCACCATGTCGGGCGGCATCATCGAAATGCCCAGCATCACCACAAGCGCGATGCCACCGAAGAAGGCTTGCCGCTGCACATAGTAGAACGGTTCCAGCCCGTTGCGTGTCGCCAGCGGCACCGATGCCGCAAGACCCAGCAGCAACCCGACCCCGAACAGGACGAAGACGCTGGTCAGCGTCCACTTGTCGATCGTGCGCCACCACCGGGGGATGACCGGCTCGGACACCCGAACGGGATTGGAGCCATAGACCATTTCAGTCATGGAAAACCGCCTGTTACGCCTGCTCTGCCTTTGGAAGCCCGGGTGTGTCCCCCAAGTCTTCGCTGATCAGCCTAACGCCAAACCGTTTGCAAGGCCAGCGGGAATGCGGAGATCGTGCGGGCGATCTTTCGATGACGGAACGCCTATCCGTTGCGGATCACATGGTCCGACGGAACTGACCCGTCACGCACCCAGCGGCCATTCGGCAGGTCGTTTTCCTCAAGCTTTTCGACGATCTCCGCTTCGGTGAGGCCCAGCCGCTCCCACCTGCCGCGCAGCCGGGCGCGCAGGGCGTGTTCGGGAACATCGACCATCACCGTCACATCGAACATCGGGCGCAGCCGGTCCCAGGGCGACTGGTTCAGCAAAAGCCAGTTGCCTTCCACCACGATCACCGGAACCTCCTTCGGGATCAGCCGGGCCCCGGCGCGGGCGATCTCGATCTTGCGGTCGAAGACGGGAACGGCGACCTCATCCTCATCGCGGGCGCGCAGCCGTTTCAGTGTGTGGTATAGACCGCCGACGTCGAACGTCATCGGTGCGCCCTTGCGGGGCCGCAATCCGGCAGGGACGAGGTAGAGGTCGTCATAGTGATAGCCGTCCATCGGCAGGACCGCCGCCTGTCCTGGCTTTCGGCCGTTCAGCTTGCCCACAAGCTTGTCGGCCAGGGTGGATTTCCCCGATCCCGGCGCCCCGGCAAGCGCCGCGATCACCCGTTGTCCACTGGCGGCGCGGAACTCCAAAAGGTCGGCAAGCTCTGTCAGCTCGGTCGGCTTCCCCGCCATGCCATTCCTCCCTGATATTTTCCGCTACCATGCGCAGACCGAGCGTCCCGCGCAAGGCTGTCCGCAGCATCGTCCCCGACCTTCGTCCCGCAGGTTGGCAGGTTTTGCGAATGCCTGAACGCAGACGCTCAACCCATTGAATTCATTGATCTGAAAATCCTGCGGGCGCGTGGACTGCCTGACTCAGAACGGCACGTCACCCACCTGGTCCGCCGGGATCACCCAGCGGGCGACGACTTTCTTCGTCCCGGCATGATCGAACTCCACGTCCAGCTTGTCCCCCTCGACCCCCATGATCTCGCCATAGCCGAACTTCTGGTGGAACACCCGGTCCCCGATCACATAGGGCGACACCGCCTCGGCGTCGATCACCACATGCCGCGCCTCTTGCGGCTGACGGACAGGGCGGTGCGACTGGTTCTCTTGCAACCGCCGCCAGCCGGGAGAATTGTAGACATCGGCCTTGGACACCCGGTCCTCCATCGAAGACCCGAACCCCACCGGAGCCGCCGCCCCATACCCGCCGCCGTAGAGACCGGGGGCGGTGAGAACCTCGACATGCTCGCTCGGCAATTCGTCGATGAAGCGGGAGGGGAGCTGCGACTGCCACTGCCCATAGACCCGCCGGTTCGAGGCGAAACTGATCGTACACAGCTCTTCCGCCCGGGTGATGCCGACATAGGCGAGGCGGCGCTCCTCCTCCAAACCCTTCAACCCCTGCTCGTCCATGCTGCGCTGGCTGGGGAAGAGGCCATCCTCCCAACCCGGAAGGAAGATCACCGGGAACTCCAGCCCCTTCGCGGCGTGGAGGGTCATGATCGTGACCTTCTCCTCCGCTCCCTCGGTATCGTTGTCCATGATGAGGGAGACATGTTCGAGGAAGCCCTGCAGATTGTCGAACTGCTCCAAGGCCTTGATCAGTTCCTTGAGGTTGTCCAAGCGGCCGGGTGCCTCAGGCGTCTTGTCGTTCTGCCACATCTCGGTGTAGCCGCTCTCGTCGAGGATCGTCTCGGCCAGGCGGATGTGGTCGTATTCCGGGTGGAAGGTCGCCGCATGCCAGCGGTCGACGCCGTCGACAAAGGCCCGCAGCTGTGCAGCGCCCTTGCCGGGGATCACGCCCTTGGCCAAGGCTTCCCGTGCGCCGTCCAAAAGCGAGACCCCGGCCCCGCGCGCCAGCACGTTGATCTTGGATTGCGCGGTGTCGCCCAGCCCGCGTTTTGGCAGGTTTACCACCCGCTCAAACGCCAGATCATCCTCGGGCGAGACCGCCAGCCGGAAATAGGCCATCGCATCGCGGATTTCCTGGCGTTCGTAGAAGCGCGGGCCGCCGATCACGCGGTAGGGCAGACCGATGGTCAGAAACCGGTCCTCGAAGGCCCGCATCTGGTGGGAGGCGCGGACGAGGATCGCCTGATGGTTCAGGTCCTTTGGCTCCATTCCCCGCGTTCCGCGCTGGATCGCCTCGATCTCTTCGCCGATCCAGCGCGCTTCCTCCTCACCGTCCCAATGGCCGATCAGGCGGACTTTCTCGCCCAGTTCCCCGGCCGTCCACAGCGTCTTGCCAAGCCGCCCGGCATTCTTGGCGATGATCCCGCTGGCGGCCGCAAGGATATGGCCGGTGGAGCGGTAGTTCTGCTCCAGCCGGATCACCCGTGCGCCGGGGAAATCCTTTTCGAACCGCAGGATGTTGCCGACCTCGGCGCCGCGCCAGCCGTAGATCGACTGGTCGTCATCGCCGACGCAGCAGATGTTCCTGTGCGCCTGCGCCAGAAGGCGGAGCCAGAGATACTGGGCGACGTTGGTGTCCTGATATTCGTCGACAAGGATGTAGCGGAACCAGCGCTGGTATTGCTCCAGCACGTCGGGGCGGGTCTGGAAGATGGTGACACAGTGCAGGAGAAGGTCGCCGAAATCGGTGGCGTTCAGGGTTTTCAGGCGGTCCTGATAGGCCGCGTAAAGCTCGGTCCCCCGGTTGTTGTAGGCGCTCGCCTCGGAGGACGGCACTTTCTCCGGCGTCCAGGCGCGGTTCTTCCAGCCGTCGATCAGACTGGCGAGCAGCCGGGCCGGCCAGCGTTTCTCGTCGATATTGGCGGCGAGGATAAGCTGTTTCAGGAGGCGGATCTGGTCGTCGGTGTCGAGGATGGTGAAGTTCGGCTTCAGGCCAACCAGTTCGGCATGGCGGCGGAGGATCTTCACGGACAGGGAGTGGAAAGTGCCCATCCACGGCATGCCCTCGGCCACCTCGCCCAACATGCGATGGACACGCTCCTTCATTTCGCGCGCGGCCTTGTTGGTGAAGGTAACGGCGAGGATTTCGTTCGGACGCGCCTTTCGCAGGTGCAGAAGGTGGACGATCCGCGCCGTAAGGGCCCGAGTCTTGCCGGTGCCCGCCCCCGCCAGCATAAGGACCGGACCATCCAGCGCCCGGACGGCTTCCAATTGTGCAGGATTGAGGCCGTCCAGATACTCCTCGCGGCCCGACGGCGCCCCCCGCCCCGCCAGCGCGCGCTGCGAGAGGGGCACGGGGGCCGCTGCCGCCTCGAAGGCCTGATCTTCATCCCATCCGGTCATGCCTGACAGTATAGCGGGAACGGCGCGGGGGAAAAGTCCTTGTGTTCCCGGATTGTTCGAACCACAGCCTTGGCCATCGCCTCCCCCTATCGCACTGTCGCAAATCTGTCGGGAAACGGCGTCATTTCCTCTTGCGCTGCACCGCAGCGACCCTAAGCTGCCCGCGTCCTGCTGCCTGGGGAGAGCCGCCGATGCCCGAGTTCAAAAAGATCCTTGTCGCCAACCGTGGCGAGATCGCGATCCGCGTGATGCGGGCGGCCAACGAGATGGGCAAGAAGACCGTCGCGGTCTTTGCCGAGGAGGACAAGCTGAGCCTGCACCGCTTCAAGGCGGACGAGGCCTACCGGATCGGCGAGGGGCTGTCGCCAGTGGGGGCATATCTCTCGATCCCCGAGATCATCCGGGTGGCGCGGATGGCGGGGGCGGATGCGATCCATCCGGGCTATGGCCTCCTGTCCGAAAACCCGGATTTCGTCGATGCCTGCGACAAGGCGGGGATCACCTTCATCGGTCCGCGGGCCGAAACGATGCGGGCGCTTGGCGACAAGGCCTCGGCCCGGCGGGTTGCCATGGAGGCCAGGGTTCCGGTCATCCCGGCGACGGAAGTGCTGGGCGATGACATGGCGGCCATCAAACGCCAGGCCAAGGAAGTTGGTTACCCCCTGATGCTGAAAGCCTCCTGGGGCGGCGGCGGGCGCGGGATGCGGCCGATCCTCAGCGAGGATGAGCTGGAAGCCAAGGTCCGCGAAGGCCGGCGTGAGGCGGAAGCGGCCTTCGGCAATGGCGAGGGTTATCTGGAGAAGATGATCCTCCGCGCCCGCCACGTCGAGGTGCAGATCCTTGGCGACAAGCAGGGCAATGTCTGGCACCTCTGGGAGCGCGACTGCACGGTGCAGCGGCGGAACCAGAAGGTCGTCGAACGCGCTCCGGCGCCTTACCTTACGCAGGCACAGCGCGAGGAAGTCTGCGAGATGGCCAAGCGGATCACCGGCCATGTGAACTACGAATGCGCAGGCACGGTCGAGTTCCTGATGGATATGGATTCGGGCAAGTTCTACTTCATCGAGGTGAACCCCCGGGTGCAGGTCGAACATACCGTCACCGAGGAAGTCACGGGGATCGACATTGTCCAGGCGCAAATCCTGATCGAAGAGGGCAAGACCCTGCCCGAGGCGACGGGGGTGGCCAGCCAGGCCGATGTGAAGCTGAACGGCCACGCTCTGCAGTGCCGTGTGACGACGGAAGACCCGTTGAACAACTTCATCCCGGACTATGGCCGGTTGACCGCCTACCGCTCGGCCACCGGCAACGGGATCCGGCTGGATGGAGGCACGGCCTATGCCGGATCGGTGATCACGCGCTACTACGACTCGCTTCTGGTCAAGGTCACCGCGCATGCCCAGACGCCGGAGAAAGCGATCAGCCGGATGGACCGGGCGCTGCGCGAGTTCCGCATCCGCGGCGTGGCCACGAACATCGAGTTCGTGATCAACCTGTTGAAGCATCCGACCTTCCTCGACGACACCTACACGACGAAGTTCATCGACACGACACCGGAGCTTTTCGCCTTCAAGAAGCGGCGCGACCGGGCGACGAAGATCCTTTTGTACATCGCCGACATCACGGTGAACGGCCACCCCGAGACGGCGGGCCGCGCGAAGCCGCCGGCCGAGGCGAAGCCGCCGAAGCCGCCGCTGGCCAAGGCCGCCCCGGCGATGGGGACGCGGAACCTGTTGGAGCAGAAAGGCCCGCAGGCGGTCGCCGACTGGATGAAGGCGCAGACCAAGGTGCTGCTGACCGACACCACGATGCGCGACGGGCACCAATCGCTTCTGGCGACAAGGATGCGGTCGATCGACATGATCAAGGTGGCACCCGCCTATGCCGCCAACCTGCCGCAGCTTTTCAGCGTGGAATGCTGGGGCGGCGCGACCTTCGACGTCGCCTACCGCTTCCTGCAGGAATGCCCCTGGCAGCGGCTGCGCGACCTGCGCGCCCAGATGCCGAACCTGATGACGCAGATGCTGCTGCGCGCGTCGAACGGGGTGGGCTACACCAACTACCCGGACAACGTGGTGCGATCCTTCGTGGCGCAGGCGGCGAAGACCGGGGTTGACGTGTTCCGCGTATTCGACAGCCTGAACTGGGTCGAGAACATGCGCGTCGCGATGGATGCGGTGCTGGAGGCGAACAAGGTCTGCGAAGGCTCGATCTGCTATACCGGCGACCTCCTCGACCCCGATCGGTCGAAGTATGACCTGAAATACTATCTTGACCGCGCAAAGGAACTGAAGGCGGCCGGCGCGCATGTGCTGGGGTTGAAGGACATGGCGGGGCTCTTGAAGCCCGCCGCCGCCCGGGTGCTGGTCAAGGCCCTGAAGCAGGAGATCGGGCTGCCGATCCATTTCCACACCCATGACACCTCGGGGGCCGCGGGGGCCACCGTGCTGGCGGCCTGCGACGCCGGGGTGGACGCGGTGGACGCGGCGATGGACGCCTTCTCCGGCGGCACCTCGCAGCCCTGCCTCGGCTCGATCGTGGAGGCGCTGCGCAACACCGACCGCGACACCGGCCTCGACATCGCGGCGATCCGGCAGATCTCCGACTACTGGGAAGCGGTGCGCAAGCAGTATGCGGCCTTCGAGAGCGGGCTGCAGGCCCCGGCCTCGGAGGTCTACCTGCACGAAATGCCCGGCGGCCAGTTCACCAACCTGAAGGCGCAGGCGCGGTCGCTGGGGCTGGAAGAACGCTGGCACGAGGTGGCGCAGGCCTATGCCGATGCGAACCAGATGTTCGGCGACATCGTCAAGGTGACGCCGTCCTCGAAGGTCGTCGGCGACATGGCGCTGATGATGGTGGCGCAGGGGCTGACCCGGGCGCAGGTCGAGGACCCCAAGGTCGACGTGGCCTTCCCGGAAAGCGTCGCCGACATGCTGAAGGGCAACCTCGGGCAACCGCATGGCGGCTGGCCGGAGGGTATCCTGAAGAAGGTGCTGAAGGGCGAGAAACCTCTGACCGAGCGCCCCGGCAAGTCGCTGCCCGCGGTGGACCTGGAGGCGGTGCGCCAGAAGGTTTCGGCCGAGATGAACGGGATCACGGTCGATGACGAGGACCTGAACGGATATCTGATGTATCCCAAGGTCTTCCTCGACTACATGGGTCGACACCGGCAATACGGCCCGGTGCGCACCCTGCCGACGCCGACCTTCTTCTACGGCATGCAGCAGGGCGACGAGATCTCGGTCGAGATCGACCCCGGAAAGACGCTGGAAATCCGGCTGCAGGCGGTGGGCGAGACGACCGAGGAAGGCGACGCCCGGGTCTTCTTCGAACTGAACGGCCAGCCCCGGGTGATCCGGGTGCCGAACCGGGCGATCAAAGCGAAGACGGCCGCGAAGCCCAAGGCGCAGGAGGGCAACCCCGCGCATGTCGGCGCACCGATGCCGGGGGCCGTCGCCTCCATCGCGGTGACAGTCGGCCAGAAGGTCCGCGCGGGCGATCTGCTGTTGAACATCGAGGCAATGAAGATGGAAACCGGGCTGCACTGCGACCGCGAGGCCGTGGTGAAGGCGATCCACGTTCATCCCGGCAGCCAGATCGAGGCCAAGGACCTGCTGATCGAGCTGGAATGACCCAGGCACAGGGCGGGCACTTGCCCGCCCTGCCCTTTCGTCACATGCGGTCGAAGAACTTGCGGACTTCGGTCTGCGCCTCTTCCTTCGACCTGCCGTAGCGCTCCTGGATCAGCCCGGCCAACTTGTCGGCCTGACCCTCGGCCTGGTCCAGCTCGTCATCGGTGAGCTTGCCCCACAGGACTTTCGCCTCGCCCTTGATCTGCTTCCATTTGCCGGCGATCTGGTCTTGGTTCATCGACTTTCTCCTGTTGGATGGCGGCGCAGAGAGCGCTGCCTTCATGCGGGGACAACGGGCCCGCATCAGCTGTGGTTCCCCAGGACCGTGGTGATCGGCGGCAACCCGCGCAAATGAAAAGGGCCGCCCCGAAGGACGGCCCCCGAATGCGCTTTGCGCAGTCGATCAGGCAGCGGTGAAGGCGCCCGCGTCGACAGCGGCTTTCAGCTCGTCGGCCGACAGTTCGCCCGAGGCGTCGGTGTCAGCGGCCTTGAAGGTCTCTTCGGTGACGGCGGCGTAAGCAGCCTGCACTTCGGCCAGCGAGAAGGTCCCGTTGGCGTCGGCGTCGGCAACGACCGGTGCCTCGCCTTCAGCGAAGGAGGCGGTGGCGGTCAGGGCCGAGACGGCCAGAACGAGGGCGAATTTGGTCATGGTTCTTCTCCGGTATGCGGCGGCGCAGCATGCGCCACCACGCAAGAAGGCGATTTTGCCTTCGCCGCGCAAGCTATTCAAAACGTTTCCGAATCCAAGATGATTCCTTGCGTGGTTGCGCAAACTTCACGGCGATTTTACCGCGCGATTTTCGGGATTGACGCTGCGTGCGCATCATGTCGTGGGGCCGGTTTGCCGACGACAAGGCGCTGTCCCGTCAGATTATACGAGAATATTTCGCGGGACTGCACTTTCCCTCTTGCGGCCCCCCGCCAGTCTTTATAAATCCTCCCTCGTCCAGACGGTGCGGGCGTAGCTCAGGGGTAGAGCATAACCTTGCCAAGGTTAGGGTCGTGAGTTCGAATCTCATCGCCCGCTCCAACTGGATCAGACGAGGGACCCTTGCGGGTCCCTTTGTCATTTCCGGCGGGACCAATGTTTCAGGACGGCGTGTCCGGACGGGCGCCCTCACCGCATCAGACGGAGGAAGCAGCCCTCAGAAATGCTGCGTCACTCCGCGTAGGCCCGCGATTCCTCATCTTCCATGTAGCGGCATTTGTTCAGCACCACGCCCAGCACCTGCGTGCGCTTGGCGAGATCGGCGCCGCATTTCTCGACCTCGGCAACGGTTGTCTCCTCGGCGGCCGCAACCATCAGGGCGCAATCAACCTGGTCGAGATAGGCCAGCGCATCATCGCTGACCAGCATGGGCGACATATCGAACAGGACGACGTCCGGGCGCAGGACCGCTTCAAGCTCGTCGATCAGATCGGCGGTGCGCGGCGCCGAAAGCAGTTCCGCCGGGCTCGACACACCGCTGCCGCTCAGGGCGAGGGCCAGATTGGGGCCGATCCGCTTGACCTGCGCCATGTCGAGCCTGCCTTCCGCCAGCCGGGCGGCGAACTGCTGGTCGTTGGGCTGACCCAGCACCGACAAGAGCGAGGGACGGCGCAGGTCAAGCTCGACCAGGAGAACCTTCTTGTCGGTCAGCCTCGCAATGCTGAACGCAAGGTTCAGCGCGACAGTCGACTTGCCACAGCCGGGCGTCGGCGAGGTGATCGCGACGCGCGTCCAGGAATTCGCACGCAGGGTTCGCAAGAGGTTGGTCCGCATGACATCGAAGCTTGCGGCCGCGTGGCCCGGATTCAGCGCGACGATACGGTTCCTGGCCAAGAGCTTTAGGTCAGGCCGGATTTCCGCCAGATCCGGCCAGGGCCCGCCGCCAGCGGCAGAGGCGGGATTGGTGGACTGAAGCTTGCGATCGCGGGCCGAACGGGCCTTTGCGAGTGCGGACTGGATCCGTTCCATATCGGTCTACTCGGTCTCTACGGTGGAAGCGCCATTCACCTCGGCAGGCTTTGGCGCAAGGCCGATCAATGAACCGATCGGGGCGACATAGATATGGACCACGAACAGGATGATCGGGATGTTGATCAGAAAGATCGCAAGTGTCGCAAGCCGGTTTGCCGACCAGCCCAGCCGCGCCGGCGCCCCGTCAAGGTAGCCGACCGTCCCAAAGGGCGGCGCGCCCAGAACCTTGGAGAGTTCGGACGGGCGGCGAATGGTCTGGTTCAGGATCTCCAGCAGGACCAGTAACGCCCCGGACAGGATCACGCCGGCTCCGAAAGACGCGATGGCAATGCGTTTGCGGTTCGGTTCGGCCCGATAGGCGGGAGGGACGGCCTTCTCGATCACGGTGATGCGCTGGCCACGGTCGGTGACTTCGATCCGGTCGCCCATCCGTGCCTCGGACAGGCTGGAGACGGCCGCCTCATACTGAACGCGCAGGGTTTCGTAGTTGCTTTGCAGTTCCGCCAGCCGGATCGAGTTGGCGGGCGTGGCTTCGATCGACGTCTCAAGCAGCCCGAGGTCCCTTTCCAGCGCGATCTTCTGCTCGGCCAGGTAGGAAATCTGCCCGTCGATATCCAGCATCTGCACGTCGAAGGGGGAAAGCGTCCCGCCGCTGGACGCACCAAGCTGCGCCTTCACCACCTCTTCCAGGGCGGCGACTTCCTTTTGCAGCGCCCTTACCCGGGGGTTGGTAGGCGACAGCACCACCAGCGCCGAGGCCAGTTCCTGCCGGGCGGTCTCCAGCCGGATCTGCTCGGGCGTGCGGTCCCCGCCCGAGGACGTGAGCCGGCCGGTCTGGTCATAGAGCTGGGTCAGGCGGTCGCGTCTGTCACGCAATGCGGCAAGCTCGCGGTCCGTCTGCAAGAGCCGTTCCTGCTGCGACGCCTGCCGCGTGCGGCGATATTCCAGGCTTTCGGGCAACGCGTCGCGGTTCTTCTGTTCGAACTTCAGGATCTCGGCGTTCTGCTGGGCCAGTTCCTCGGTCAGGCGGCGGACTTCCTGCTCGAAGAAGGCAAGCGTGTTTCCCGATGCCTGCGTGCGAAGTTCGGCATTCCAGGACAGCACCTGATCGGCGATCTCGTTGGTTACGCTGGCAGAAAGTCCAGGCTCGGAAGCCGCGAAGGATACGATCACGACGCCGGTGTTGCCCTGGTTGGCCGGCATGTAGATCGCGACGCGCCGGCTGATGAGGTTCAACTGGTTTTCCTCGGTCAGCGGCGGCATCCCCTCAAAGAGGGAATGCTCCTCGCCAATTCTCAGCAGGTTCTCCCGCGTCAGGATGCGCTGCTGGATGGCCAGCAGGATCTCGTCGGCTGTCGAGACCACGGTCGAGGCTGCCAGGTTGTCCGGGATCTGCGGGTTCTCGATCAGAAGACGCGCCTCGGCCCGGAACACGGGCGGCAGGGAAACCGCATATAGAATACCGCCCATAGTCGCCGTGAAGACGATAGCCACGATGATCGGCAGCCGGCGCAGAATCTGGGACAGATAGAATTGCGGGTCAAAAGTCATTCGACGGTCTCATTGGTCTCACATGCGGCATTTGCGGAAAAGAACACCCCGTCATCAAGAACCTGCTGGACCGTCGCCAGGGTGACGACCTGCTTTCCCTTGGTGAAGGCATAGACCAGGGAAAGATCGCAGAGCTGATTGACCAGACGGGGAACACCCCTGGTTACGTCATAGATCAGGTTGATCGCCGTCGCACTGAAGATCCGCCGTTCGCAACCGGCCACCTTGAGGCGGTGCGGTATGTAGCCGCGGACCGTCTTCAGATCCATCGCCGACAGATGATAGCTGGCCGCGACCCGTTGTGCAAACTGCCGCATGCCCGGACGCGACACCAGGTCGCGCAGTTCGGGCTGGCCGATCAGGACGAGTTGCAGCACCTCGTCCTTGCCAGAGTTGATGTTGATGAACATCCGCAGTTCTTCCAGTGCTTCGGCCGAAAGGTTCTGCGCCTCGTCGAAGATCAGGACGACATTGCGGCCCGCCGCATATTCCGCCAGCAGGAAGTTCTGGAACCGCGAGAAGAGGTCGACATAGCTTTCCTCGATCTCGGCCGGCTGTTCCAGCGCGTGCAGGACCCAGCGCAGAAGCTCGGCGCGCGAGCCATGCGGGTTGGAAATGAGCCCGACGCGGACCTCCGATCCAAGCGAGCGGACAAGGTGCAAAAGCAGCGTGGTCTTGCCCGCGCCGACCTCGCCAGTGATCAGCGTGATCGGAGCATGCGCATGCACACCGTATTCGAGCATCGTATAGGCGCGCTGGTGCGACTGCGGCCAATAGAGGAAGTCCGGATCCGGCGTCAGCGCGAAGGGCCGCGCGGTCAGGCCGAAATGCTCGGTGTAGATTTCCTGGCTCCGGGTCGACGGCGGCTCGGACAGGCGCCGGGCCTGAGCCCGCGAGACGGGGCGGGTCGGCATTGTCTTGGCCGGTTCCGGAATCTCGTAGGTGCTGGGGTCAACCTGTTCGGCCCTAAGGACAGGATCTGGCAGTGACGGTGCGGGTTCGCGCGCGCTTCCGGCATCCGGATCGAGCCAGAGGATGCGGGACAACAACTTGCGGGACCTACTGCGCGTCATCTACTCACCTTTAAGCAATTCCCCGGACTGGTGGGGTCTTGTTCCCCCTCTAATAAGCAATGTTGAACGGCATGGCGACGGCTTCCACCATACTGGTGCCAGCCTGGAAACAAAGTAGGGAAATCAGATGGCTAGAGCGGTATTTCCCCCAAGATTGGCCGCTTTCTCACCCATTATCCGTGCGTATCTAGCCGGAGTGATGTAGGAAAGTTCAATGAAATTTGGACGGCTCGCGAATCGTTGATGGTCCTAGTCTGCGCCCGGTTTTCGGGCAGGTGCAAGGTGGGTGAGTTTGTGCTGAGGCATTCTACACTCTTGCCGCGCAGCTGGCCAAAGGATGTTGTCGGGCCGCAGCGGGTTGCGACCGGCGGCCAAGGATCTGGCAGCCAAAGCCATGTCGAGAGGGCAAGTGCATGAAGGACGCGATGCAGGACACCCCCGCAGACACCGACATTGCGATCGTCGGGATGGCTGCGCATCTGCCGGGGGCGGCCGATATCCAGGCCTATTGGGACAACCTGCGCGAGGGGCGGTCGGCTGTCCGGCGGCTGAGTGAGGAGGAAATCCTCGCGTCGGGCGAAAGTCCTGCGACCATGCGGAACCCGAACTACGTCCCGGCAGCGGCGCTGCTGGACGGCTTCGATCGCTTCGATGCCGAATTCTTCGGCTTCTCTCCGAAGGAAGCCGCGATCCTTGACCCGCAACACCGGCAATTCCTTGAAGTTGCCTGGGAGGCGCTGGAGAACGCCGGACATACCCCGGAAGGCTTCAAGGGCCGGATCGGCGTCTTTGCCGGCTGCGGCATGGGCAGCTACTTTTACTTCAACCTCTGCTCGAATCCGGCGCTGGTCGAAAGCACCGGGATGTTCCTTCTGCGCCATACCGGCAACGACAAGGATTTCCTGTCCACCCGCGTCAGCCATGTCTTCGACCTGAAGGGGCCGAGCCTTGGCCTGCAGACCGCCTGCTCGACATCGCTGGTCGCGACGCATTACGCGATCCAGGCGCTTCTGAACGGTGAATGCGACATGGCGCTGGCGGGGGGTGTCACCATCGACCTGCCACAGGGCCGCGGCTACATCTACAAGGAAGGCGAGGTGCTGTCGCCCGATGGCGTCTGCCATGCCTTCGACCACCGGGCGCAGGGCACGGTCTTTGGCTCCGGGGCTGGCACGGTGCTGTTGCGCCGTCTGGACGATGCGCTGGCCGATGGCGACCATATCTGGGCGGTGATCAAGGGGTCTGCGGTCAACAACGACGGGGCGGCGAAAGCGGGCTATCTCGCGCCTTCGGTCGAGGGTCAGGCCGACTGCATTGCGACGGCGCTTGCCGTGGCCGGAACCCCGGCTGAGACCGTCGACTACGTCGAATGCCATGGCACCGGCACCTACCTTGGCGACCCGATCGAGGTTGCCGCCCTGACCGAGGCCTTCCGGCGCACGACGGATGCCAAGGGCTTTGCCCGGATCGGCAGCGTCAAGACCAACATCGGCCATCTGGATACCGCCGCCGGGGTCGCCAGCCTGATCAAGACCACACTGGCGTTGCACCACGGCCAGATGCCGCCCAGCCTGAACTTCGAGGCCCCGAACCCCGCCATCGACTTCGAGGGCAGCCCCTTCCGGGTGAACGACCGCCTGACGGACTGGCCCCGCCGCATGGGCCCACGCCGGGCCGGGGTGAACTCGCTGGGCGTTGGCGGGACCAATGCGCATGTGATCGTGCAGGAAGCCCCGGCCCTCGCGGCCTCCGAGGCCTCGGACTGGCCCTTCCAGCTGATCACCCTCTCCGCCCGCAGCCAGTCGGCGCTGGGGGAAGCCTCCTCCCGCCTCGCCGCCCACCTCCGCGCGCATCCCGAACAGAACCTCGCCGATGTGGCCTGGACGCTGAAACACGGCCGTCGCGCCTTTGAACACCGTCGCGTGCTGGTGGCGGAAAGCCATGCGGAAGCAGCGTCGATGCTGGAAGCAGGCGACCCCCGCCGCGTCTTCACCCAGCGCCGATTGGGCGATGCGCCCGATGTCGTCTTCATGTTCCCCGGCGGCGGCGCGCAGTACCCGAACATGGCGCGCGACCTTTACGAAACGGAACCCGTCTTCGCCGAATGGATGGACCGGGGCCTTGCCGCCCTCGGCGATGCCGAGGCCGAAACCCGCGCGCTCTGGCTTCCCGCCCCCGGCGAGGAAGCCGCCGCTGCCGAGGCGCTCCGCCGTCCCTCCAAGCAGTTGCCGCTGATCCTGATCGTCGAAGTGGCGCTGGCGAAGCTGTGGGAGAGCTGGGGCATCAAGCCCGCCATGCTGATCGGGCACAGCATGGGGGAAAACGCCGCCGCCTGCGTGGCGGGGGTCATGACGCTGGAGGCCGCCGTCGGCCTCGTCCGTCTGCGCGGCCAGCTTTTCGATACCGTCCCGGCGGGCGGGATGCTCTCGGTCCCGCTGTCGGAAGCGGCCCTCAAACCCTACCTCGGCGATCTCGACATCGCCTCGATCAACGCGCCGGAACTGACCGTCGTCTCCGGCTCCGACGCGGGCCTGAAGGATCTTGCTGCCCGCCTCAAGGCGGATGACATCGACACCACCCGCATCGCCATCGACATCGCGGCGCATTCGAAGATGCTGGAAGGCATCCTCGCCGCCTTCCGCGCCCATCTGGCCGGAATGCGGCTTTCCGCGCCGCAGATCCCGATCATCTCCAACCGCTCGGGTCAGATCCTGACCGACGCCGAGGCGACGAGCCCCGACTACTGGGTCGCCCATCTTCGCAACACCGTGCGCTTTGCCGACGGCATGGCCACCCTGCGCCAGAAAGCCGACCGCGTGTATCTGGAGGTCGGCCCCGGCCGCGCCATGGCCTCGCTCGCACAGGCGAACGGAGCGATGGGCGGCCAGCCGGTCCCGGCCAGCCTGCGGCACCCCGACGACAGTGTCAGCGACGACCGGCATTTCATCGCCACCCTGGGCCGCCTCTGGGCCTGCGGGGCGGAGCCCGACCTTTCCCAGCTCTGGGGCGAGGCGAAGCGGCGTCGCGTGCCGCTCCCGACCTATCCGTTCCAGCGTTCGCGCTATTTCGTCGATCCCGGCAAGGCACAGGTGGTGACCGAGGCGGATGTGACGGTGTCGCGGCATGAGACCGTGGCGGATTTCGGCTACCGCATCGGCTGGCGCGTCATGCCCGCCGACTGCCCGGTGGATGTGGAAACCGAACTCGGGCCTGCCCTCACCTGGCTGGTCTTTGCCGATGAGGCGGGTCTTGCCCGCGCCGCAGTCCAGCGCCTGCGCAACGCAGGGCACCGGGTGATTACCGTCCACGCCGGAGACGCCTTCGCGCGGACGTCGGACGACACCTACACGCTGGCACCGGAACACGGGCGCGAGGGCTATGACGCCCTTCTCGCAGACCTTGCCCAGCGCGAGCTGCCCCCGGCAAGGATCGCCCACTTCTGGCTGGTCACGGATGGCGAAAGCTTCCGCCCCGGGTCCAGCTTCTTCCAGCGCAACCTCGAACAGGGGTTCTGGAGCCTGTTCTTCCTTGGTCAGGCGATGGGCGAGATCGGGCTGAAGCCGCTGCCCCACCTTACGGTGGTCACGACCGGCGCGGCGCAAGTGCGCAGCGAAGCCCTGCCCTACCCCGAAAAAGCCACCGTCACAGGCCCGGTCCGCGTCATGCCGCGTGAGCTTCCGGGCCTTACCGCCAGCCTTCTCGACGTCACCGTCGAGGCACGCAAGGCGGTTCCTGCCGACACCGTCTCGGCGGTGCTGGAGGAGATGCTCGCCACCCCCGCCAACGCCGTGGCCGCGATCCGCGGCAGCCGCAGGCTGGAATCCCGACTGGTCCCCGCCCCGCTTCCGCAACAGGCCGAAGTGCCGGAAGGCTCCGTCTGGGTCATCACCGGCGGTTTCGGCGGCATCGGCGTCACCGTCGCTGAACGGCTGATGCGGGATCGGCACGCCAGGATTGCGCTGATCGGGCGGCATGTGCCGGAACCCGGCAGCCTGCGGGCCGGGGTGCTGACCCGCCTCGAACGCCTTGGCCGGGTGATGGCCGTGGCGGCCGACGTCTGCAATCCGGAAGACATGCGCGCCGCCTTCGACCGCGTCAGGGCCGAATTCGGCCCGATCTACGGCGTGGTTCATGCCGCGGGCACCGTCGATGACGCGCCGCTTCTCGGCAAGGACCCCGGCAGCGCCGACGCAGTTCTGTCGCCCAAGGTGCATGGGACGAAGCTCCTCGACACCCTGCTCCCGGACGGCAGCATCGACCGGCTGGTCCTGTTCTCCTCCACCTCCACGGTGATCGCGCCTGCCGGTCAGTCGGATTATGTGGCGGCGAACGAATACCTGAACGCCTTCGCCCGCAGCCGTTCGGGGGGGCTGACCAAGGTGACGGCGATCAACTGGGGCATCTGGTCCGGGATCGGCATGGCCGCGGACGCGGACGCCCGCCGACAGGGCAAGGATGCAGGCACCCCCCTGCCCGGCCAGCTGGTGCTGGAGCGGATGCAGAAGGGCGAGGATGAAACCCGTTTTCATGCGACGCTCACCAAGGACCAATGGGTGATGGATGACCACCGCCTGCTGGACGGTACCGCCGTCCTGCCCGGTGCGGCATGGCCGGAAATCGCACATGAGGCGCTGATGGCCACCGGCGGCCGGCAGGGCCTGCATCTGACCGACCTTACCGTCTTCCGCCCCCTCCGGCTGGAGGCCGACCTGCCTCGCGACCTGCGCGTTTCGCTGACCCGCACCCGCGATGGCGGCCAGCGCCTGCAGGCCCGCGCGTTGGAGCCGCAAGGCTGGGCACTCACCGCCGAAATGGGCGTTGCCCCGCTGGCCGTCCCGGCTGGCTCCATCGACCTTGCTGCCATCGCCGCCCGTTGCCCGGACAGGGCCACCGCCCCCGGCGGCGAGAACCTGCCGTCCGCGCAGGAAGACCGGATCGCCTTCGGCCCCCGCTGGCAGGTCCTTCGTGCCACGGCCCTTGGCGACCGCGAGGGCCTCGCGACGCTGGCCTTGCCGACGCAGGCGGTGCAGGACACCGCGACCTGCACCATCCACCCCGCGCTTTACGACATCGGCACCGGCTGGGGCATCGCGCTTCTCCCCAAGGTTCAGGAGGGTTTCGTCTGGGCGCCGGTGATGACCACCAGCCTCCGCGTCCATGGCGCACTGCCCGCGGAAATCCGCAGCTGGGTCCGCCTTGCAGGCACGCCGGGCGATGACGTCGCCAGCTTTGACGTGACCCTGACCGACCCGGCAGGCAAAGTTCTGGTCGAGGTCGAGGGCATCACCTTCCGCAAGGTCGCATTTGAGGAGGCGCTGGCCCGCCCCGCGCCCCCGAACCCGCGCGAGGTGGAACGCGACGACGACAGCCGTGGCCAGTCTCCCGCCGAACAGCGTCTGGTTCAGGCGCTGGCGAACGGCATCCGCCCCGCCGAGGGTGCCGAGGCCTTCCTGCGCGCGATTGCGGCGGACGGGGCGCAGGTTCTCGTCTCCTCGATGGATCTTGAGGCACTGGTCCGGCAAAGCACTGCCCCGGCGGTGATCGAAGCCGAAGGCCCCGGCTTTGCCCGGCCCGATCTGGAAACCGACTATGTCGCCCCCCGGAACTCTGTGGAGCGCACCTTGGCAGGCTTCTGGTCCGAGCTTCTGGGGGTCGCCGAAGTCGGGGTCGAGGACGACTTCTTCACCCTGGGCGGCCACAGCCTGATCGCCGTCCGCCTGTTTGCGATGATCCGGCGGCAGTGGAAGGTCGACTTCCCGATCTCTGTCCTGTTCGAGGCACCGACCATCGCCC
>JAFLCY010000039.1 GCA_017303485.1 Rhodobacterales bacterium
CCATGATGGCGCGAATGCGCTTCAGGATGCTCTCGGTCACTTCCGCGCCATCGCTGGCCACCGCCCAGGCCGCCTGCGCAAGACGGGCCGCGCGGTCGGGGGCCAGAAGATCGCCCAGCGCATCGCCCAGATCGCTGGCAGATGCCACGGCCCGCGTCGCCCGCGCGGCGCCCAGCCGCCCGAAAACCGGTCCGGACACCCCGGTCCGCGGTCCGTGCAGGATGGCTGAGCCCAGCGCCGCCGCTTCCATCGGATTGCGATTGGGTCCCTTGCCAAGCAGGCTGCCGCCAAGGAAGGTGATCGGCGCAAGCCTGTACCACAGCCCGTACTCCGCCGGATTGTCGACGACGAAGACCTCGATTTCGGGCTCCGGCTCTTCCTCAAGCCCGCGTTGGGCGACGGCCCAGCCCTCCTCCTCCAGTCGCTGCGCCAGCGACGGCGCCCGCGCCGGATCCTCGGGCATCAGGATCAGGAGCAGCCGGTGCGAGTGATGCATCGCCTTGCGCTGCGCCTGCATCACGGCGGCCTCCTCGGTTTCGGCGACGCCCGCAGCGAACCAGACCGGGCGGGCGGCCAGAAGCCGGGCCAGCGCGGCACGTTCTGCCTCCAGCCCCGGCAGGACGACGCCTTCGTCCTCCATCCGGCCGGTCACTGCGACGATGGACAATGCCGCCCCTCCCTTGCGGAAGGCGCGGGCGGCGGCCTCGTCTACCGCCATGATCCCCTGGAACCGTGCAAGAGCCGAGCGCATCAGGCCGGGGTACCAGCCGTCGCGTTCGCGCAGGAAGGCCGGCGCCTTGCCGTTCACCACCAACATCGGGATATGACGTTCGCCGGCCTCATGCATCACGGCGGGGCGCAACTGGCCGCCTGCAAAGATCGCGATTTCCGGACGCCAGTAGTCAAGGAAGGCGCGCGCATCGGTGGGACTGTCGAGCGGCGGCTGCTGCAGGATCACCCCGGACAGCGGCGCGAGCGCGACGGGAGCGGTCAAAAGGACGGGCAGTCCATCCTCCTCCACCAGACGCCGGGCCAGGGCACGCATCGGGCCGACCAGACCCTCCCCGGGCGCATGCAGCCACAGCAGCCTGCCGGGAGGTCGGATCGGGCGGGCGGTGCCGTCGCCCGGCTCGCGCCGCTGGCCGAGATTGTAGAGCGTCAGGCCAAGCGGAGAGACCATGGGTCAGGCACCCAGTTCCTCGGTCGTCGAGCCGGGCTTCGCCTCGTCGCGCAGGCGATGGATATGGGCAATGAAATAGCGCATGTGCGCGTTATCGACCGTGCGCTGCGCCTCGCCCTTCCAGGCCTTGTAGGCGCTTTCATAGTTTGGAAACATGCCGACGATATGGATCTGGCTGACGTCCTTGAAGACGTTGGTCTGGGGGTCCACCAGCTCGCCACCGAAGACGAGATGCAGGCGCTGGGTCATGTCGAGATCCTTAACAACGGGCCATAGAAACGGGCTCCGGAAACGGGCGATGCGACCCTATCCGCTTCCGGGGTTCTGGGAAAGGGCAAGGCTTGGGTCTTGCGCAGGCTGCGGGCAGGGGTCACATTCACGCCAACGCGACCTGACCTGCGTCGGTTGCGGATTTGACTTGGAGGACTTCTCGTGAACGCCAATTTCCTGATCGGCTGGCCCGGCGTCTATCTGGCCATCGCCCTTTTCATCATCCTTTGCATCTTCCTTGGCGTGCGGATCGTGCCGCAGTCGGAAAAGCATGTGGTCGAACGGTTTGGGCGCCTGCGCTCGGTCCTCGGGCCCGGCATTAACTTCGTCGTGCCCTTCCTTGACCGCATCGCCCACAAGGTCTCGGTGCTGGAGCGCCAGCTGCCGAACGCGCACCAGGATGCAATCACCGCCGACAACGTGCTGGTGAAGGTCGAAACCTCGGTGTTCTACCGGGTGACCGAACCGGAAAAGACCGTGTACCGTATCCGCGATATCGACGGCGCGATTGCCACGACCGTTGCCGGCATCGTCCGGTCCGAGATCGGCAAGCTGGAGCTGGACCAGGTGCAGTCGAACCGCGCCCAGCTGATCGACCGCGTGCGCGAGCAGGTGACCGTGATGGTCGATGACTGGGGGGTCGAAGTGACCCGGGCCGAGATTCTGGACGTGAATCTGGATGAGGCGACCCGCGCCGCCATGCTGCAGCAGCTGAACGCCGAGCGGGCGCGGCGCGCTCAGGTGATGGAGGCCGAGGGCAAGAAGCGGTCGGTCGAACTTGCCGCGGACGCCGAGCTATATGCGGCCGAGCAGCAGGCCAAGGCCAAGCGGGTGACGGCAGATGCCGAGGCCTATGCAACCGGGGTGATTGCCGAGACGATCAAGGAAAGCGGGCTTGAGGCCGCGCAGTACCAGGTCGCGCTGAAGCAGGTCGAGGCGATGCAGGCCATCGCGTCGGGCCAGGGCAAGCAGACGATCCTGGTGCCCGCGAGCATGCTGGAGGCCTTCGGCGATGCGTTCAAGTTGCTGAAGGGACGTGGCTGACATGGATGTCCTGCAACAGATTGCCGGAACCTGGTGGGCCTGGGTCGTCCTTGGCTTTGCTCTGGGGGTGCTGGAGATTCTGGCGCCGGGGTTCATTTTCCTCGGCTTTGCCATCGGGGCCGTGTTGACCGGGGCGCTGGTCGGGCTGGGTATTCCGGCCGGGGTTCCTGCCCTGATCCTGATCTTCGCGGTGGTCTCGGTCGTGGCCTGGCTGGTGCTGCGCCGGGTGGTCGGCGTCCGTGACGGTCAGGTGAAGATCTGGGACCGGGACATCAACGACCAACGTTGAAGTCCGGGCCTTGAGAGTATGGTCCTGAATGTCCGGCTCCGCGCCAGACTTCACCGGGGCGAAGGCGGCGCTGTTTTGCGGGGCGGCGATCCTCACCTATCTGCGCGACGAGAAACCGGGCCTGCGCTGGCCCGGGCTCTGGGACCTGCCCGGCGGTGGCCGCGAGGGCGAGGAGGGGCCCGAAGACTGCCTTCTTCGCGAGCTGTGGGAGGAGTTCGGGCTTCGGCTTGCCCCGGACCGGCTGGTCTGGCGGCGGGTGTTCCCCTCGATGGTGGAAGAGGGGCGGAATTCGATCTTCTTCGGAGGCTGGCTGAGCCGTGATGAGGTTGCATCCATCCGCTTCGGGGACGAGGGGCAGGGCTGGGAGCTGACGTCCGTCGCGACCTTCCTGGGGAACGCCAGAGCCGTGCCGGAAATGCAGCGGCGCGCAGGGATCGTTTGGCGGGACTTCGGTGTCCACGCGCGGGCAGGACAGGCACCCCAGTGATTTCAATGCGTTGGCCACGAGCGTATACCGCGAATTGACGGATGGGATCTCGCAGGCCTGATCTTCCCGCGCGGTGTGTTGCCGCCCGGGACTTGCCAAATCCCGCCTCGATTGTAGAACCGGCCTGGGTCTGGGAGGAATAGCGGTGGCCAGAAGCATTGCAGGGCTGTGTGTCGCCAAGAACGAGGCGGACATCATCGAAGCCATGGTCCGGCACAATCTGGGCTACCTCGACCGCCTGCATGTGGTGGACCATGACAGCGCCGATGCGACCCCCAGGATCCTTGCCGCGCTGGCGGCGGAGTACCCGGGCCGCCTGACCTGGGAATCCGACGTCACACGGGGCCATGTGCAGACGGCAATCCTCAACGCGCGGCTGCGGCCCCTGCTGGCGGAGACCGGGGCGGCTCAGGTGGTTCTCCTGGATGCGGACGAATTCATCCGGGCCGAGCCGCAGCATTTTCGCGACAGCCTGATGGCAAGCGAGGTGCCGATCCTGCTGCCCTGGGTTACCTATGTTCCGACAGCCGCGGACGACCCGACGGAGCGCAATCCAGTCACGCGGATCGTTCATCGGCGCGAAAGGGAGCGTCCGCAGACCTTCAAGTCCACCGTGCCGGCCGGAATTGGGCGGCGGACCACGATCGCGGCGGGCAACCATGCCGTCCATGCCTTCCGCGGGGGACCGGCAGTTCAAGTCGACGGCCTGTCGCTGGCGCATTTTCCGGTAAGGTCCTGCGAGCAACTGACCTCGAAAGTGCTGATCGGGGTGTGGAACATCAGGGTTCGCGGTCAAAGGGGACGCGGCGAGGCCTTTCAATGGTACAAGCTCTATGACCGGATCATGGCGGGGGACGCCCTGACGAATGCAGACCTGGAAGAGGTCGCGGTCCATTACGCGGCCCGCAGAGGCACTGCCCTGCTGGCAGACCCGCTGCTAGGCGCGGGCGGCTTCAGCCTGAAGTACACACCGGACGGTGCGTCCAATCTGATCCGCAATCTGGTGGCGTTTACCGAGGGATGTGTTCGATTGATCGAGCAGCCGTCCGTCGACACTGGCGCAGCCGGCTAGGCCGGCCCGACGAGGTAGTTCACGTTAGACGCATAGCGCTGGAAGGATGTTTCCACCCGATATCCGCTGGCCGCCACCCAATCCATGAAACCCGCGTTGTTCGCATTGTCTACTTCGATGAACATCATGGGTCGGCAGCGGGCAATGGTCGCCGACAAACCCGCCAGGGCACGCAGTTCCATGCCTTCGATGTCCATCTTGATGAAATCGACCTGACGATCGAAAAGTGCCTCGTCTCCCAGGATGGTCCGGATATCGCCCCCGCCTTCGGTCAGCCGCCCAGCGCCAATGTTGCGCTTGCGTGCCCTGATCGACAGGCCGCTGGCGGCGGTGTCGGACAGACCGAGGCCAAGGAAGGACATGTCCGCCAGCTTGCTCAGACCGTTGAGGTGCATGTTCGAGGTCAGCACCTCGATGGCGACGGGGTTCGGCTCGAACAATATTGACTGCGATGCATTCAGCAGCTTCAGGGCGAAGATCGAGTGGTTGCCGATGTTCGCGCCGATATCGCAGAAGACCGAGCCCGGCTTGAACCATTGACCGATGATCGCCAGTTCATCGGGCTCGTAGAACACGCCATTCAGGTGAGACCGCTGAATCACGTCGATCGCGTTCGTAATGGTGAAGCGGATGACCTGGCCACAGACTTCGGACTGCACCACTTGACCGACCGGCGACAGGAAGCGATTGGCGGATGCGCCAATCATCGTGGCGGTAGGAGAAGTCATGGCATCTCTGTCCTGCGGGATCTGCCGGTCCGCGACTGTGGTCTGCCCGGTCATTGACGGGCCCGAATTGTATCGCCCGGCTCCAGTGTCGGGAACAGCTCTTCCACTTTCGGGTCTGCCGGGGCCTCGGCGATGATCTTCGCGGCCCGGGTTCCGATCTTCAGGCGGCAGGCATCCATCGTCGCGAGTTTCCGCGGCAGGCCGTCGAGCAACTCCACGCCGTTGAACCCGGCCAACCCGATCCGGCCGGGGACATCCAGGCCCTGGGCGAGGCAGTAAAGCAAGCCCCCTGCCCCGATCATGTCGTTGGAATAATAGAGGAAATCCACGTCAGGTGAGCGGCTCAGGACCGCCGCCGTCATTTCGCGGCCCTTCAGTAGCGCAGAGCCGCCGGAGTAGAATTCACGGTCGACAAGGGCAAGACCCGCTTTCGACAGAGCCTCCTCAAACCCCTCCAGCCGTTTCTTGGCGCGGAAGTCGTTCGGCATCTGGGTGCCGAGAAAGGCGATCTTGCGGTAGCCGGCGGCGATGATCGCCTCGGCCATCTGGCGTCCGGCGCGGCGGTGCGAAATGCCGACAGCGTGGTTGATCGGGTCCCCGTCGATGTCCATGATCTCGACGATTGGGATGCCGGCGCGGGCCAGCATGGCGCGGGAGGCGGTGGAATGCTCCAGCCCGGCGATGATCATGCCCGAGGGGCGCCAGGACAGCATTTCATAGATGACGCTTTCCTCGCGGTCGGGAAGGTAGTTGGTGACTCCGACCACGGGTTGCAGGCCGGTGCCGACCAGGGTTTCGGAGATGCCGGTCATCACTTCGGGGAAGACCATGTTGGACAGGGACGGGATCACCACGCCCACCAGGTTCACCCGCTGGCTGGCCAGTGCCCCGGCGATCTTGTTCGGGACGTAGCCAAGCGCGCGGGCGGCTTCCAGCACCTTTTCGCGGGTGGGTGCCGAGACGTCGCCCCGGTTGCGCAGAACCCGGCTGACGGTCATTTCAGAGACGCCTGACGCCTCGGACACGTCGCGAAGGGTCAGGGTGTGGCGCGGGTCGGGCATGATCTTGGTCAAGGGGCTTTTCCGGCACGGGGCTGCACAACCCTTGTTAGCGCCAAAGAGAAGGCTTGTCCAAGCCGGTTTCACCTGTTAATGTTACCGCTAACAGCCGCCAGCTTCCGAGCCTGGGCTGGCCATATCTGCCGCGTTCTGCAAGCTCTCAAACTGATCGCGACGGACCAAGGGGGAGGTAGTGGGCCAAACTTGCCTCCCCTTTTCATTCTCCGGTGGTTGAAAAAGATGCGGTTTCGTCGCATGAGGGCTTTGTGGCCCCGTAGCTCAGGGGATAGAGCGGCCGCCTCCTAAGCGGCAGGTCGATGGTTCGAATCCATCCGGGGTCACCATCGCAATGCTTCCTTCCAAAAAATCAGTCGGATAGGCTTGACCCCGGGGCTTTCGGAGGACGGGTGGATGCGGCGGGTCGCGGTTCTGGACATCGGGAAGACCAATGCGAAGGTGCTGGCCGTGGATCTTGCCACCGGCGCGGAAGAGGTACTGGCGCGGACCCCGAACGCGGTGCGTCGGGACGGAATCTACCCACATCACGACCTTGATGCGTTGTGGACTTTTGCGCTGTCGGGGCTGAAGCAGGCGGCGGCGCGAGAGGTCGACGCGGTGTCGATCACCACACATGGGGCAGCTTGCGTACTGGTGGATGAAACCGGCGGATTGGCGCTGCCGATGCTGGATTATGAGCATGACGGGCCGGATACGCTCGCCGCCGCGTATGGGGCGGTGCGGCCAGGGTTTGCCGAGACGGGGTCGCCACGCCTGCCGGTCGGGCTGAACCTGGGCGCGCAGCTTTACTGGCAGGAACGGGCGTTCCCCGATCGGTTCGCGAAGGTGCGCCATGTGTTGACGCTGCCGCAGTACTGGGCGTTCCGGCTGTCCGGCGAGGTGGCGAGCGAGGCGACCTCGCTGGGCTGTCACACCGATCTGTGGAACCCGTGGGAGGGGCAGTTTTCGTCGCTGGTTTCGCAGTCGGGGTGGGAGGGGCTGGTCCCACGGGTCAGGCGTGCGGCGGAAGTTTTGGGGCCGATCCTGCCAGAGGTTTCTGGTGCGACCGGCCTGCCGGAGGGAACGCCGGTGCTGTGCGGGATTCACGATTCAAACGCCTCGCTGGTTCCGCATCTGGCGGAGGCGCCCTGTGGTGTTCTCTCGACGGGGACGTGGATGATCGTCATGGCGCTGGGGGGCAGGCCGGTGCCGCTGGACGCAGGCCGCGATGTTCTGGTGAACGTGAATGCTCTGGGCCAGCCGGTACCGACGGCGCGGTTCATGGGTGGCCGCGAGGTCGAGGAGATCATGGTCGGCCGGATCGAGGCGCCATCCGACGCCGATCTGCAGACGGTGCTGGCTGCTGGGGCCATGGCGATGCCATCGCTGCACCCGGGGACAGGTCCGTTTCCGGGCAAGCGGTTCGGTTGGGTTGGAGCAGAACCCGAGGGCGGCGCGCGGATGGTCGCGGCGTCATTCTATGCGGCGCTGATGGGGGCGGAGTGTCTGGCGCTGGTGGGCGCGGAGGGGCCGGTGATCGTGGAGGGCTCGTTCGGGGGCAACGCGGCTTTCCTGCGAATGCTGGCGACGGCGACGGGGCGTGTGGTGCGAGGTTCGGGCCAGGGGGCGGGGACCGGCCTGGGCGCGGTGCTGCTGGCGGGGCCGTTGCTGGCGAAGGCGGCTGCGGCGGTGGAGGTCCTGCCCGAGGTCGATCCTCTGTGGACCGGGTACGTGCTCGCGTGGCGGGACGCTGTGGCGCGCTGGTAGCTCCTCGTGCGCTTCGCTTTTCGTCGCGGGGCGAGGAGGAGACGAAGTCGAACGAGGAGCGGTCAGGGCAGGTAGAAGGTCTCGGCCAGCGGGATCGCGACCGGGGAGCCGTCGGGGTTCGTGGCCATGATGTCGCCCATGTAGGCCCACCAGCGCTTCATCACCGGGTGGTTGGGCAGGTCGTCCATCCGGTGATCGTCGCGGCGTTCGAGGTAGCCGAAGAGGGTCAAGGTCTCGCGGTCGAGGTGGATCGAATAGTTCGAGATGCCGGTGTCCTTCAGCAGTTGCACGAGGTCCGGCCAGATTTCGTCATGGCGGCGGATGTATTCGGCCTCCATGCCCGGATTGAGCTGCATCTTGAAGGCATGGCGCTGCATCACGCTTCCTTTCTGCGACGGGACTTGAAGTCGCTCAGGAGGTTCGGCAGCAGGACCGAGGCGATCAGGAGGGTGCCGATCACCCCGGTCTGGATATGGCCAGTAAGGTTCATCAGGCCCATGCCGTTCCTGAGGTTCAGGACGATCAGGATCGACAGGAACACGCCGGTCATGCTGCCCTTGCCGCCGAAGATCGAGACGCCACCAAGGAGAACCATGGTGATGATGTCCAGTTCGAACCCCAAGGCAGTGTCACCCCGGACAGAACCAAGGCGGGCTGCGTAAAGGAGGCCGCAGAGTGCGGAGACGAGGGCGGAGAGCAGGAAAAGCACGGTTTTGATGCGGGCCACGTTCAGGCCGGAGAAGCGGGCGACCTCTGCATTGGTGCCGATGACGATCACCTGACGCCCGAAGCCGGAGCGGTGCAGCGTCATTCCGAGCAGGATCAGGAGGACAAAGAACAGGACAATCGCAAGCGGGATCGGGCCGATCAGTCCCTTCTGGCCAAGGTCGGTGAACCAGGTCGGAAAACCCCCGAGCGAGTTGTCCTTCACCAGCACCCGGGCGAGGCCGCGGAAGCCGATCAGCATGGCGAGGGTCACCACCAGCGAGGGGATGCCGACGCGGGCGACCAGGGTGGCGTTGACGAGGCCCGCCGCCAGCCCGGCGGTGAGGCAGATCAGGATGGCCAGGCCGCCGGGGGTTCCGGCGTTCACCAGATAGCCGAACAGCGCGGCGGAGAGGCCCATGATCGAGGCGACGGAAAGGTCGATCTCGGCGTTGATGATGACGAGGGTCATCACCAGCGCGACGATGATCTTCTCGATGGAGAGCTGGAACAGGTTGATCTGGTTCTGCACCGTCAGGAACTCGGGCGCGAAGGCGGTGTTGAGGGCGAGGGTCGCAAGGAAGACTGCGAGGAGTCCGGTTTCCCAGGGGGTAAGAAAGCGGGTCATTGCGCCCCCCCTTTCCTGAGGCGGGCGAGTTGGCGGCTGGCCAAGGTGTCAAGGGTGACAGCGGCCATGATCAGCCCCCCGAGAAGTGCGTCACGCCAGAATTCGGAGATGACGGCCCAGCGGGTCAGCGAATTGTCGATGGTGTCGACGAGGAGCGCGCCGATCAGGACGCCGACCATCGAGCCGGAGCCGCCCATGATCGAGACTCCGCCGACGACGACGGCGGCAATGGATTTCAGCTCGTAGCCGAGGCCTGCGACCACGGTGATGTTGCCGAACTTGGCGAGGAAGAGGAAACCCGAGAGGCCTGCGAAGGCTCCGCTGAGGATGAAGGCGGAGAGGACCACGCGGCGGGCATTGATCCCGGCCATCACGGCGGCGTCGGGGTTGGAGCCGACGGCGTAGAAGCGGCGGGCGGGGCGGTAGTAGGTCAGCGCAAGGCCGGTGACGACACAGGCGGAGAGTGCGATCAGGACGGTGACCCGGATGTCGAGCCCGAAAAGGGAGACGGCGTTCGCCGAGGGCAGGTCGACCAGCCATTGCGGCAGGCTGGCGGTGGTGATGGTCTTGGCATCGGACCATTCAACCAGGAAGCTGCGGAAAAGTGCCAGAGTGCCGAGGGTTACGATGATCGCGGGAACGCGGCCAAAGGCGATGATGATCCCGTTGAGCGCCCCGAAGCCCGCGCCAAGCGCCATGCAGAAGAGGACGGCAAGGATCGGGTGGAGGTCGGGCATCGAGGACAGGAGTTGCCCGGCCATGTAGGCAACTACGCCAAGGATCGAGCCTGCCGAGAGGTCGATGTTGCGGGTCATGATCACGATGGCCTGCCCTACCGCGATGGGCAGCACGACGGCAGCGGAGGTGCTGATCCGGGTGAACATGCGGGGGGAGAGGTAGCCCTCGATCTGGGTGGCGAAGAAAAGGACGGTCGCAAGGAGCGCGAGGCCCAGCGCGAGGAGACGCAGCGACGGCGGCGAGGCTCGGGAAATGAGGCCGGTCATGGGTGGCCTCCGGTGGCGCGGGTTGAGACAGCTGTTGAATTGAGCGCTGACGCGCGAGCCTTTTGTCTCGCCTCTGCGCGCGAAGGGCGCGCAACCGGCTCGGAGGGCCTCCGGCGGGGATATTTGGCGACAGAAAATGGCCGCGTCATGCGGCGGGTCTTTCGGCAGTGGCCTGTCCGGCGGCCATGGCGATGACGCGCTCTTGCGTGGCCTCCTCGATGGGCAGGATGCCCGCCTGCCTGCCCTCGCGCATGACAAGGACGCGGTCGGCCAAAGCCAGCACCTCAGGCAGATCGGACGAGATGACGAGAATGGCGACGCCCTCGCTGGCGAGTTGCCGGATGATGGCATGGACCTCGGCCTTGGCGCCGACGTCGATGCCTCGGGTGGGTTCGTCGAAGATCAGGACGCGGGGTTTCGTTTCAAGCCATTTGGCCAGCATGACTTTCTGCTGGTTGCCGCCCGAGAGTTTGCCGACCTCGATCAGGGTGTCGGGGGAGCGGATGGCGAGGCGCTTGCGGTAGGTTTCGGCCATTGCGGCCTCCGCCGCGCGGTCAATGAGGCCGAAGGGTTTCAGGAGCTTCTTCAGGCTGGCCAGCGAGATGTTGGCGAAGATCGGCAAGGTCATGGCGAGGCCGAGCTTGCGGCGGTCTTCGGAGACATAGGCGATGCCAAGGTCCATCGCCTGTTGCGGGGTGCTGATGCGGACCTGCTCACCCGCGAGGGCGATGGTGCCTTCGGTCGCCGGGGCGATACCGAAGAGAGAAAGGGCGACATCGGTGCGCCGCGCGCCGACGAGACCGGCGAGGCAGAGGACCTCGCCCTTGTGGAGGTCGAAGGTGATGCCCCGAAACGTGCCCGCAAGGCCAAGATCCTTCACGGAAAGCAGGGTCTCGCCGTGCGGGTTGGCGGCGGTCTTGACGGCGAAGCTTTCCAGCGCGCGGCCGACCATGTCCTTGACGAGGCCGTCTTCGGTGACCTCGGCGATGGGCTTGGTCGAGATGTGCTGGCCGTCGCGGATCACGGTGACGCGGTCGGCGATGCGGAAGATCTCATCCAGGCGGTGCGAGATGTAGATGACGGCGACGCCTTGGGCCTTCAGCGCGCGGGCGATGTCGAGGAGGCGGGCGACTTCGTGGGCGGAAAGGCTCGCGGTCGGTTCGTCCATGATCAGGACCTTGACCTTGAGCGAGAGGGCGCGCGCAATTTCCACGGTCTGCTGTTCGGCAAGGGTCAGGCCTGCGGCGGCGCGGCGGACGTCGAGTTTGACGCCGAGGGGGGCGATGAGGGCGTCGGCCTCGCGGGTGATTTCGGACCAGCGCATGATGCGGCCCTTGGCGCGGTTCGAGATGAAGATGTTCTCGGCGACGTTGAGGTCGGGGAAGACCATCGGCTCCTGGTAGATCGCGGCGATGCCGGTTTCCTGCGCGGCTTCGGTGGATTTGAGCGTCACGGGCTGGCCCTCGACCCGGATGGTGCCGGTGTCGGGCTGGTGGACGCCGGTCATGATCTTGATCAGCGTGGACTTTCCCGCGCCGTTTTCGCCGACGATGGCATGGACCTCGCCGGGCAGGACGGTAAGGCTCATGTCCTTCAGCGCCTGCGTGGCGGCGAAGCTCTTGGACAGGCCTTGAAGTTCCAGGACCGGCTGGGTCATGGGGCGGGTTCCGATGCGAGAGGGCAAGTCGTCCGGGGTAGGATCGGGGCCACGGGAGCGTGCGGCCCCGAAACGAAGCGGCCTTAGTTGGCGGCGGCTTCGACGTTGTCCTTGGTGTAGACGGTGAACGGCCCCATCAGGATGCGCTTGGCACCAGCGCGGCCGGGGTCTTCCTCGATCTTGAAGCTGCCCATGCGGCCGGCGGTGAATTCCTCACCCACTTCGCCCTTGATGGCACCCGTCGCCAGCGCATAGGAGGCCTGATAGGTCAGGTAGCCGAGGTCGACGAAGCTCCACAGCGCGAACTGCGGGGCGCAGCCGTTCAGCGAGTAGCTGACCATTTCCGCCGGAAGGCCGAGACCGGAGACCTTGACCTTCTCGCACAGGCCCTCGTCCTGCATGGCCTTGGCGGCGGCGACAATGCCGACGGTGGTGGGGGCCATGATGACCTTGAGGTCGGGATACTTGTCCACCAGGCCGAGGGCCTTGTTGTAGCTCTCTTCCGACTGGTCGTTGCCGTAGACGACGTCGACCAGCTTCAGGTCCTTGTACTTGGCATCGGCCGCCATCGTGGCTTTCATCGCGTCAATCCAGGCGTTCTGGTTCGACGCGTCCGGCGAGGCCGACAGGATCGCGACTTCGCCTGCACCGCCAGCAAGGTCGAAAGCCATGTCGGCCATAACGGTGCCGATCGAGCCGAAGTCGACCTGGGCGACGAAGAAGGCTTCACCCGCGCCGTTCGGGATCGGGCTGTCCCAGGTCACGACCTTGGTGCCCGCGGCAGCGGCGGCTTCGGCGGCGGGGGCGATCTGGTCGCCCGCGTTGTTCGACAGCATCACCACGTTCTGCTTCTGGGTGGTCGCGGTGGTCAGCATCTCGATCTGGCCGGCGGCGGAATTCTCCGGCGTCGGGCCGATGAATTCCAGCGTGCCGGTCGAGCCGAGTTCCGCTGCCGCTTCCTGTGCGCCGCGGTTGGCCTGGTCGAAGGGCAGGATGCCGAGGAATTTCGGCAGAAGGACCGCATTCACCTGCTGGCCGGGAGCGGCAGTAACCGCTTCGGCCAAGGCGGTGGAGCCCATCAGGCTGGCGGCAAGGCCAGCCGCAAGGGCAAGGCCGGTCAATTTCATCATCATTGTCGTTTCCTCCCGTTTGTTTCGCCTGCCGCCCCTCCTCAGGCCGCGGTCAGGACCTTCGCTTGCTTTGGATCGATCAGGATCACCTCGACGCCGGACTGGCGCAGGTGATCCAGCATGTGCGGTGGGGCGCCGGTATCGGTGATCAGGGTCGTCACCCGGGTCAGCGGGCAGACCACCATGTTGCCCCGCGCCTCGAACTTGGTGGAATCGGCGACGACGATCAGCTTTTCGGTGCGGCTGAGAAGCTTTGCCTCGGCCCGGGCGATAAGCGGATCGCTTTCGATGACACCCAGAGGGGTAATCGAGTAGCAGGACATGAACATCTTCGAGGCGGCGAAATGCTGGATCGCGTCTTCATCGAAGGGCGAAAGGATGATCCCGGCCTCGCGGTAGAGTTCACCGCCCGGCAGAACGACACGGTTGGCCGAATGCGCGATCAGTTCCTGCGCGATGGGGAAGGAATTGGTCAGGACCTGCATCCGGTGCTGGCGCAGGCATTGCGCCATGAACCAGGTGGTGGAGCCCGCGTTCAGGATGATCGAATCGCCGTCCTGACAGAGGTTTGCTGCACCTTGGGCGACAGCGCGCTTCAGGTCGGCGTTCAGGGTCTGGCTGGAATCGAAGGACGGCGCGGTCAGCGGCGTCTGGCCCGAGGCGACCGATTCCGCGCCACCGTGGACGCGGCGGAGCTGGCCGGAATCCTCCAGCTTGGCCAGGTCACGGCGCAGCGTCGCCACCGAGGCCCCGGTGATCCCGACAAGATCCGCCACCCGGACGATCCCCTTGTCCCGCAGGCGGGTCAGGATCAGCTGCCATCTTTCGCGTTCATGCATCATGAGTGGAAGGCTGTCAGAATCGCTCATATCCGTCAACAAACAATCGCAATGCTGCATTGCGGAAGAGTCTCTGCGGCGCAGAATGCGCATTCATGATTGACTGTGAGCGTTTCGACCCTATCCTTGGCTGCAAATCCTTTCAGCCAAAGTCGGACAGATGACTCAGGAAATCACCCTTCCGTCCCTGTGGGACGACGCTTACGCCGCCAGTCTGGATGAGCCCGGGAAGCTTCTTTACCGATCCAACCTGCTGGGATCGGACCTGCGAATCACCAACTTCGGTGGGGGAAACACCAGCGCAAAGGTTTCAGCCGTCGATCCCCTGAGCTGTGATCCGGTGGAAGTGCTGTGGGTCAAGGGCTCGGGCGGCGATATCGGGTCGATGAAGCTTGACGGGTTCGCGACGCTGTATATGACCAAGCTGATGCAGCTGCGGGCGCAGTACCGGGGGCTGGACCAGGAAGATGCGATGGTCGAGGCGCTGGGACACACGATCTTCAACCTGAACCCGCGCGCGCCGTCGATCGACACCTGGCTGCACGGGTTCGTGCCGCGCGCCCATGTCGACCATGTCCATTCCGACGCGGTGATCGCGATTGCTGCCTCGGCCGATCAGGTGCGGCTGACGCAAGAGATCTTTGGGGGCGAACTTGGCTATCTGCCGTGGCAGCGGCCCGGCATCGACCTGGGGATCAAGCTGGGCCGGATGGCGGAGGAAAATCCGAAGCTGAAGGGCGTGGTACTGGGGCAGCATGGGTTGTTCACCTGGGCCGATACAGCAAAGGACTGCTATCTGCTAACGCTGGAGATGATCAACAAGGCCGCCGTCTGGCTGGACGCGAACTTGAAGCGGCCCGTGTTCGGCGGGGAGAAGGTGGCCTCGCTGCCCGCCGAGGACCGCAGGACGACAGCACGGCGACTGATGCCGCTGATCCGGGGGCGGATTTCGGGCGGCGCGAATATGGTGGGGCACTTCACCGATGCGCCGGAGGTGCTGGAATTTGTGAACTCTCGTTCGCTTGACCAGCTGGCGCCGATGGGAACTTCCTGCCCCGATCATTTCCTGCGGACGAAGATCAAGCCGTTGGTGATCTCGGCTGACGCCGATGCTGCCGCGTTGGACGGGCTGATCGCGGGCTACAGGGCGGATTATGCAGCCTATTACGACCGCTGCAAGCGGCCCAATTCCCCGGGGATGCGTGATCCGAACGCGGTGATCTATCTGGTCCCCGGAGTGGGGATGCTGTCCTTTGCCAAGGACAAGGCGACGGCGCGAATTTCGGCGGAGTTCTACGTCAACGCGATCAACGTGATGCGGGGAGCCTCGGGGGTTTCCCAGTATCAGGGCCTGCCGGAGCAGGAGGCATTCGACATCGAATACTGGCTGCTGGAGGAGGCGAAGCTGCAGCGGATGCCGAAGCCGAAAGCGATGCAGGGCCGGGTGGCCTTCATCACCGGCGGGGCGGGCGGGATCGGATCGGCCTCTGCCGAAAGGCTGTTGTGCGAGGGCTGCAACGTGGTGCTGGCGGATATCGACCAGACCGCGCTGGACGAGGTCGTTGCCGGTTTCGGCAAGCGCTATGGCCGCGACATGGTCCGGGGCGTGGTGATGGACGTGACCTCCGAGGCGGCGGTCATCGCGGCGGTGGAATACACGGTGGCCGAATATGGCGGGCTGGACGTCTTGGTGAACAACGCCGGAATCACCAGCGCAGCAGCTGTCGAGGATACGACCCTCGCCATGTGGAACAGGACGATGGACATCCTGTCCACCGGCTATTTCCTGGTCGGTCGCGAGGGCTATCGGGTGCTGAAGGCGCAAGGCATCGGCGGGTCGATGGTGTTCATCTCGTCGAAAAACGGGGTGGCGGCGTCTCCGGGCGCTTCGGCCTATTGCACGGCGAAGGCGGCGGAGATTCACCTCGCACGCTGCATGGCGCTAGAAGGCGCGCCGCTGGGGATCCGGGTCAACGTGGTGAATCCGGACGCGGTGCTGCGCGGCTCGAAGATCTGGAAGGGCGAGTGGTCGGAGCAGCGCGCGGCGTCGAACAAGATCGCCGTGTCGGACCTCGAAGAGCATTACCGCAAACGCAGCCTGTTGCAGCGCTCGGTCTTCCCCGAGGACATTGCCGAAGGGGTGTATTTCTTCGCTTCCGACCTGTCGGCGAAATCGACCGGCAATTTCCTGAACGTGGACGCGGGCAATGCCGTGTCCTTCTCGCGGTAGGGGGTGGGGATGCTGATTTCGGGGGATCTGGTCGGATCGCTGAACGAGGCGGCGCGCGGCGCGCATGAGGATGAGTTCGGGGCCTTGGGGCGTAAACTGGCCCGGCGCGGGGTGGATATCGAGGCCGCGGTCGCGCGTGCGATGGCCTGGTCGGTGGCGGTGCCGACCTGGGGCGTGGGGACCGGCGGCACAAGGTTTGCCCGCTTTCCGGGGCGGGGCGAGCCGCGCAACATCCACGACAAGCTGGCCGACTGCGGCGTGATCCAGCAGCTGACGCGGGGCACGCGGACGATTTCGCCGCATATCCCCTGGGACAAGGTGAGCGATTACAACGCCTTGCGGCAAGAGGCGGCGCAGTATGGCTTGGGGTTCGATGCGGTGAACTCGAACACCTTTCAGGATCAGGCGGATCAGGGGCTGTCTTACCGCTATGGGTCACTGGCGAACAGCAAGGCGGACATCCGGGCGCAAGCGGTGGCGCACAACATAGAGTGCATCGAGATCGGCAAAGCTTTGGGCGCCCCGGCGCTGACGGTCTGGATCGGCGACGGGACGAACTTCGCCGGGCAGCAGAGCCTGTCCGGCATGTTCGAGAACTATCTGACCGCGATGGAAGAGGTCTATGCGGCGCTGCCCGTCAACATGGCCATGTTCATCGAACACAAGATGTACGAACCGGCTTTCTATTCGACGGTGATCAGCGATTGGGGGTCGTCGCTGATGGCAGCGCAACATCTTGGTCCGAAAGCGAAATGCCTGGTGGACCTTGGCCACCACGCGCCGAACGTGAACATCGAGCAGATCGTGGCACGCTTGGTGCATGTGGGGCGGTTGGCGGGGTTCCACTTTAACGACTCGAAATATGGCGATGACGATCTCGACTCGGGCTCGGTCGATCCGTTCCGACTGTTCCTTGTCTTCAACGAACTGGTCGAGGCCGAACTTCGCGGGGCCAAGGGGGTCAATCCCAGCTACATGATCGACCAAAGCCACAACGTCACCGACCCGATCGAAAGCCTGATGGGCTCGGCGGTGGAGATCGCGCGGGCCTATGTGCAGGCCTCGCTGGTGGACCGGAAGGCGCTGGAGGAGGCTCAGGGTGCGAACGATGTGATGGCGGCACACCGCTGCCTGAAGGCCGGCTTCCTGACCGACGTTTCGCCCATTCTGGCTGAAGCGCGGATGCGGCAGGGCGGGGCGTTTGACCCGATCGCGGCCTATCGCGCCTCGGGCTACCGCGACCGGGTGGCGAAGGAGCGACCGGAGGTGAAAGGGTCGTCCTCGGGTATCGTGTAACTCTGCACCGGAGGGGAGGCCGGGCGCATGACAAAGCACTCGATCATCGACGAAAGCCACGCCTTCTGGGATGAGGTGGTGCATCCGTTCCTGGATTCGCGCTTCCCGGCGGCGACGGCGCAGATGGCTGCGGGGGTTTTCGGCTACGGCTCCGAAGTGCTTCGGCTGGACGACGAGTATTCGACCGACCACCACTTCGGGCTTCGGGTGAATGTCCTGCTGCCTGAGGGTGTGATGGCTGCGCAAGGGGCGGCGATCGAAGATGCACTGGCTGAGGGGTTGCCTTCGTCGTGGCGGGGCCGCGAGTTGCGTGAAGGCTATACGCGGACGAAGGGCGTCGCGCTGGGATCTCTGGAGCATCATCTGCGCTCGACCATCGGTCTTGATCGTCCTCCGAGCAGTTATTCACAATGGCTGTCGATCCCCGAGGAGGACGTAATGCACATCGTCGCCGGGGAGGTCTGGCATGACCCTTCGGGCCGGTTCTCGGCAGTGCGGGAAGCGCTGGCAGCATACTACCCCGAGAAGGTGCGATTGCGCCGCCTAGCCCATTGGTGCCGGTATTTCAGCGGCATGGGGGTCTATGCGCTGAAGCGGGCCTTGCTGCGGGACAACGAGCTTTACGCCAGCACCACATTCGCCCGGTCCCTGCGCTGGGGGGTACAGATGGCCTTCCTCCTGGACCGGCAGTACTACCCCTATGACAAGTGGCTGACGGTGATGTTCCACCGCCTGCCCCGGATGGGCGCGCGCCTTGCGTCGATAGTGGAGGAAGCGCCGAAGCTGTCGACGCCGTGGGAACGGAAACTGGAACTTCTGCACCAGATGTCTGACGTTCTGGACGCGGCGATGGTGGAGGACGGGCTGATCGCGCCGCATCCGCGCTACAAGGTCTCGGCGACATCCGGTTACCGGCTGCTTGAGTCAGCCTATGCCGAGCTGATCCGCAAGTGCCCGGCAGAAATCCGCGGCATCGTCCCCGAGTGGGAGCAGGTGCATTGGGAAGGGTTCCACTCTGAATTCGTCGCCGGGGTGGGGCTTGAGGACTGGCGGCGGATGCTGCTTTTGGAGGAATCTGAATGAACGGTTATGAACGGGTGATGGCGACGATCAACCACAAGCCGGTGGATCGCACTCCCATCGACTGCTGGCTGTACCAGAAGCAGTTCCTGGAGCGGCTGGAGGCCGACTACGGCCCGCGCGAGAAGTTCATCGAGGAGTTCGGGATCGACGTTTTTGTCGGGTTGATGCCCTTCCCAAACCAGCATGGCCGCAGGTTCGACATTCACGAACTGGCCGGGGTGCCGCTAGAAGATCCGCGCGATCCGAAGTGGATGAATTTCACCGACTGGAACTATGACTTCGGCGGCACCAACATCGCCACCGCGATCCGCGATCACAAGGGCAAGCGCTGCGTGCTGGCGCATTGCTGGGGGATGGTGGAGGGCACGTCGTCCTTCCTTGGCATCGAGAATTGCTGGATGAACCTGGGCGGCAACCCCGATCTGATGGCGGCCTTCTTCGACCGCTACGCGGACTGGATGTGCATCCAGGTCGACCAGATGATCGAGGCGGGCGTGGACATGATGACCCTCTCGGACGACTGGGGATCGAACGGGACGATGCTGTTTTCCCCGAAATCCTGGCGCAAGCTGATCAAGCCCTATGCGATGCGGGTGGTGCAGCATGCCCGGTCGCGCGGAATGCCGGTCAACCTGCACTCAGATGGCTATATCCTGCAGGTGGTCGATGACATCATCGAGATGGGCTACACCTCCTGGCACCCGGTGCAGGAAAGCGCCGGCATCGACCCGCGCGAGGTGAAGGCGAAATGGGGCGACAAGATCGTCATCTATGGCTCGCTGGACGTGATCGACGGGCTGCTGAAGTATGATGGCGAAGAGCTGGACGAATACATCACCGAACGCTTCGGCATCTATGCACCCGGCGGCGGCTTCATCTTCAACGGCGGGCATTTCATCCAGCCCGACATTCCGCCGATGCGGCTGGTCCGGGCCTACCGGCTGGTGAACAAGCTGGCTGCGCAGTACGGGACACTGCATTGATGCTGGCAGCTGCCAGTACAGCACTTGTGGTTCCCGGCAGCGCGGTCTGGATTGGCCCGGCGCATCCGTTCGACTTGCACGAGACGTACCTGAACTTTCGTTTTGATTTCCAACTCAGTGATCCTCTGACAGAGGCCACCTTCTTCATTTCAGCGGATAGCCGCTATCGCCTTTGGATCAACGGCGTCTTTGCCGGTCGCGGGCCGGAGCGGTCCTGGCCGTCGTCGATGGCGGTTGACGAACGCAGAATCACAAACCTGCTGCAACCCGGATTGAACCGGATCGCGGTCCAGGTCTATTCCGCGGGCTATTCGCATTTCGCCTACGTCCATCGCGGTGCTTGCGGGATGATCGGCTGGCTGGAAGTCGATGGGAAGATCGTTCTGGCAAGCGGGCCGGGTTGGAAGGTACGCCGGGATCAGGGGTGGTCGGACCGGGTGGAGAGGGTTTCGATCTACGGCACGGGGGTTGAAGACCGCGACCTGCGGCTGGCGGAGGATTGGGTGGAGGCCGAGGCGTCCGACTGGGAACCGGCGCGCGTAGTGCAGGCGGCGGAGGGGCAGATCTGGCAGCGGCTTCGGCCTCGGACAACTGCGTTGCCGGAAGAGGAGGTGCGGGTGTTGGAGAGGCCGTGGCAAGTGCGGGTCGGGCCTTGGCCTGAACCGACACACGATCCGCATGCCGATCTTCGAAAAGCCTTTTCATTGTCCGGGCCAAGCGCAGCCCCTGCCCTGCTTCCAACCGGGCAGTCCGCGATCTGGGTGTTCGATCTGGGAGAGAGCCGGACTTGTCCGGGCGGGGCAGAGGTCACGGCGGCGGGGGGTGAATCGGTTCTGATCTCATATGCCGAGAAGCTGCGGGACGGTGAACTTGTCCTCTCCGACCCCGAGACCTATTGCCGGATGCGGCCCACTGATCGTTTCATCTTGCGGCAGGGGCGACAAGTCGTGGAGGGCTTCACTCCCCGCGGTGCGCGCTATCTGGTCTTTGCGCTGATGGGCGGCGGAGTAGCGGCGGAACCGAGATTCCACGTTCGATTGCTGGCGACTCCGGTGGTGGAGAGACCTTTGCCGCGGTTGGACGGCATCCTGCAAGACGTCGCCGCAATGTGTCGTCGGGCCACTCTCGCCTGTCTGCAGGACGGGTTCGTGGATGGGGTCTGGCGGGAAAGCAGTCTTTGGCTTGGTGATGCCGTGGCGCAGGACTGGGCGCTGCGGGGCGTCTCGGATGATCCGCGACCGCTTTTGTTTGCCATCGACATGGCGGCGGAAGGGGTGGATGCGGAAGGGTTCCTCCCCAGCGTCCTACCGGGCGAGGTTCCGGCCTATGCGGTGACGGACTACAACTTCGCCTGGGTGGAATTGCTGGCGGGCTGCGCGACGCATCCCGGCATCGCCGAGCCGGAAGCGGTCTGGCAGCGGCATTGGGGCGTGCTGACCCGGATGCTGGAGCGGACGGCGACATTCCGGGGACCGGATGGATTGCTGCGCAATCCGCCGGGGCGGCGGTTGTTCCTCGACTGGTCGCCGATGAGCCGGGAGGAGCCTAACCTGACGTTGAACCTGCGGTATCTGCATGCCCTGCAGGTGGCGGCAGAGATGGCGGGACGGGTCGGGCGGACGGCGGATTGGGGGGATCAAGCGACGCATTTGGCGCGTGCGTTGCGGGGTCATCGTGCGCCGGACGGCTGGCGCGAAAGCCCGGGTGGCGAGACGGCGAGCCAGCTTGCCTTGGCTCTGCTGATTATGACCGGAGAGGTCGTCGATGCCGAAGCCGACGCGATAGCCGACCGGATCATCGCGCGGTCACTGAACCTCGACGACGCCCCGAAGAAGGGCCAGCCTGCCCTCGCCAGCCCCTTCATGCACCACTATCTTTTCCTTGCACTGCAAAAGCTTGGCCGCCGCGCCGACATCCACGCCATCATCGCTGCGCGCTGGGGCCGCTGGGTACGCGACGGCAGGTCAACCACACCAGAGAACTGGTCGATCGACTTTCCCGATGGGTCAGCCTGCCATGGATTCTCGGCGCATCCGTTGGGATGGCTTTAGAAATCCAGATGCTCGACCGACAGCGCGTTCTGCTGGATGAAATCGCGACGGGGTTCCACCACATCGCCCATCAGCTTGGAGAAAATGTCGTCGGCCTCGGCCAGGTCGTCGACCTTGACCTGCAACAGCGTCCGCGCCTCGGGATCGAGCGTGGTTTCCCAAAGCTGGTCGGGGTTCATCTCGCCCAGACCCTTGTAGCGTTGCAGGGTCAGGCCCTTTTCGCCTTCGGCCAGGATGGACTTCAGCAGGTCGATGGGGCCGTGAATCGCCTGCTCACGGTCCTTGCGCACCAGACGCGCCGGGTCGCGATAGACCTCTCGATATTGCCCGGCGATCTGTGACAGCTTGCGGGCCTCCGATGACCGCAGGACCGCCCCGTCCAGGGTCCGCAACTCCTCAACCCCGCGCAGGATGCGGGAAAGGCGAATGCCGTGGTCCTGCGTGATGCGGCCCTGCCAGCCGCGCTCGAACTCGGGCGCGATCAGATTCAGCCGCTTGGCAACAGTGTCCGCGACAAGCTGCAAGTCTTCGTCGGCGCGGCCCGGGTCAAAGGCACCGGCCAGCGCCGCCTGTTCCAGAATCGCGCGCGGATAGTGAGTCGGGAAGGCATCAAGCACCCGGCGGAACTGGCGCGCGCCCTCGATGACACGGGCAAGGTCGTTGCCAGCGATTTCCTGCCCGTCGGTCAGGCGCAGCACCGCGCCCTCGGTGCCCATCTCGATCAGATAGCTGTCCAGCGAGGCCTGATCCTTCAGATAGACCTCGGACTTGCCGCGCGCGACCTTATAGAGCGGGGGCTGCGCGATGTAGAGATAACCGCCCTCGATCAGCTCCGGCATCTGGCGGAAGAAGAAGGTCAGGAGGAGCGTGCGGATATGGGCGCCGTCCACGTCGGCGTCGGTCATTATGACGACCTTGTGGTAGCGCAGCTTGCCGATGTTGAATTCGTCGCGGCCAATCCCGGTGCCAAGCGCGGTGATCAGGGTGCCGATCTCTTGGCTGGAGAGCATCCGGTCGAACCGGGCGCGCTCCACGTTCAGGATCTTGCCTTTCAGCGGCAGCACGGCCTGATTTGCCCGTGAGCGGCCTTGCTTGGCGCTGCCGCCGGCGGAGTCACCCTCGACCAGGAACAGCTCGGACTTCGCGGGATCGCGTTCCTGGCAATCGGCCAGCTTTCCGGGCAGGGAAGCCACGTCCAGCGCGGTCTTGCGGCGAGTCAGTTCGCGGGCCTTCCGCGCGGCTTCGCGCGCCAGTGCGGCCTCGACGATCTTTCCGACAATGACCTTCGCCGGGCCGGGGTTCTCCTCGAACCATTCGGCGAGCTTTTCATTGACCAGATTCTCCACCGCCGGGCGCACCTCGGAGGAGACCAGCTTGTCCTTGGTCTGGCTGGAGAATTTCGGGTCCGGCACTTTGACGGACAGCACACAGGTCAGCCCCTCGCGCGCGTCATCGCCGGTGAAGTCCACCTTCTCACGCTTGGCGATGCCCGAAGACTGAGCGTAAGAGGTGATGGTACGGGTCAGCGCACCGCGGAATCCAGCCAGATGGGTGCCGCCATCGCGTTGGGGAATGTTGTTTGTGAACGGCAATACGGTTTCGTGGTAGCTGTCGTTCCACCACATCGCGACCTCGACGCCGATGCCGTTCTTTTCGCCCACCATGTAGATCGGTTCCGGCATCACGGCGGTCTTCGAACGGTCAATGTATTTCACGAATTCCCGAACGCCGCCTTCGTAAAACAGCTCCACCTTCTGCGGTTCGGCGTGGCGTTCGTCTTCCAGGATGATCCGCACCCCGGAGTTCAGGAAAGCCAGTTCGCGCAGACGGGTCTCCAGCGTCTTGAAGCTGTAGTCGAGGTTGGAGAAGGTGCCGTCCGGCCGGTTGGTCTTGGCGCTGCCGAGGAAGCGCACCTCTGTCCCGCGCTTGCCCGGCGCCGGTCCGACCTCGTGGACATGGACGGTGACATCACCATCCTCGAACCGGGCGCGATACTCGATATCGTTGCGCCAGACCGTCAGTTCCAGCCACTCCGACAGCGCGTTGACCACCGAGACGCCGACGCCGTGCAATCCGCCCGAGACCTTGTAGGCGTTGCCGCCCTCATCCGTGTTGTTGAACTTGCCGCCGGCGTGCAGCTGGGTCATGATGACCTCGGCGGCGCTGACCCCTTCTTCCGGGTGCATGTCGACGGGGATGCCCCGGCCGTTGTCGAAGACGGAAACGCTGTCATCCGCGTGGATCTTGACGATCACCGCCGTCGCGTGACCCGCCAGGGCCTCGTCAATCCCGTTGTCCACGACCTCATAGACCATGTGGTGCAGGCCCGAGCCATCGTCTGTGTCGCCGATGTACATGCCGGGGCGCTTGCGAACCGCCTCCAACCCCTTGAGAACCTTGATGGAATCGGCGCCGTATTCGGCCGGCTTTTTGGGCTGGTCAGCCATGCGAGGGAAACCCTTGTCGTTGCGCGCGATTTATAGCGTTTCAGGGCGTGAATGTCACCCCTTGGCCACAAGATTTGGTGTCAGAGGAACGGGATTACCAGCCCGACGCCGATCAGCAAAATGCCCGAGCCGACGTTCAACCGGCGCACGCTTTCCGGGCTGGACAAGAGTTGCCGGGCGCGGTCCAGGAAGTAGGCCAGACCCAGGTTCCCGACCATCGGGATCGCCGCCGAAATGGCAATGATGACGGCGACATCGGGGGCGGTCAGGCGTTCCAGCGTGAAGAAGCCGGGCAGCGCGCCCATGTAGAACAGGATCGCCTTGGGGTTGCCGATCACCGCTGCGACGCCAACTGAAAACCCCGCCCACATGCCCGGCCGAGTCAGGCGGCTGTCGGCGTTCAGTGTGGCAGCGGGCTTGCGGATCAGCAGTACGCCCATGATCAGGAAGATGGCCGCTGCCACCCAGCGCAGGATCGACAGGAAGTCGCCATAGGCGCTTTCGATCCAGGACAGGCCCAGGATCGCGGTCAGCGGCCAGACGAGGTCGCCAATGGCGACCCCGATCGCCAGTGGCCATGCAGCGGCGAATCCACCGGACAGGGATCGGGCAATGAGAGCCACCCAGACCGGCCCCGGAACTGCCCAGAGACCCGCCATGCCAAGGGCGTAGAGAAGAAGCTGATGTAGCGAAACAGTCATTCGGTTATTCCATAGAGATCAGTGATCCGGCCTGGGATTCCTGGACGGAAATGGACTGGCCCCGGTTGCCCAGCGCCGAAAAGAGATCCGCTTCGGTGCCGGTCATCAGGGCCTGCGCGTCCAGGGCGCAGATCTCGTCATAGAGCGCGGCGCGACGGGATTCATCCAGATGTGCCGCAACCTCGTCCAGCAGAAGGATCGGCGCGCGACCAATATCCTCGGCCAAGGCGCGGGCATTGGCGAGGATCAGGCTGATCAGCAGGGCCTTCTGCTCACCCGTCGAGCATTGGTCGGCGGGTACGTCCTTGGCCGTGTAGCGGGCCAGAAGGTCGGCGCGATGCGGGCCGACCAGCGTGCGCCCGGCGGCGATGTCGCGGCGGCGGCCTTCAGCCAGCGCGACGGCAAGGTCCTGCGGTTCGTCTGTACCATCCGGGCCGGTGAGGGTGAGGTCAGCAGAGGGAAAGGCGCTGTCGGGGACGGCGGCATCGGCGATGCGGGAAATGGCGGCGCGACGGTGCGCGGTGATCGCCTCGCCCGCCTCGGCCATCTGTGCTTCCAGTGCCGCATACCAGTGTGCGTCCGTTACCTGATCGCGGATCAGCCGGTTCCGGTCGCGCATTGCCTTTTCGTATGCGAGCGATTGTTCGGCATGCTCTGGGAAGAATGACAGAGCCATGCGATCAAGGAACCTTCGTCGTCCCTCTGCACCTTCGATCCACAGACGGTCCATCGCAGGAACCAGCCAGAGGATGCGCAGCACCCGGCCAAGGCTTGCTTGCGTTGCGGCCTTGCCGTCGATGCGGACCTGGCGCGACTCTCCTGGTTCGGCCCAGGTCTCAATCTCATGCGGGGCGGACAGGCCCAGAACCTTTGCCGCGAGCTTCCAGCCAAGTGCTTCCGGTCGACGGGCAAGGTCTTCTGCTGCCGCACGGCGCAGGCCCCGACCGGGGGAGAGCAGGGAAACGGCCTCCAGCACGTTGGTCTTGCCTGCGCCATTCGGGCCGGAGATCGCAACCGGACGGCCGTCAAAGGCCAGCCGCGTCGCCCGATGGCTGCGGAAATGCGACAGGGCGAGGGACTCGATCGCCAGACCGCCCACCGGACTTCCCTTTCAGACCAGATGGTTACGCGAGGTCAGACCCGCATCGGCATGACGACATAGACCGCCGAGGTGTCATTGCCTTCACGCATCAGCGTCGGGTCGGCGGCAGAGTTGAAGAGGAAGACTGCGTTCTCACGGTCGACCTGACTGGCGATCTCCAGGAGGTATTTCGCGTTGAAACCGATCTCCAGCCGCTCGTCGCCATAGGCGACCGCAAGCTCTTCCTCGGCGGCGCCAGAGTCGGGCGAGTTCACCGACAAGACAAGCCGATCCTCCTCCAGCGACAGTTTCACAGCGCGGGAGCGTTCGGAGGACACGGTAGCCACACGGTCGACCGCCTTGGCGAACTCGGATGCGTCCACCTCAAGCTTGCGAGTGTTCCCAGTCGGGATGACCCGGGTATAATCCGGGAAGGTGCCGTCGATGACCTTTGAGGTCAGGGTGATCGCCGGCGTAGCAAAGCGAACTTTCGTTTCGGAAACCGAGACGGCGATGCTGGCGTCGTCTTCGTCCAGCAGCTTTCGCAACTCGCCCACGGTCTTCCGCGGCACGATTACGCCCGGCATCCCCTCGGCCCCTTCCGGCAGGGATGCGTCGATCCGGGCAAGGCGATGGCCATCGGTCGCGACGCAGCGCAGGACCTTCCCATCCTCGCCCTGGGTCACATGCATATAGACGCCATTCAGGTAGTAGCGCGTCTCTTCGGTGGAGATCGCGAATTTCGCCTTGTCGAACAGCCGCCGCAACTCGGGCGCCTTTGCCGAGAAGTTCGAGGAATATTCGCTGGTCGCCATCACCGGGAAATCTTCCTTCGGGAGGGTCGCCAGGCTGAAGGTCGACCGGCCCGCAGTGATGGTCAAGCGGCCTGAAGCGGCGTCTTCCGACAGGTTCACCAGCGCGCCGTCCGGCAGTTTCCGCACGATCTCGTGCAGCATGACGGCAGAAACCGTGGTCGCCCCGGCGCGTTCGACCATGGCAGGGGCGCGATCTACGACCTCGATATCGAGGTCGGTGGCGCGGAAGGACACCTGATTGCCCTCGGCCTCGATCAGGACGTTGGCGAGGATCGGAATGGTGTTGCGGCGCTCGACCACCGATTGCGCCTGCGCCAGCGCCTTCAGAAGCGTGGCGCGTTCGATCGAGAGTTTCATCTGGCTTCCCCCTGCCGCCCGATAGGGTCAGCAAATTTGTCCGGTTTCCACCGGGTCACTTATGTTGGATCGGACTGTGAAAGGCTTTGCCGGGGCCGTCAAGTGCGACCCCTTGGCCCTAGCCCTGCAACAGACGGCGCAGAAGCTGAAGATCGTCGGCAAGCTGGCTATCCGTGGTGATCAGCTCTTCGATCTTGCGCACGCCATGCATGATGGTCGTGTGGTCGCGCCCCCCGAAGCGCCGACCGATTTCCGGCAGGGACCGCGGGGTCAGTTGCTTGGACAGATACATAGCCACCTGCCGCGGCCGGGCAATTGTGCGCAGACGCTTGGGGCCGATCATGTCGGAGAGACGAATGTTGTAGTGTTCCGCCACCTTGCGCTGGATTTCCTCGATCGACAGCTTGCGGTCCGAGGAGCGCAGAATGTCGGCCAGGCAGTCCTGGGCAAGATCGAGCGTGATCTCACGGCCCACCAGCGACGCGAAGGCGAAAAGACGGGTCAGCGCGCCTTCCAGCACCCGGACGTTGGTGGTGATGCGATGCGCCAAGAACTCCAGCACGCCATCCGCAAGCGTCAGCCCGCGATACTGGTTGCGGTAATGTTCAACCTTTTGCTGCAGGATCCCGAGCCGCAGCTCATAGTCGGTGGGGTGCAAGTCCACGACAAGACCGCATTGCAGGCGCGATTTGATGCGATCCTCCAGATCCTTGATTTCGCCCGGCGCACGATCGGCAGAGATGACGATTTGCTTGTTCGCATCGACCAAAGCGTTGAAGGTGTGGAAGAATTCCTCTTGGGTCGAGTCCTTCCCGGCGATGAACTGAACGTCGTCGACCATAAGGACGTCGACCGAGCGGAACAGCTCCTTGAAGTCCATCACCTGCCGGTCACGCAGCGCCTGCACGAAACGGTACATGAACTGCTCGGCCGAGAGATAAAGCACACGCATCTCGGGATGGCGGGCCTGAAGCTCATGTGCGATGGCATGCATCAGGTGCGTCTTGCCGAGGCCGACGCCGCCATAGAGGAAGAGCGGGTTGAAGGTGACAGGCCCGCCCTCGGCCACCCGGCGGGCAGCGGCATGGGCCAGCTCGTTCGGCTTGCCGACCACGAAGCTGTCGAAGGTGAAGCGGGCATCGAGCGGTGCGCCCGGAAGCTCGTCGTCCGAGGTGCGGGGACGGGCGGCCTTTGGCGCAGCCTTGGCTGCGACCGACCGTGCCACAGGCGGCACGGCGCCAACGGCAAATTCCAGACGGTCCACCGGCGCCCCGGCACTGGTCAGCTGCGACCGGATGTGGTCGCCGTAATTGCGCTGCACCCAATCGCCGAAAAAGATCGTCGGAACTTCGAATCGCGCCACGCCATTCTTCAGATGCGACAGTTTCAGCGGTTCGATCCAGGTGGCATAGTTATGCTTGCCGACCCGCTTGATCAGCTCTTCCCGAACCTGCCCCCAGGTTTCATTCGTCATTCTTTGACCTGTCAAATACGAGCCGTTGAAACTCGGCCCTTCCCCGTTCCGTCGTTGAACGAGTCACCCCGACCAAGCTGCCCGGCGGCCAGCTGAGGGCCACGGGAACACCGGCTTGCCTGCGGGACGGAACAACGCACAGCACACACTGCCGGTCGCCCGGCAGTCTGTCGCGCGTGATGGGGTAGCTTGGATGCTACCTCCAACTCTTTGATCGCAAATGGAAAACTCAGAAAATACGGCGCAGCAGGCGCCCAATCCGTGCAGCAGCTTTCCCTTTGCGATCCGTTCTTGTCCCCCAAGACGAAGTGAATCGCAGGGTCACGCTAGCAAGCCCTGCGCAGACACTGCAACTGAACAACGCGCTTGACAGAGATTCCCCAAACCCGAATCCGGGGGCTCTGGCAATTCGGCAACGGAGGGCTGGTTTCCCGCTCGCGACAAGCGCAAAAACGCCGAAGGGCGTGCCTTGGCGGGCACGCCCTTCGAAAGTTCCGGATTCGGTCCGGTCAGGCCTTGGCGACAGCCTTCACGCGCGACGCGAGGCGCGACAACTTGCGCGCGACGGTGTTCTTGTGCAGCACGCCCTTGGTCACGCCGCGCGCCAGTTCCGGCTGGGCCGCCTTGAGAGCGGCAGTCGCGGCTTCGCCGTTGCCGGAGGCGATAGCTTCCTCGACCTTGCGCAGGAAGGTGCGGATGCGCGAGCGGCGCGCCTTGTTGACGGCGTAGCGGGCCTCGGACTGGCGGGCGCGCTTTTTGGACTGTTCAGTATTTGCCATGAGAGGCTTCCTTGCGGTCTATCGGTTTCAATTCTGTTGCACGAAAGACCAGAAGGCCCCGTCCTGAAAGACGGATCTGATTCTTGCCTAAGCGGGCCCACGCGCATGTGGCGTCGGCCTATAGGGCAAGTCGGCGGGAAAGGAAAGCCCTAGCGGTCGCGGAATTGCGGCTGCCGCTTTTCCAGGAAAGCGGCCATGCCCTCTTTCTGATCTTCGGTGGCGAACATCGCGTGGAACATCCGGCGTTCGAAGAGAAGCCCTTCGGCCAGGCTGGTTTCCTGCGCGCGGTTCACGCATTCCTTCACCACCATTGCAGTGACGGCAGATTTCTCGGCAACCTTCTGCGCGGCCTTCATCACCTCTTCCATCAGGCGCGCGGCCGGAACCATCCGGCTGACCAGACCGCAGCGCTCGGCCTCGGCGGCCTCCATGAAGCGGCCGGTCAGGTGCATGTCCATCGACTTCGACTTGCCGACAGCACGCGTCAGGCGCTGGGTGCCGCCCATTCCGGCGACGATGCCGAGGTTGATCTCGGGCTGGCCGAACTTGGCGGTATCGGCCGCAATGATGAAATCGCAAAGCATCGCCAACTCACAGCCGCCGCCGAGGCAGTAGCCCGAAACCGCTGCTATGATCGGCTTGCGGGCGCGGGTGATGACATTGGCCTCGGGTCCGAAAAGGTCATCGAAATAGACGTCGATGAAGCCTTTCCCTGCCATTTCCTTGACGTCCGCCCCGGCTGCGAAAGCCTTTTCCGAGCCGGTGATGACAATGCAGCGCACCCGGTCGTTCGCTTCCGCCGCCGTTACCGCCGCCGCAAGCTCGCGCATCAGCGTCAGGTTCAGGGCGTTCATCGCGTCGGGGCGGTTCAGCCGGATCAGCGAGACATAGTCCTCGATCTCGACGATCAGCGTTTCATAGGCCATGGCGGCCTCCTTCCTGGCATTGAGGCAGGGGGGACTCCTACCACCAAACGACGGCTTGGCAAGTCACCTCTGGCATGCGGGGCACCAGAAGGAGGATCGGCCGGACTGCACGGTCCGCGTGATCGTACCGGTACAGCCGGGCGTTTCGCAGGGCTGGCCTTCCCTGCCATAGACCTGAAAATGCTTGGAAAAATAGCCGAGTTCGCCATTAGCCTGCCGGAAATCGCGGAGGCTGGACCCGCCCGCCTCAATCGCTTCGGTCAGAACCTCGCGGATGATCGGGACCAGGCCTCGGACCTCCGGTTCCGCAAGGTCACGGGCAAGCCGCAGGGGGCTGACATGTGCGCGAAACAGCGCTTCCGCGACATAGATGTTGCCCAAGCCGGCCACGACAGCCTGATCCAGAAGTGCCGCCTTGATCGGGGTCCGGCGGCCCGTCAGCCGACCGACCAGATAGGGTTCGTTGAAATCGTTCCCGAAGGGCTCTGGTCCAAGACCCTTCAGCAGCATGTGTTCGCCCGAGTGGGCAGTGGGCATCAGGTCCATCGCGCCGAAGCGGCGGGCGTCATTGAAGGTGATCCGCGCGCCATTGTCCATGTGCAGAACCACATGGTCATGTTTCTGCGGTGCCGGGTGATCATGCTGGAAATTGCCGATCTGCGCGCCGGACACCAGCATCCGCCCGGACATGCCCAGATGGACGAGCAGCGTCTCGCCCGAATCGAGGTCGGCGAGAAGGTACTTCGACCGCCGCCGGAGCGTGGTGACTGCCTGACCCGTCAGCCGTTCGGCCATCCTGTCCGGCAGGGGCCAGCGCAGGTCGGGCCGGTTGACCTCGGCCCGTGCGATGACGGCGCCTTCCAGAACGGGCAACAGGCCACGGCGAACGGTTTCAACCTCGGGCAGTTCAGGCATCTGCCATCCTGTTCTTGCGGACCTGGCCCAGGGCGAAAGTCTTGAATTCGCCTATGCCGGCGGAGTGCTTCAGCACCTTTGCCTTGCCACCCGGCTTGAAGAAAAGAACCAGATCGTAGGCGCCACCGTCTGCGATCCTGGTCAGGGATTTCCAGCGATACTCCCGACGCCGGAAAAACCGCGTGACGATCAGCACGTCCCGGTCATAGCGCGCTTCGCTGGTGAAGACGTATAGAATGCCGTTCAGCGCCGCGAGCGGCAGCAGCACCTGCACCACCGTGAATATCCATTCTGTTTCCCGATCCGGCGGACTGGATCCGATCTGCCAGAAGTTGGTCGAGGTGGCGTAGTACGCGATCATGCCCACCAGCCCCAAAATCACCAGTTTCACGCCGATGGACGGGCGCAGGACCTTTTCGCCAACGGTTGTCGGGGCCGGGCCGCCGGTGCCGAGATGCGCCACAAAATCGTAGTGCATCGGCAGGTCCGCATTCTGGAAGAACGACGCGCGGCCGATCGTCCCCTCGTCCTCGTGCCGCTTCATCTCGCGCAGGCGGCGGCGCATCCTGAACCAGACGATCCCGCCCCAGAAACTCAGCACGATCAGCCCCGGCAAAAGGACCGAGCCCCAGGTGCCGATTCTCACCAGCCAATCGGTCACACCCTCCATCGAAGCCTTTCCTGCGCCAGACGGTTTTCCTTTTGCCCGCTTCGGTATAATTCGGTGCGAACCAGACACGGGCC